>JAZQWF010000001.1:0-15384 GCA_045632185.1 Eubacteriales bacterium
CCTGCCACGCCGAAGGCCATCAATCGCTCTACGTCGGTGTCGTGAAGCGCCATCTGGATCTTCTCATACGCGTACTTGTCGTGCATGAAATGGATCACGTTCATCGTGTTCACGTACAGGCGGCACAGCCATTCCAGATAGACCTTGAAGCGGTCAGCCACATGCTCGTAATCCAGCACGTCCCCTACGTAGGGCTCGAACTGCGGGCCGATCTTCATGCCGGACATGTTGTCGTAGCCGCCGTTCAGGGCAAGCAGCAAGAGCTTGGGCAGGTTGCAGCGTGCACCGAAGAACTGCATCTGGCGGCCGATGCGCATCGCAGATACGCAGCAAGCGATGGCGTAATCGTCACCGTACTCGGGACGCATCAGATCGTCGTTCTCGTACTGGATCGAGTCGGTATCGATGGATACCTGTGCGCAGAATTTCTTAAAGCCCTGGGGCAGGGCCTCGGACCAAAGCACGGTCAGGTTGGGCTCGGGCGCGGAGCCGAGGTTGTAAAGCGTGTTCAGTACGCGGAAGGAGGACTTGGTAACAAGCGTCCTTCCGTTGTGGCACATGCCACCGACGCACTCGGTGATCCACATGGGGTCGCCGCCGAACAGCTCATTGTACTCGGGCGTGCGCAGCAGGCGAGCCATACGAAGCTTCATCACGAAATCGTCGATCAGCTCCTGTGCGCCCTGTTCGGTGAGGATGCCGCGCTGAATATCGCGCTCGATATAAATATCAAAGAAGGTGCTGACACGGCCCATCGACATAGCGGCGCCGTTCTGCTCCTTGATAGCACCCAGATAGCCAAAGTAGGTCCACTGGATCGCCTCGCGTGCGTTGGAGGCGGGCTGGCTGATATCATAGCCGTAGGATTCAGCCATTTGTTTGAGCTTGCCGAGGAAGTCGATCTGACGGTGCACCTCTTCGATCAGCTGAATGTTCTCCTGGTTCATGAGCAGCGTGCCGAGCTTCTTCTTATCGGCCTTCTTCTGTTCGATCAGGGCGTCCACACCGTAAAGTGCTACGCGGCGGTAGTCGCCGATAATACGGCCGCGGCCGTAGGCGTCGGGCAGACCGGTCATGATGCCGATGTGACGCGCTGCGCGCATCTCGTCGGTATAGGCACGGAACACGCCGTCGTTGTGCGTGGTGCGGAAGTGGAATGCGTTTTCAATCTTATCCGAGAGCTGATAGCCGTAAGCGGCACAAGCGGAGCGCGCCATACGGATACCGCCGAAGGGATGTACGCCGCGCTTCAAGGGCGCGTCGGTCTGCAAGCCCACGATCAGCTCCTTTTCCTTGTCCAGATAGCCGGGGGCGTAGTTGGCAAGCGAGGAAACGGTCTCGGTGTCGATATCCAGAAGGCCGCCGTTCTTGACCTCTGCGGCAAGCAGCACGCGGAACTTGTCCATCAGCTCGCTCGTGCGTGCGGTGGGACCTGCGAGGAAGGCACTATCCCCCTCGTAGGGCGTGTAGTTGTTACGGATGAACATGCGAACATTAATGGCTTCTTTCCATTCCTTGCCCGCAAAGCCCTCCCATTGTGCGAATTCAAACATGTTGTATATCCTCCTTTTGACAAGATAGCATAGAAAACAAAAAGACAGCCCTTGTGGACTGCCCAGACGGTCGGCAATAAGGCGGATTAACGCCCCGCGCACTACACGGTGTAAACCCACCCGATCCGTCAGCAGTACGCTATATATTGTGTGAATGTAGTATTATTATACTACATCTATCATACGTTGTCAATTGTAATTATAGATAAAAGTGAATAGCGTTTTTTTTATAAATGCACAAAATCGACAGAATTTTCACAAACAAAAAAGATCCCCGCGATGTGGGGATCTTTTTAGTGTCGGACACCTTTTTCCAAGCGCGAAAGCAGCTTTACAAGCGGCACGACAAGGGTGCACGCGGCCAGATTGCCCACGGCGTGCAGGAGATCAAACGGCGCACCGGAAAGCACCCAGGCCACGGTGGTCTGAAAGTTCATCTTGAAGAAAAGTGCCTGCGCGGGGGCGTAGAGAATACCGTACAGAATGCCGTGGAGCGCACCGAGCAGCATGGAAAGCGCGGTGAGCAGCCAGGCGGGCGCGCGGCGGGGCAGCAGCATGGCAAGCCCCCACAGCGGCAGCCAGATATAAAGATAGGGCACCCACCACACGTTAAATCCGCCGTACACGCCCGTCAGCAGCACGAATACGTAGATCGGTACCAGCGCTTTTTTGTGGTAGACCAGCGTGAAGGTGATGATGAACAGTGCGATGAAATGGATATTCGGCGCCCACTCCATCAAAAGCTTGGAGCAGAAGATCAGCGCGCCAAGCATCGAAAAAACGCAGATTTCCCGTACCGTCAGCCACTGTTTTTTTCTCGCGCGCAACACAGACGGCTCCGTCGTCTGTGTCGCATTGGCGTTATTTCGTTCTGGTAAGCTCATAGCATTCGCCGTCTGCGATCTCGGTGGCGTCTACACCCGTCATCGCAAGCACGCCGTCCTTGCTGAGCTGCCAATAGGTCTGGTCAATGTCATAGTCCGCTACGATGCCGTTTACTGCCTTGACGTAAAGGCCATAGGGGCCTTCCTCGCCATCGATCAGCTTGTGTTCAAGAAGCGCGTCGCCGAGCGTGTTCTTGTCGGTGTGTATGGTGAAGGTCAACTCCTGCTCGTCTGCGATCACCTTGACCGTCACGGTCTTGGCGCCCTTGCCAAGCTCGGTGTCGCGGTCATAGGTGGCGGTTTCCCACGCGCCCGTTTTGTCTACGTCGGCACACGCCAGAAGGGAAAGTCCCATCAAAAGCGCGAGCAAAAGGAGTAGAATTCTGCTTGCTGTTTTCATTTTGTCGTCCTCTTTTCGTAAAATTTTACAAAAAGAATGAATGTAAAAAGCTCCCCAACGGGAAACCCGCAGGGGAGCAAAACGCCAAAAGTATACCGTCGGAGCTACGGTAAAAGCGCCACGCATCCCCCTTGCCCGAGAGCGTTTTACGGCACGGGACGATGAGCATTCCGACTTTCACGGTAATGGCTGTTGTGACGGATTTGCACCGCACTTTCCTCATCCGCACCCGCAAAACGGGCGTGCCTGCGATCAAGCGCCGCAGGGAAGCGTGTTCATTTATTTTGTAATGCCGTTTTGGGCTTCTTTATTATACTGCACGCCGGGCGCTTTGTCAAGCGTGCTTCGGCAAATTTCCGCAAAATTCTATCACCTTTTTGCGCGCGGACCATACAATAATAGCAGGGAGGGAAAATGCTCCCGATCTCTTACAAGGAGGAACGGTTATGAATAACAACTGTATCGGCGGACTTTTCGGTGGCGACAACAGCTGCTGCTGGATCATCATTATTGCACTCATCGTTCTCTGCTGCTGCTGCAATTGAGAACGGCGCTTTTTGCGCAGAACAATGCCCCACGGAAGCTCCGCTTCCGTGGGGCATTTCGACGCGCTCGCGCGCTTGACGTACGGGGTGTACGCCTGCGCTTGCGATCACGCCGTCTGCATCAAAAATCGCCGTTCAGGGGGTGTTGAGGCAAAACCAAAGGGGCACTTTCCGTGCCCCTTTATTCGTTGAGGGCGCACGTTGCCGCCTTAAAATCGGCATTTGGAGGAGGTTGACGCAAATTTTGTTGATTTCTCCGACAAATTGTGCTATAATATAGAAAAAGGGGGCGAACGGTATGGATTTGATGACAAAAGCCAAGAAAGAACAGCGCCAAAGCGACGGCGCCGTATCCGCGGCGCAATATTTCTTGCTTGACCGCGATTTTGGCATCGTAAGTTGCGATACGTCCAAGGAAAACGGCGCAATGGGTGCCTCTTTTTTTGACATTTTCCCCGCCAAGCGTGCAGTGCGTGAGGAGATGGCTGATTACGTGCGCTCCTTCCCGCACAAAATACTGCTGACCCTGTGCGGACGCACACCCGTTTTGCTTGTAGGAACACTGGCGGCGCACACGGGCCTTGCTTTGGCGGTGTTGCCGCAGGGTGACGTCAGATCCGCGCTTGCCTTTCCCGCTGCCTTCCACGGTGTGCCCGCACACGTATGCGTCAGCCCCTCGGCGCAAATGCACTACAAGGCGCACGACGATGAGCTGTTTGCCGGGGCGTGCCGTTGGTTGGCGAATGTCAGCGCGCCGTTCGTGGAATTTGATGAAGCGGAGCGCAATCTTGCAAGTGTTCTTGACTTTGTTGCGCAGCGCCTTTCCTTGCTGACAGATCTCGCGCTTTCCCGCGATTTTATGGGCGTTTCCACGCTTTCCTGTGCCAAGGCTGACGTGGCGCTTGCCGCAGGCGTGATGCTGGCCGCGCTGGCGGCAGCCAAACGCGCGGACAAGGAAAAGAGCGTGTGTGCCTATGCCGCAACGGAGGGCGCACCGACACTGTATCTGGAATATACCCGCGAGGAAAACGCAGATGCCGCGCCCGAATTCTTGCCGTTGCTTGCCTGTGCGGCGGCACGCGGCGTATCCTTGGACGTGGTCTGCCCTGTGTCGGAGCCGAAGCGCGTGCAGATCCGCGCCTGCCTTGGCGTGGTGGAGCTTTCTGCGCAGGGCGTGCGCGAGCGCCATCGCTTCCTGGAAGGGAAATCGCCGCTTGACACCTTGCCGCAAGCATGCGGTACGCCCCTGCCTTTCCCGGAGATCTCTTTTGATTAACCCAAAAACGGTATGAAAAAAGCGCATTGTGCCTGGCACAATGCGCTTTTTTGTGAGAGACCCACCGAGCCGTGTAACCGATGTGAAAGAACCCTCATGTTACAGGGCGGGCTCCTGCCCACCGCTTTACTGCTTCCAACGTCCTCTGGTCCCGTCGAGACAAGTCAATCGATACGGGGAGAGGGAGGCCTGCAAACCACGGTGCTGGCTTTATCCGGATCCCTTTGATCTTCGTGTCGGCTCCCAAAAGCGGCTATCACGAGAACGGCAGGATTTTTTTGGGATTACTTCTTGTCGTAGTCGACCTCTTCGTCGAACAGGTTGTCGAAAATGTCGGCAACTGCGTTGAATTCCTCTTCGTTGTCGTCGATGGAAACAAGCGTTTCCTCGCCATTCTCGTCTACGATCTCTTTGAGGATCACGTACTCGCAGAACTCGTCCTCCATATCGCTGTCAAGCGCGGGGATCATTGCGTAATAGATAGCACCCTTGTACTCGCAGTCAGCGATTACCTCGAATTTATGCTCGTTGCCCTCTTCGTCTTGAAGCATGCAGATGGCAGCTTCCTCTTCTTGCATTTCATTCTTTTTGTTTTCAGCCATTTTTATCACCTCTTTCAGTATTTCTATTTTAACCGATTTTTATGCGCTTGTCAAGTGGGTGGGAGGAATGAGATCAATCTCCCTTGCACGGGGCATACTCAAAGATGCGCATGCCGTGGATGACCTTGCCCGTGGTGTCGATGATCTCGACATAATAAAGCATTTCCTGCTCGTCGAAGCAAACGATCTTGGCATAGCCATCGTTAGAGAAGGCGTGCGCGCCCGTGCAATTTTCGGCAACGGCAAACACCTGCTCGCCCTTTTCGTTGATATAGTGGAAGCCGTTCTCGTCACGTACGGCGGCAAGACCCGTCACGAATTCGGAGGCGTAGGAGAAGGTCGCGTCGATAACAAGAGTGCCCTTCTCGTCAATGTAGCCCCAGCGCGCGGTGGCAGACCACGGATCTTTGATAGCAACGGCGGCAAGCCCGTCCAGGGAGAAGGGCATCGCCCGCTCAAAGGCGGGCTGGATCACCGTTTTGCCCTCGGCATCGATATAGCCCCAAAGTCCGTTTTGCTCGGCCTGCACCGCGGCAAGACCGTTGGGGGCAAAATCGGTGGCTTTGTGCAGGGTCGGGAAAACAGCGTACTCGCCGTCACGGTCAATGTAGCCGTAAAGGCCGTTCTTTTGCACTGTCGCAAGACCGATGGCAGAGAAATCGCCCAGGTAGTCAAATTGCGGGTTGATCACGAAATCGCCACTCTTGTTGATCAGACCCCATTGGCCGAAGGCCTTGACGATGGCGCGGTTGCTCTCGTCAAAGGGCCTTGCAAGATCAAAAATGGGGTCAATGACCAGCTTGCCCGCCTCGTTGATGTAGCCCTGCTTATCCTCGATGGTGACAGCAGCAAGGCCGATGCCGGCAAATTTGTCTGCCCCTTTGTAGGTGCAGGGGATCTTGATCTCTCCCTTTTTATTGATATAACCCCAAAGGTCGTCCTGCTTGACGGGGGCCAGTCTGCCCTCGCCGAAGCCGAGCGTGTCCTCAAAGATACAGGGAATGACCTCCTCACCCTTTTTGTTGATAAAGCCCCAACGACGGTTTTTCTTGACTGCGGCAAGCCCGTTGTCGGCAAATCGCTCGGCTTGCTCGTAGGCGGTGGGGATCACGATCTCTCCCTGCTCGTTCATATAGCCCCAAAGATCCTCATCACCGCTTCGCAGCTGTATGGGAAGCAGATCTCCCTCAAAAAGGTTGTCGTGATGCTCTCTGCGGATCTGGACGTTGGCCATATATAAAATGAAGAGTGTGAGCAGCGCGATCAGGCAAAGGGCAAGTGCGCCCCAGATAGGCCGCTTGTCTTTTTTTTGCTTTGGCGGCGATGCTGCAACGCTCTTTTCTGTTTCAGACATAGAAGCTCCTTTCTCGGTTAAGACCGATGGCTTGGGATTAAATATAGCATACCATAAAAGCAGGAAAAAGTCAAACTAAAATCGCACGCAAGGCCTGCCTTGCGTGCGATTTTAGAATATTTCGTGTATAGCGAAATTAAAAATTGGAAAATTATGAGCGGTATTTTGGAAAATCAGAAACGATCGAAGTCGGCAAGCACCAAACCTGCGTTGTTGTCCAGCGCCCACTTGATGCTCCACTGACCGGTGAACAAGAGGTAATATTTGCCCTGCACGTCCACGACCACACGGGTGTCGGAGGTCAGGTTCAGCTTGGCCACGTCGATATCATCGTTCTCAATGCGCTGGATATACTGGAAGGGCAGATCACGCTGGATATACTTCACGCCGTACTCGCTTTCCATACGGAATTTCAGCACGTCGTATTGCAGCATACCGATCACGCCGACCACCACGCGCTCCATACCGGCGCCGGGCTCGAAGAACATACGGATCGCGCCCTCCTTGGCGATCTGATCCATGCCCTTGGCAAACTGCTTGCGCTTCATCGAGTCGATCTGCTCGACCATGGCGAAATGCTCGGGGGCGAAGGTGGGAATGCCGGAGTAGGTGACTTTATTGTTCTTGGCGCAGACAGTGTCACCGATCGAGAAAATGCCGGGATCAAATACGCCGATGATATCACCTGCAAAGGCCTCCTCCACGCCCTCGCGCTCCTGTGCCATCATTTGCTGGGGCTGGGAGAGCTTGATGGGGCGCTTGCCCTGAATGTGGTAATATTCCTCGCCGCGCTCAAACTTGCCCGAGCAGATGCGCATAAATGCGATGCGGTCGCGGTGTGCCTTGTTCATATTGGCCTGGATCTTGAAAACGAACGCAGAGAAGCCCTCGTCAAAGGGGGAAACCTCCTTGTCGTCCACGGTTTTGCGGGAAAGGGGAGCGGAGGTCATTTCAAGGAACGCTGCAAGGAAGTCCTCTACGCCGAAGTTGTTCAGTGCCGAGCCGAAGAACACGGGGGAAAGCTTGCCGTGTGCGATCTTCTCCTCGTCAAAGTCAAAGCTTGCGCCGTCCAGCAGCTCCACCTGCTCGCACAGCTCCTCGCGCAGATTTTCGCCGATCAGTGCATCCAGCTTTTCGGTTTCGGTGATGTCACACTCGATGGTGTTCAGCTTGCCTCTGCCACCGTGGAAGTTATCAAAGGTGTGGATACAACGCGCGCGGCGGTCAAACACGCCCTTGAAGGTCACGCCGCAGCTGATCGGCCAGTTCATAGGATACGTGCCGATGCCGAACTCGCGTTCCAGCTCGTCAAGAAGATCGAAGGGGTCACGTGCTTCGCGGTCCATCTTATTGATAAAGGTGAAGATCGGAATGCCGCGCTTGGCGCAAACGTGAAAGAGCTTGCGCGTCTGCGGCTCGATGCCCTTGGCCGCGTCAATGACCATCACCGCGCTGTCTGCCGCCATCAGCGTGCGGTAGGTGTCCTCAGAGAAGTCCTGGTGTCCGGGGGTGTCCAGAATATTGATGCAATAGCCGTTGTAGCGGAACTGCATGACGGAGGAGGTGACAGAGATACCTCTCTGCTTTTCCAGCTCCATCCAGTCAGAAACGGCGTGCTTGTCGCTCTGCTTGCCCTTGACTGAGCCCGCGGACTGGATCGCGCCGCCGTAAAGCAGCAGCTTTTCCGTTAAGGTCGTTTTGCCGGCGTCGGGGTGGGAGATGATCGCAAACGTGCGGCGACGCTCGATTTCTTTTATCGTTCTTTCGTCCATAGTAATCTTCCTTATAAATAAAATCAACAATCCTATATATTTTACCAAATTTTAAGAAAAAAAGCAATAGGGTGGAAAAATATCCTTTCCGACCTTGCAAAATGGGCGCTTTCGTGATACAATAGGGACAGTTCGTATTTGATATATTGTATCAAAGTTTTCTTTTGTGGCAGAATAGTGCCATAACGGTATCAGTTTTAATAAGGGAGAAGCCATGAAAACGTTAGAAGAAATCAAAAATATTTTTGCCGAGGACCGTTTTGCCAACCAAAACGGTGCTATGATCGAGGCGGCAGATACGGGCTATGCCAAATGCACGCTGCTGCTGGACGAGCGCCATTGTAACGCTGCGGGCGGTGTGATGGGCGGCGTGTCCTTTATGCTGGCTGACTTTGCCTTTGCCGTGGCGGCAAATCACAATAAGATGAACACCGTCACACTGTCCTCCTCTATCACCTTCCTTGGCGTTCCTAAGGGAAAAATGCTGATTGCCGAGGCAAATTGCGTGAAGGACGGCCGCAGCACCTGCTGCTACCGCGTTGTGGTCACAGATGAGCTTGGCAACGGCGTGGCAGAGGTCACGATGAACGGCTTTCACCTCAAATAACGTCTACACCGGTAGGGGCGTGGCTTGCTCCTCCCGAACTAAAAAAGCCACCCATATGGGTGGCTTTTTGTTATTTCCATTTACCAAGCTCCTCGCGCTTTTGCTGTTCCTCCAGCTCCTTTTGCTGCTTTTGGCGAAGCTCCTTCTCGTATTCCTTCCAATCGGCGGGGGCAAGGACAAGATAAAGCCATCCCGACAAGGAATAGATCAGCATAGCAAAGCCGAAGGAAGCGGCTTTGGAGCCGAGGTCAAAGAAGAAAACGAAAAGCAGGAAAAAGGCGATCAGGGCGATGCACGCACGGCCCATAAAGAGCCAAAAGGGATCCTGCCATTCACCGCGTCGCACGCGCTCGACAAAATTGATTTCCGAGAAGTGGTTGTCGTAGTAGTCGTAATGGCTGATATGCCATCTGCACCAGCGTTGTAGTCGGTTGTGCTCGCGCCTGGCGTTGTGAAAAGAGGGCAGATAGAACGCAAGAAAGATACAGACCAGGATGTAGAAGATCGGGAACGCGGAATAGTCATTAAAAAGCCAGCGCTCGCGGTTTTTCAAAATCACGGTCAGCACGCCCGCAATCTCCAAGGCGTATATACAGAGCCAAATGATCAAGGACTTCTTTTTCACGGCATTTCCCCCTTTCCTCGCTTCTGAATTTATTATAGTGCGCTCTTTGGAACTTGTCAAGAAAAAGCCGCACACGTGTGCGGCTTTTTTGTTATTTATCCTCTATTTTGCGCGAAAGGCGGCGGTAGCACCAGCTCTTTTTGCCGCAATGCGGACAGCGCAGATGGCGGCGCGTAGCGGAGTGTGCGCCCATCAGATAGGCGGTCTTGGTCGGGATAAAATACTCGCCGCATTTGGCACACTCAAAATATCCCGAGGTCATTTCTAAGTAAGCGGCGATGAAAACGCCGCCGAACATCACCACGCAGCCGATCAATATCAGCGCGATGCGCACGGGCGTGCCGATCTCCAAAAGCCCGGCTGACATGATCGACGTGATACCGCCTAACATTGTGAGCAGGACCACCGCGATCTCTACAAAAAGCTTGCGCTTGTTCTCGGTGCGCTCCAAAAGCAGCGCGGTCATATTTTCCTCGGCGCGCGCCTTGTAATCGGCGCTTTCCAATCTCTCACCCGAAAGCAGCTCGTTTACCGTGATGCCAAGCACCTTGCAAAGGGGCAGCATCAGGGATACCTCCGGCAACCCGTTGCCGCATTCCCACTTGGACACCGTCTTGTCACTCACGCTCAGCCTTTCGGCAAGCTCGCGCTGCGTCAGATCCGTTTCGCGGCGCAATTGCGCGATAAATTGTCCGATCTTTACTTGATCCATCACGGCTCACCTCCTTATGTTAATATGATAACGCGCGTGGGTGTAAAATTGCAACCCACGCGCCGTAGAGTTTTTCGTTTTGAGGTAATATCCCCCCAAACGGTGTTGTTTTTGCTTAAAGCTCGGCAAGAAACGCCATCGTGCGGTCGGCGTGCGTAACAGGAAGCTCGTGTGCGAAATCGGGGTAAAAGACCACAGATTTCTCGCAGGACATCTTGTTGTATGCCGCAAACTGCGTGGAAGGGGGACAGGTCGTGTCCATCAGACAGGTCGTCATCATCACCTTCGCGCGGATACGGGGGGCAAGGAACTGAATGTCAATATAGCCCAGCTTCTCAAAGATCTCGTCCTCGCGCTTGTGCGCGGGATCAAACCAACGGAAGTAATAGCGCAAGCCCTCGTAAGCGCCCTTGGCAAGATCCATCTCCCATACGCGCTTGTAATCGGCATAGTAGGGGAAGTTGGCGGCGCAAAGCTTGATCTCGGGAACAAGTGCCGCGCAAGCGATGGAAAGCGCACCGCCCTGCGAGCCGCCCAAGGTGCCGACACGCTTCTTGTCAACGTAGTCCAGCCCCATCACCACACGGGCAAGCATTGCCGTGTCAAGGAAGAGGTCGCGAATAAGCAGCCCCTCGGGCGGGCCGTCCAGACCGCGCGTGAAGGGGGTGGTATAGGTCGTACCCGCCACGCCGCCAACGTCCTCGGAATAGCCGCCCTGACCGCGGCTGTCCAGCGCGGCAACGACAAAGCCCTCTGCCGCGTACTTGGTCAGATCCGACCAGCAACCGCCGTTGCCGGAAAGACCGTGGAATTTCAAAATAGCGGGCAGCTTGCCCTCAAAATTCTTGGGGCGCACAAAGCGTGCAAAAAGGCGCGCACCCTTGGTGGAGGTGAAGCGCAGCTCAAAGCACTCCATCGTCTTGCTGGCATAGTCCACGGGGGTAAAGGTCACTTGGGGATCGATGGCGTTCATCTCGGCAAGGGATTTATACCAGAAGTCGTCAAAATCTGCGGGGCGAGGATTGCGCCCCTCGTAGGTATACAGCTTTTCCACAGACATATCAACAAGCGGCATAGCGATATCTCCTTTATTTTCGTACCGTTGCGGCACTTATTTCTTTTCGATGACGATGAAGAAGGGGGACGTGGGGGAGTTGAGAATGCGAATGAGGGTGCAGCAGATCACGTGACGGTCAAGCGTGGCGAAATAATCCAGCACCATCTTGCCCTCGGCATCGCCCTCCGCGTGTCCGGGGTAAACGGCAACAAGCAGCACGCCGCCGTGATCCAGCAGATCGATCGCCGCCTCAATGGCGGGCATCGTGGTCACGCGCATCGTGGTCACGCTTTTATCGGAGCCCGGCAGATAGCCAAGGTTGAACATGCCCGCGCGGATCGGGCCCTGCACGTACTCCTTCACCTTGTGGTGGGAGTCCAGAATGAGGGTATAATTCTCGGGGCAGCCCGCCTTTTTGAGATTGGCGGCGGTGGAGTTTACGGCCTGCTGCTGCACGTCAAAGGCGTACACGTGCCCGTTTTCCCCCACAGTTTTTGAAAGAAATTCAGTATCGTGACCGTTGCCCATCGTAAAGTCAACGGCGGTATCCCCCTCGCGCAGATGCGCAAGAATGAATTGCTTTTGCAGCTGCAAAAGGTCGATCATATTTCCGTATTTGCTTTTGTTTTCCATCATTTCGCCAACAATTTCTTAAAGTAGGGGAGCAGATTTTCTGCGTAGAACTGGAAGCCGAATTCGGTGGGGTGCAATCTGAGATCGGCGTAAACGTCGGTCACGTGGGGAACAAGCGTAAGACCGTCAATAACGGTAGCGTCCACGCGTGCGGCAGCCTCGCGCAGCAACCTGCGCGCATCCTCAAAGGAGCCGACGGGCTTGGTGGTCAAGTCGAGATCCGCGCGCCAGATGGGCAAAATCACCGCCATCGGGGTGTTCGGATACTTGGCGCGCAGCGCCTGCAAATGGCCGTTGGCACGACCTTCCATTTCCTCGTAAGAGGGGGCGTGCGACCAGTCGTTGGTGCCGTAGGATACCGACACCAGATCGGGGGTGAAATATAGCTCGTTGTCTACGGCGTCGGCGTTGAAACCCTCACCGCCGATGCCCTGGTTGACGACCTCAATATCCAGCGCGCGGGACAGCTGATGCGCATAGGTCATCGAGGCGTGTGCCGCAGTTGAGCCGTGCGTGATCGAGTCTCCGATGAAAAGCACCTTGTATTTTCTTTGGGGGGCGGTGGAGAAGCTTGCACCCTCGTCCAGCGTGACGTCAAAGATCTTGCCGTCCTCGTGGTGGGGGAAGTAGATCGTCACGGTCTTCTCTCCCTTGGGCAGCTTGACCTCAACACGTCCCTCGGCGGGGGAGCAGCCCTGCGTGGCGTAAAAGACGTTATCCGCCCACACGTCAAAGCTTTGCGAGGCGCTGAGCGTGGAAACGGCGTAGGAGAACGCTACGGTGTTACTGTTCGTTACAAAACGGGAAACCACGCCCGAGCTTTGCATCGTGGCGGGGTGAAAGCGATTGCCCGCGGGATAAACGTTTTCGCGCACGTGGTGGCCAAAACGCAGGGGAACGAGTATACCGCTTTCTTCAATGATTTCTGCCGCGCCTGTGATCGTGCTGCGCAGCTGTTCGTTAGAAAGTACCATGGCTTACTCCTTTCCAAGATGTGCGGCGATCGCGTCGTAAAGAGCGTTCGCGTAGAATTTAAATCCGTAATCGTTGGGGTGCAGATATGCGTCCGAGCAGACCTCGGGCAGGTGGGGGATCATGCCGTCACCCTCAATAATGGTTGCACCCACGGTGTTCGCGGCGTTGCGGACGATCTCGCGGCCTTCCTCAAATACGCCGACCTTGGTCACGCGGTGGTCGTCTGCGCGCCAGATGGGGGTAATGGCGAAGATCTTTGCGTTCGGGAATGCCTTGCGCACGTTCTCATAAAACTCGACAGATGCCTTTTCGGTGCGCTCGCGCTCCTGACCGGACCAGTCGTTCGTGCCGTAGGCGATCGTCACGATATCGGGGGAATAGTTCATCTCGGCGTCTACCAGCTCGGGGCGGAAGACCTCGCCGCCGATGCCCATATTCACAAGCTCGGCGCCAAGCTTGTCGGCAAGCAGGTTGGCGTAGCTCTGCGAGGCAAATCTTGCATCGTAGCCCTGCGTGATCGAGTCACCGAAGGCAAGCAGCTTGCGCTCGCGCTTCACGGGCTTGAAGCATGCACCGTCGGAAAGCGTTAACGAGCGGATCGTGGCCGCGGCCAGATTGGGGAAATAGACGCACACGCGGTGCGTGCCTGCGGGCAGATCCACGTGCAGGGTGGAGATGGCCTCGGAGATCTCCTCGTGGCCGAAATGCTTGACCATCACGCCGTCCACGAATACGTCGAAATAGTAGAAGCGGCGGCTGGAAGCGGGGCGGGTGTGATATTTCAGATCCAACGTGTCGGCGTCGGTGTCCATTTCCAGACGCACACCTGCCGTGCCGAAGGATTTTTCAAAAAACGCGGTGTTCACGCGCTCGTAAAGCGCCATCTGCTTCTCGGTGAAGCGGTACAGGGCGATCTCGCCCTGCTCGTTTTTTTCAACACGCAGCGCGCCGTGCGCGATGCTTTGAATGTCTTTGAGTGTTAGTTCCATCTTCGTATCCTCACTTTTTATGTATATCCGAGCGCAGGAATGCCATCGCGCGCTCTACGCTGTCCTTGGGGTTGGTGCCGGGCTCGTCCTCGTAGCGGTAGTCAAAGGACTTGCAGAAGGCGCTGACGTCCGCGCAAAGCTTGCTCATATAGCCCTTTTCCACACCCTCTACCAGCGTGGCAAAGTCGGCAAGCTTTTTCTTTTGCAGGCGGTGCTGTGCCTTTTCCAAAAGCAGGCGGTAATGGGGCAGGCAGAAGTAGGGCTGCGCCTGGATCAGCTTGGCAAAGGTGTCCTCGCTTTCAAACAGGTACACCACGGTTTCCGCCATGTGCTGGAAGTGGAAATCAATGCGCTCGCAGACGTAGCAGCTTTGCTCCAACTTTTCAATGCGCTTCAAGGGCGTGCTGCCGGGCTTGGTGACAAGTCCTGCGAGAAAGCCCGTGGCAAGATCCTCTTTCAGGTCGCTCAGGTGGCTTTCCAGCGTCAGCGCCATGCCAAGGCGGTTCTTGCGCACGAACATCATATCGTAATGCGTGCGGCAAAATCCCTTTTCGTTGGTCTTGATGCGGACGTCCGGCTCCATCATAGAAGCGCCGAGAATAAGATCCAGCTCGTTTTCCTCTAATTTGCGGTAAAGCGCGCACATGGGGCAGCCGCATTTTTGATCGGCAGCGCCCGCCTCAAAGGCCTCGCGCACGGGAATGGTATAGATCTGTTGCATAGGGAACCTCCCTTATATCATAATTAAATTTATTATACAATATTATAATGGCAAATGCAAGGTGAATTGCAAAAAACATCGCGCACAGCGCAAAATTTCCGCCTTTTTTGCCGTATAGCAAGCGATCTGCATGGCAAAAATAATAGCAAGACGAGCAAGGGAGGGAGAAAAAATGAAAAAAGCGACGATGATGGCGGCAGGGATCCTGACCGCGGCGTCTGTGGCGGGCGCGATGGGCGTTGTGATGAGCAGCAGCGCCAAGCGCGTGGCCAAAAACACGGCAGAGGCGGTAGAGAAAACGGGGAAGAAGATGCGCCGTATGGTGCAAGGCATGAAATGACAAAAGAAGAACGCCTCGGGGCGGCCGCTTGCGGCCGCCTTTTTGCAGGGGGGACTTTCCCAAAAGTCCCCCCTGCACCTCTTCAAAACATTTCAACGAATGATAAGAAAGTGCGAACAAGGTGCGCTGATTTGTGATAAATTGCGGATGCGGGTCGTCGGGGCACAATCACGTTTTCGCCAACAACGCGGCTACGTACCTACCCTTTTCTTTGAAGGGTTTTTGAGGGGGCGTGGGGGAACTTTTTGCAAAAAGTTCTCCCATAACAGCAAAGGGCAGTCGCTCTTCTCGCGTGGCGAGTGGCGAGAGCCCTTTTGGCTTATTGTGCGGCGACGGGCG
>JAZQWF010000002.1:0-26856 GCA_045632185.1 Eubacteriales bacterium
CCCCCTGCGCCCTTTTCGACAAGGCCTATATGTACGGCACCAACTCGATCAAGATCGCCGCGGGTGCGGCATATAATTTTGACGTTGACCGCGTCAACGGCGAGCTGTTCCGCAACTATCGCGTTCATGACCGCGCGCAGCTTTACAAGGACGCGCTCAATGCCTATGCACGTGGCGTGAACTGCACCGCGATGCACCTGCCCCCGGAGCTGTCCCAAAACAGCGAGTTCGGCGATTTCACCGCACGCGTGCAAACGATGCTGCGCGGCGGCAGACACGTGGCGGATATCGCCATGCTCTACCCCATCTACCATCTGCACAGCGGCGTCAATCTGTATTTTTCCAAGGTGAACGGCTACGAATATCCCGAGCCCATGTCCACCGCGGATTATATGACCTTGATCAACTCGATCTCGATGTACGCAGGGCATGATCTGACCGTGCTGCACCCCGAGGCGCTGAACACGCGCTGCCATACCGAGGGCGGCTTGCTGTATCTGGACAACGCACAAAATCACGAAAGCTTCCGCATTGTGGTACTGCCCGCCGCAGACATCATTTCCCTTGCCAACCTGCGTGTGCTGAAAAAGTTTTATGACGAGGGCGGCAAGCTGCTCGCCACGGGTGCTCTGCCCACCAAGGCGTTTGAGTACGATGAAAAGGGCGCAAACGACCGCGAGGTCTGCGCTATTGTGAAGCATATCTTCGGTGAAGACGCGTGTAACCCGATGGTGATGCGCGACTACTGCATCAACCAAAACGAAAACGGGGGCGAGGCCATCTTCCTTTACTTCAACGCCACCGCCACCGACGGCACCAAGATGACGCGCAGCTCCACGGTGAACGAGGCGCTCAACTCCTTTGGTGTACCCTTTGACACGTATCTGCCCGGCATGCCCCGCTTTGAATGTACCGGCGGGTTGAACCTGATCTATCCCGAATTCCACACCATCGGCTTGCACCGCACCATTCCCGGTGGCGGTATGCTCAATCATATCCACAAAAAGCACGGCGAGGCGGATATCTACTATTTCTCCAACACCACAAACACGGATTATAACCACCACGTGCTGCTGCGCGGCGCGTTCAACGTGGAGGAATGGAACCCCCATACAGGCAAAATGCGCAGCCGTACCTGCGGCTTCCTGCGCTACGAGGGCGAGATCTATACCACGCTGCGCCTGACGCTGGAAAGCTGCACCTCCACCTTCTTCTACGCCCTGCCCGCAAGCACCGAGGGCGCAGAGATCACCGAGATCCACTCCATCGACCATCTGCGCAGCGAGCATGCCGCGCTGATGAGCGAATTTTAAGCAATTACCCCCACAACGGTATAAAAAAAGGCACCCGCCAACTGGCGGGTGCCTTTTTTATGTTCGCAGAAAAGGACTTAGTCCTTGATGTCTACGATCACCTTTTTGCCTGCCGTGGTGGCAGCAGACTTCATCACCGAGCGAATGGCCTTGGCGATACGGCCGTGACGGCCGATAACCATACCCATATCGTCGGGATGTACGCTCAGGGTAAGGACAACGTCCTCGCCTCTTTGCTCCTCGTACACCGTTACGTCATCGGGATGATCCACGATAGCAGCAGCGATGTCAACAAGGGTCTCCTTCAAGCTCTGCATAATAGGGCCCTCCGGAATCAGATGCCGGCCTTTTTCAGCAGTGCCTTTACCGTGGGGGTGGGCTGTGCGCCGTTGCCGAGCCACTTCTTAGCGGCCTCCTCCTGAACCTTCAACTCCTTGGAGTTGGGGTTGTAGAAGCCGATCTCCTCGATGAAGCGGCCGTCGCGGGGGGAGCGCTGATCTGCTACAACGATACGGTAGCATGCGGAATGGGTCTTGCCGGTACGGGTAAGTCTGATCTTAACCATGGTTTTTTTCTCCTTTTGTTTTTATGATAAATTTTTATAAAAATCCGTTTATCTACGGGCTTTTTAACTTACTTAAAAGGGCATCATGCCGCCCTTGCCGAAGCGCTTCATGAACTTGCCGTTCGTCATCTGCTTCATCATCTTGCGGGTCTGGTCAAATTGTTTCAGGAGCTTGTTAACGTCCTCCACCGTGGTGCCACTGCCCTTTGCAATACGCTGCTTGCGGGAAGCGCCGATGATGTCGGGCTTTTCACGCTCCTTGCGGGTCATGGATTTGATGATCGCCTCGGTTCTTGCGATCTGGCGCTCGTCGATCTTGGCGTCTTTGAGCGCACCCTTATTCATACCGGGGATCATACCAAGCAGACTTTCGATGTTACCCATCTTCTTGATCTGCTGGAATTGCTGCAAGTAATCGTCCAGGGTGAAGGTAGATTCGCGGATCTTTCGCTCCAACTCCTCTGCCTGCTTCTGGTCGAAGGCCTGCTCTGCCTTTTCAATGAGGGAAAGCACGTCGCCCATGCCAAGGATTCGGCTGGCCATGCGGTCGGGGTGGAATGCCTCGATGGCGTCCAGCTTTTCGCCCACACCCACAAACTTGATCGGCTTGCCGGTCACGTGTCGCACGGAAAGCGCCGCACCGCCACGGGTATCACCGTCCAGCTTGGTGAGGATCACGCCCGTCACGTCCAGCTGCTCGTTGAAATGCTCGGCTACCGTTACGGCGTCCTGACCGATCATCGCGTCTACGGTAAGCAGGATCTCGGTGGGGTTGGTTGCCTTTTTGATATCCTGCAACTCGCCCATCAGCTCCTCGTCGATGTGCAAGCGGCCCGCGGTGTCGATAAACACCATGTCGTAGCCCTTTTTCTCGGCGTATTTCAGACCCTCCTTGGCGATCTTAACGGGCTTTTCCTTATCTCCCAGTGTAAAGACGGGAATATCCAGCTTTTCACCCACGATCTGAAGCTGCTTGATCGCCGCGGGACGGTAAACGTCACAGGCCACAAGCAACGGGTTCTTACCTTGTTTTTTATATAGCCCTGCGAGCTTGCCCGCGTGCGTGGTCTTACCTGCGCCTTGCAGACCGACCATCATCACAACTGTCGGGGGCTTGGGGGCAATGGTCAGCTTTGCCTGCGAGGTGCCCATCAGCTTGATCAGCTCCTCGTTGACGATCTTGACGATCTGCTGTGCGGGAACCAGGGACTCCAAAACCTCAGAGCCGACGGCACGCTCGGAAACCATCTTCACAAAATCGCGCACGACCTTGAAGTTCACGTCCGCTTCCAGCAGCGCCATCTTGATCTCGCGCATGCCTGCCTTGACGTCTGCCTCGGTAAGCTTGCCCTTGTTACGGAAGAACTTGAAGGCGTTATTCAGTTTTTCGCTAAGGCTTGAAAACATTCCCATTTAAGCGCCCTCCCCTTCCGGCTGTAATCCCGCCGCCCGCAGCATCTGATGCACGGCACCGGCGGTATTTTCGTCGGCATGCACAAGCAAACGCTCGGCAACCTCACGCAAGGAATTTGCCCTCTCGTGCAGATGAAGGCGCTCCTCTAAGAAGAACAGCTCCTCCTCCGCCTTTTTGATGCCGTCACGCACGCCCTGGCGGGATATGCCGACAAGCTCGGCGATCTCCGAAAGGGAAAGATCCTGATTGTAATAGTAATCAAGCATCTCGCGATGGCGCACCGAAAGCACGGCTGCATAGGTATCAAGCAGGTCGGAAATTGCCAGATTTTTTTCAAACATTTTCCTCACCGCCCTCGCTGTAAAGCAAAATCCTTTACAGAGTATACCACAACCCTTCCTATTTGTCAAGTCTTTTTTTGTTTTTTTCATTCTTTTTTATATATATGCCCCAAAACAGCGCACCAAGCCCCCAAAAATGCAGAAAAAAGGCACAAATTTCATCAAAAAAACGAAAAGCTATTGACAAAATGCTCCCGCCGTGATAAAATATTCGGGTGATACGAGTGCGACTGATCGCAAACCCGGTCCTGCTCGTCTCCTTACCGCACATAAATTTTTTTGCATGTGTGCGGTCTTAAGTCCATAGGGAGGTGTTAAAATTATGGAAAAGGTCATCAATTCTTACGAAGCTCTGTTCATCGTTGACGTTGAAGCAGGCGAGGAAGCGGCTAAGGCTGTTGTAACGAAGTTCCTCAACAGAATTGCCAAGAATGGCGAGATCGTAGAGGTTGCTGATTGGGGCAAGCGCCGTCTTGCATACCCCATCAACGACAAGTCCGAGGGTTACTACACCGTGGTTACCTTCAAGTCTGCGCCCGAGTACCCCGCTGAATTGGAGCGTCGCTTCAACATTGACGAAAACGTGATGCGTTCTCTCGTCATTCGTTTGGAGTACGAGGCAGTTGCAAAGGCAGTTGCTGCCCCCGCCGAAGATGCACCCGTTGCCGAGGAAGCTGTTGAAGCTCCTGCAACCGAGGCGTAATTTGCAAGGAAATTGAATAAGGAGCGTTTGGTATGTCCAGTTTGAATTTGAACAAGGTCGTTCTTTGCGGCCGTCTTACCGCAGATCCCGAGCTCAAGCAGACCCAAAGCGGCATCGCTGTTACTACTTTCACCCTTGCCGTAAACCGCAGATTCCAATCGCGTTCCGCCGATCAGCAGCAGGCACAGCAGGCTGATTTCATCAGCGTTGTGGCCTGGCGTCAGACCGCGGAATTCATTTCCAAGTATTTCAAGAAGGGCTCTGCCCTTTGTGTAACCGGATCCCTCCAGACCAGAACCTGGCAGGATCAGCAGGGTAACCGCCGCTATGCTACCGAGGTGGTTGTTGAGGAAGCTATGTTCGTCGACAGCCGCAACGAGAATGGCGCACCCGCCGGCTACACGATGCCCGACGCGTACACTACTGCGTCCTTCGCTACCCCCGCAGCCGCTCCCTCTAACTTTGAGGATATGAAGGCTGAGGACGACCTGCCCTTCTAAGGCAAGCGTCACAAAAATTAACAGGAGGATTTCATTACCATGGATAGAGTTGAAAATGCAGCAGTTCGTCCTGCTCGCCCCATGAACCGCAAGAGAAAAAAGGTTTGCATCTTCTGCGAGGATAAGGTTGAGTTCATCGACTACAAGGACACTGCGAAGCTTCGCAAGTTCATCAGCGAGCGCGGCAAGATCCTGCCCCGCCGTATCTCTGGCGCATGCGCTAAGCATCAGCGCGAGCTGAACACCGCTATTAAGCGTGCTCGTCAGGTTGCTCTGCTTCCTTACGTCACCGACTAATTTGGTGCAGAACAAAAAAGAAACCGCCCTTCGGGGCGGTTTCTTTTTTATCCTTCTTTTTTCTTTTTCAAAAAAAGTACAAGCTCACTTACAGGCAGCGCCACAAGTGCCGCGATCAAAAGATACACAAAGCTGTTGCCGATATAGGAATACACCGTGCGCGTGTCGCTTGTATACGCCGTATAGATCGAAACGCCCTCTACCAGCGGCTCCAACTGCTCGTGCGACGCGCCACGCGGATCGATCACAGAGGAAATACCGGTATCGGCAGAGCGCACGATCCATCTGCCGCTTTCAATGGCGCGCAAGCGCGCCTGCGCCGAGTGCATATACACGGCCGCAGAATCGGTAAACCAGGAATCATTGGTGGGCAGCACCAGGATCTCGGCGCCGTCCTGCACGCTATCCAGCGTCAAACGCTCGTAGATCGAGTCAAAGCAGATCAGTCCGCCAACCGTCCCGTAGGGCGTATGGATCAGCGCGCTGTCCTCGCCTGCGGCAAAATCGCTGGAAAGCATATTGATATCAGACAAAATGGGAAGCACCAGCTCGATGAACGGGCGCCACGGCACGTACTCTCCAAAGGGAACAAGGTTGCGCTTAAAATAGATCTCCTCGTCAATGCTGCCGTCCGGATAGATGACAAACATCGCATTGTATCTTCCCTCCTCGCCGTAATGCATCGCCCCGCAAAGGATCGTCACTTGATAGCGGATCGCCAGATCTTTTACGTATTTTCCCACGCTGTTGCCCTCGGTCAGCACGTAAGGCAAAAAGGTTTCCGGAAATACCACGATCTCTGCCCCCGCAGCAGCGGCCTCGGCGGTGTATTTTTCGTAGACCACCATCGTTTTTTGCGTGCTTTGCGAGTCCCATTTCTGCGAGGAGCCGATATTGCCCTGCACTGCCGCTACGACAAGGGGCTCTCCCTTCGCAGGGTTCGCCACGGCATAGCCGATGGCTCCCGTCACGGTGGCAAATGCCACGGCCGCCACGCAAGCAATGGCGCAAAGACGCCATTTTTCGCGGTAAAGCACGA
Source organism: Eubacteriales bacterium (assembly GCA_045632185.1). Taxonomy (GTDB): domain Bacteria; phylum Bacillota; class Clostridia; order Oscillospirales; family CAG-272; genus Firm-07. The sequence continues at coordinate 6,173 of JAZQWF010000002.1, forward strand.
GGTATGCCAGAAAAGCATTACAAAGCACCAACAAAAAGGTCAGGAAATACGTGCCGAAGAAGGTGGCACTATTGACCATAAAGCCCATCTCGACCTGCCCCAGCACAAGCCGCGCCCACGGCACGCCCATCCAGGTAAAGGTCTGCCCCCACTCGGCAACCGCGTATTGTGCCGCAAACAGCACGGGAAGCAAAAGCGGCACGCGCCGCAAAAGGCGCGTATGCGAGAGATAGGAGAACAGCGGGAACACCAGCGCGGAAAAGATCGTTTGCAGAACGGAAAGCCCCACCCAGCAGGTAAAGACCAGTGCCATTGCCGCTGCGGGCGTCACACCCGCAAACTCCATCGGATACAGATAGAAGAACCAGTGATAGATCGTCAGATAAAACGGGAGAAAATACAGCACGCCCGCCCCGTAAAAGGCGCGATAGCGCAAGCGCTGCTCACGCGCCACGGCGGCAAACAGCCACACAAGCGCAGGGGTCATCGTCACCCACTGCAAAAAAACAATGGAGGGGAGCACCAGACAAAGTGCGGTCAATATCCCCCCTAACGGTAGTAATAACAACCACTTTTTCCCCGTCATGCTCTCCCCTCCTTTCCTTTATTTGAAATCTCTGATAAACCAGACCTCGCCGGGATCAATGGCAAATTGCTTGCCGCGCAGATACCCCAGTGCGCCGTCGGTGTTTTCAAAATCAAAGCGCAATCTCACGGCATACAGGGCCTGATGCTTATAGCCCTTGGTGCGGTCGTTTTTGTTCTGACCGTACTTGCCGTCACCAAGCAGCGGGTGACCGATATGTGCCAGATGTGCGCGGATCTGGTGCGTACGTCCCGTGACAAGCTCAACCTCCAACAAGGAGTTGCCGTTTTTCTCGGCCAACACGCGGTAACGCGTGATGATGTTCTTTCCGCCGGGGATCGGCTTATCCGATACCGTTACCAGGTTATTGGAGCTATCCTTACGCAGATAGCCGTGCAGCTCGTCCGCCTTTTTCTTGAAAATGCCGCGTGCCGCGCAATAATAAAACTTGCTGATCTCGTTTTGCTTGATCTTCTCGTTCATCACGCGCAGCGCCTCGGCGTTCTTCGCTGCAATCACGATGCCGCCCGTATTGCGGTCAATGCGGTTGCAAAGCGCAGGCGCAAAGGATTGCTCGGCGTCGGGATCATATTCCCCCTTGCCGTACAAATACGCCTTGACGTGCAGGATCAGCGTATTTTCCCCGCCTGCGGTATCCTCATGCACCAGCACCCCGGGACGCTTGTTGAGCAGCATGATATTCTCATCCTCATAGAGAATGGAGAGCTTGGGCGTGATGCGGGAAAGGGCGCCCTCGTCCTTTTCGGGCACGTCAAAGAATTCGTCGCGGATATAAAATTGAACGGTGTCACCCTCGCTCAAAATCACGTTTTGCTGGGCGCGCGCTCCATTGAGCTTGATTTTTTTGAGGCGAATGTATTTATAAAGCAAGGATTGCGGCAAGCCCTTTACGGCCTTGGACAAAAACTTGTCCAGGCGTTGCCCCGCATCGTTGCGGCCGATCTTCAATTCTCGCACGGCGGATAGCCCCCCTTTGATGATGATATTATCAATATTATACTCTAATTTCCTTGTTTTTTCAAGCAAAAACGCAAATTTTCCCGTGCGGGTGTTGACCGCATGCGCTCAAATATGGTAAAATAGAGGAAATATGAAAAGGAGGTGGCACCGTGCGTGAAAATACCGCGCCCCGCGTAGGGCTGATGACGCTTGGCTGCAAGGTGAATCAATACGAAAGCGAGGCGATCGCCGAGCTGTTTCAATCCAAGGGCTTCGTGATAGCCGACGCGGACGAGGCATGTGACGTTTACGTCATCAACACCTGCACCGTAACGGCCGAGTCCGACCGCAAGGCAGGCCAGCTGATCCGCCGCGCCGCCGCAAAAAATCCCGACGCGCCCATTCTGGTCACGGGCTGCTTCTCACAATCCCACCCCGACCGTGTGGCGGCCATCAAGGGTGTGGATTTCGTGTGCGGAAACACGGATAAGCTTGCCGTGGTAGCGGCCGCCGAGCGCCTTTTGAAAAAGCGCGCCGCGCGCCCCGAGATCGCCGTGAGCGACGTACAGACCGCCCCCTTTGAGCCGATGACCATCACGCGCTTTGACCGCACGCGTGCCTACGTGAAGATCGAGGACGGGTGCGAGAACCGCTGCTCCTATTGCGCCATTCCAGCCGCCCGCGGGAAGGTGCGCTCCAAGCCGCTTGCCGAGGTGGTAAGCGAGGTGGAGGGACTTGTACGCGGCGGTTGCCGCGAGGTCGTGCTGACAGGCATTGAATCCGCCTCCTGGGGGCGGGATCTTGACGGCGTCACCCTTGCCGATCTGCTGGTTGCCGTGGATCAGATCGAGGGGCTGGAACATATGCGTCTGGGATCATTGGAGCCCACGCTGATGCGCGAGGAATTCGTGCAGAAAATCGCCAATTTGCGCACCATTGTACCGCATTTTCATCTTTCGATGCAATCGGGCAGCGCCCGCGTGCTTGCCGCGATGCGCCGCAGATACAATCCCGATCAGGCCATGGCGGGTATCAAGAGATTGCGCGCCGCCATGCCTGACGTGGAGCTGACCACTGACTTTATCGTGGGCTTCCCCAGTGAGAGCGAGGAGGATTTTGAGCAGACGATGCGCTTTGCCGAAGAAGCGGAATTTTTGCAGATGCACGTCTTTGCCTACTCCAAGCGCGAGGGTACGCCCGCCGCCACGATGGCGGGACAGATCGAGAAATCCGTCAAAAAGGAGCGCTCTGCGCGCCTCATCGCACTTGGCGAGGAGCTGACAGCAAGACGCCTCGCCCGCGCGCTGGAAACGCCTGTGCGCCCCGTTTTGTTTGAAACCTTTTCAAACGGCGTAGCCGTCGGCCACACGCGCGAGTTTTTTGAGGTGGCTGTCCCCTCTCCCGTGCCGCTTGACGGCGAGATCCGCACCGTGTACACGACACATGCGGAAAACGGACGTCTTTGGGGCGAGCTTGCCGACTGAATTTTGCGTACAAGTCCGCTAAAATCGCGCTTTTCGCGTTCTGTTTTCCCGTGAATTTGCAAAAAATCAAGTTTTTTTCAAAAAACTCTTGCAATTTCACTTCTTTTATGTTATAATACTTCTTGCTGTGAAAAAATAACTACAGATAAACGAAAGCACCCACGGGGTGCATGAGGAGGTGTCAATATGGCAAAGTGCAGTGTTTGCGGAAAGGGCGTTGTGTTCGGTCAGAACGTTTCCCACTCCCATCGCAAGACCAACCGTTCTTGGAAGCCCAATATCCGTAAGGTAAAGGCTATCGTTGACGGGACCCCCACCACCGTGGCGGTTTGCTCCCGTTGCCTGCGCTCGGGCAAGGTTACCCGCGCGTAAGGAAAATAGAAAAGCGCTCGCTTAACAGCGAGCGCTTTTCTATTTTTCAAAGGGGCTTCATCTTTCGCGCGAAAAACGCGCTCCCAACGCTCGCGGCGTATCATATACAGCATCGCATCGGGATCACACCTTACGCATCGAAATCTGACCCCCCTACTTTATCAATGTTCCATGATCGCTTCAATTGCCGCAATCGCCGCACCGCGGAAGCAATTCCGCTCCAAGGCGGCAACTCCCTTGATGGTAGAGCCGGCGGGCGAGCAGACCATATCTTTGAGCACGCCGGGATGCAAGCCCGTTTCCTGCTGCAATTTGGCGCTTCCCTTCACGGTCTGGGATACCAGCTTGTACGCCTTATCGCGCGGCAAGCCGTAGTACACACCCGCATCGGCAAAGGACTCGATGAAAAGATCCACAAAAGCGGGACCGCAGCCGGAAAGCGCGCCGCCAATGCCCATCAGATTGGAAGGAAGCGTTTCCACCACGCCGATAGCGGCCAGCAGCTCGCCGGCAAAGGCAAGCTCTTCTGCGGTAAAGGAGGTCGTCTGTTCAAAAAGGAACATACCCTCGCCCACCATCGCAGGCGTATTGGGCATCACGAATTGCACGCGCACGTCCGCGCCGAGCACCTCACTGTATCTGGCGTGATCCCAGCCAAGTGCGATCGAAAGCAACGCCTTGCCGCCAAGTGCATTACCCATAGCGTCCAACGCACCCTTGACGTGATAGGGCTTGCAAGCCATAATGACCATATCCGAGGCAGCGGCAAGCTCGCGCTCGCTTTTCACGGGCGTAAAGCCAAGCTCCGCCCCCATCTGTGCAAGCTTCTCGCTTGCGGGGTCAAACGCGTACAGATCGGCAGGGGCTACCTTCCCCGATGCCACAAAGCCGCGCGCCAGCGCTGCGGCCATATTTCCCATTCCGATAAATCCAAGCTTCAAGGTTTTATCCTCCTTGCATTTCAATACTACAATTATACGCCATCTTTTCGCAAATGTCAAGCAAAAAAGCGTTTCGCGCGAGGCGCGATACGCTTTTTTTATTCAGCCAAGCCCAATTTCTTGGCAATATACCCTTCTACACAGTCCTCGCTCATTCCAAGCACGTGCGCGCACTCGCTGTAAAGCAGGTGCTTGGCAATACGCCCGTATTCCATATCAGACACGGGAAAATGCTTGCGGGCGGCGGTCAGCTCCTCACGGCGGCGATCCACCGTTTTCATCACACTAATGTACCCCTCGGGGCGCAAGGCAAAAACCGTATTGCGATAGATCTCGCGGCGCTGCTTTTCCGCGGGCACCTGCACGGGCTCGATGCCCGGCATTGCGCCGATCAGCGCGTCGATCTCGCCCTGCGTCATCAAGCGGCGCATCGGCACACGATCGTTATCCACAGGAGTGTAAATGCTGGATCCCATCGGGTTATGAACAGGAATGAGCAGATAAAAGCTACGCGTATCGTTTTTGTCGTAAGGGGAGGTACAGATCTCCTCCACACGGCAAATGCCGCTGGTGCCGTATACGATGTATTCGCCTATCTCAAACATCACACACACTCCTTCCGTTGGGACTTTCTAATATTATTCTACCATAATAAACCTTTTTATGCAAGGGACAAAATCCCCAAAATGACGCGCCTCCATTGGAAAGAATATACAACAAATCGCTCTTTTTCCACGCAAAAGCAAAAAAAGCACCCCGTGATCGGGGTGCTTTTTTTGTTACTTGGGAAGCTTTGCGTAAAGCGTTTCTACGATCAGCTTCGTCAGTGCCTTATGGCCGCGCAGGTTGGGATGCAGTGCCACGGGATCGGCCTCATCTGCGCCGAAAAGGTGGCAGTTGGCGTAATTGACCTCGCTGTTTGCCTGGTCGATCACGTCCACCCCAAAGTACTCTGCAAGAGCCGCAAGGCAGGTGTTTGCCGCGGTGATCTTTTCCTCCGTGCCGCTGCCGTGGTGGCTGCGCGTCAGATTGATGATATAGATCTCGGCGTTCGGATACGCCGCGCGCATCTGTGCCAGCGAAAGGGCGTAAGATGCCTCCCAGCTGGTATAGGTCTCACCGGGAATAATGCTATCCTTGTTCGCCTCGTAAGTGGCGTTGACCCCCACCATCCATTCCTCTACGATCTGGGCTCTGGACTTGCCGTTTGCCGCTTCCAATCGCTCGTAAAGATCCGACCAATTCTTGTAGCTGACGTCATTGATGCCAAGATACAGGAAGATCACGTCGGGCGCCTGTCCCTCACTATTATGCAGCTCGGTAGAGCGCACCAGCATATTGTCCTTGGTCGCATCTACGTTATTGTTTTTGTCCAGGCCGCCGCCGTAGACCTTGGAGGAGCTCCAACCGTTGATCACGCAAAGCTCCATATCACATTCCTCGGCAAGGCGTCCCCAATACATCTGAGTATAATCGTTCAGATAGCTGGCGCCGTAATAGGAACGGTTGAGGGACAGGATCTCGTTATACTTGGTGTTATCCGTCACACCCGCAAAGCTGGAAATACTGTCACCGATCAGGGAGAAATATTTTCCGCCGTAAGCGGCCTTGACAGCGGCCACCTTCTCAGCATATTCTGCCGCCTCGCGCTCGCGCGCCGCGATCACCTCAGCCTTTGCCTCGGCCGTGCCGTAATCAAACACGAAATCGATCGGGATCGAGTCGCGGTCATAGAAAAGACCGCCCTCCTCTTTGCCCTCCGTGCCGCTGAACAATTTGGCGTGATAGCCCGTGGTCACCCAGTCTTCGCGCCACTCTCTCACCACGGCGGGCATCTTGGCGGAGGACATAGAGGTCGCGATCGCGGCGATCAGCACCGTATCCGTGCTTTTACCAAAAGCCAGCGTCTGATCATCGGCAAGCTCGATCTCGTATTCGGTCAGATCGACCGTGACGTATCTGAATACGTTTTTCTTATTCTCTTCCAGCTCATAATCCGCGGGATCCAGCTTGATCGTGTACTCCGTCACATCCTTCTTTTTGGCACTGACCAATGCGTTGTAGGTATTGGGCAGCACGAAAAGCGTGAAGATCAAATTTCCCTCATCGTCCAACTTTCCCGTTCTGTATACGGGCAAGCTGATGGAGTGCAGTTTTTTGCCTGCAAACGCATCATCTGAGATCGAAAAAGGCGCGTTGGCATAATCCAGGACAGGGAAAAAGGTAGCGTCCTTTTCCTCAAAGGCGGTCTTTACCTTGGCGAACAGATCCTCGGGCAGATAATGCTCGCCCGTTTCCTCGATGTTGCTTTTGGCGCAGGAGGCGATCGGGAAGATCATCAAAAGCGCCAAAAAAAGACATAAAAGCTTTCTTTTCATAACAAGCTCCTTTTTTATTGATATATCTATTATATCACAATTAAAATTAAAAATAAAGGGCTATATGATCACAAAAAATTAGATTTTGGACAACAAAAAAGCGGCGTCGCTTGACGCCGCTTTTTTATCAGATCAAAGCACCTTGGCAAGAAAGCTTTTGAGGCGCTCGCTTTGAGGGTTACCAAACACCTCGGCAGGGGTTCCCTGCTCGGCGATCACGCCGCCGTCCATAAACAGCACGCGGTCTGCGACCTCGCGGGCAAAGCCCATCTCGTGCGTGACGATGACCATCGTCATGCCCTCCTCGGCCAGCTGCTTCATCAGATCCAACACCTCGCCGACCATTTCGGGGTCAAGTGCGGAGGTGGGCTCGTCAAACAGCATCACCTTGGGGTTCATGGCAAGCGCGCGCACGATGGCGATACGCTGCTTCTGACCACCGGAGAGGGTAGAGGGATACACGTTTGCCTTCTCCTCCAAGCCGATGCGGGCAAGCAGCTTCATTGCATTTTCGCGCTCCTCGGCCAAAATCTGTTGCTTGGTTACCGTAGGTGCTTCTCCCTTTTTGAAAAAGTGGCGCACTTTTTCGCGGAACAGCTTGTTCTTGCGGATCATCACGGGCGCAAGCATAATATTTTCAATCACGGACTTATTGTTGAAAAGATTGAACTGCTGGAACACCATGCCCATTTTTTGGCGATGGATGTTGATATCCACCTTGGGATCTGCAATATCCACGTCCTCAAAGATCACCTCGCCACCGGTAGGATCCTCCAGGCAGTTCAAGCAACGAAGAAAAGTGCTTTTTCCGGATCCGGATGCACCCATCACAACGACCTTTTCACCGGGCATAATGTCAGTGGAAACACCCTTCAGCACCTCCAGGTCACCAAACGCCTTGGTAAGACCGCGCACACTGATCAGTGCCTTATCATTTTTCTTTTCCATTGGTGACACCTCCTTGGCTGCGATCGCTCTTGGCAAGACGCTTCTCAATCATATGCAACACACGCGTCAAGGCCAACACCACGACTAGATACAGCGCTGCTGCGATCAAGAGCGGGAACAGATAGTCAAAGGTACGGGACTGGATAAGACCGGGGATCTTGCCCAGGTCATAAATACCCACGTAACCGACGATCGAGGTTTCCTTGACCAGCATAATAAACTCGTTAAAAAGGGGCGGCAATGAATTTCGCACCGCCTGCGGAATAATGATGGTGCGCATCGTCTGCCAGGTGGAAAGACCAAGCGAGCGTCCCGCCTCCATCTGTCCGTCGTCAATGCTTTCAAAGCCCGCACGGGCGATCTCTGCCACGTATGCGCCGGAATTCAGACCAAACGTGATCGCGCCGATCAAAATACCGTTATCCCAAAAAGAAAAGACGACAAAGTACAGGATCATCAGCTGAAGCACCACGGGCGTACCGCGCACGATCGTGATGTAAAAATTGCAGATCTTGGTGGGGATCTTCAGCTTTCCCGTCTTTTTGTTGATATAATTCACCATTGCCATAATCACACCCAGCGTGATGCCGATCGCCGCAGCGATCAACGCGATCAGCAAGGTGTTGCCCAGACCCTGGAAGTACATTTTCCATCGATCCTGCACAATAAAGGCCTTGGCAAAGCGTGTCCAAAGTTCGTTCATAAATCCTCTTTTCGTGTGGAAGGGTGAAGGCGCTATGCACCTTCACCCTTCATATAGTGTAATTATTCTGCTGCGTTAAGCATCGTCTGTGCGGGAAGCTTATCCATCAGGATCGCGTCGATACGGCCTGCCTTCAGATCGGCAAATGCCATTGCATACTTCTCGTACTGCTTGACCTCTGCGCCTGCTGCCTTGACCACAACCGTCACTTCCTCGCCCGCATCGTTCTCGGTATCGTAGGAATAGCCTGCATCCTTTGCAGCCTCGGTGATGATCAGGTCACCGCTGGTGCCCTGCTGCACGCCGACCTTCTTGCCTGCCAGATCCTTCACAGAGGAAATGGGCGCGGTCTTATCGGAAACGATAACCAGCGTAGAGCTGTAATAAACGTGGGAGAAGTCCATCTGCTCTGCGCGCTCTGCGTTGATGGTAAGACCTGCAGCGGCAACTGCAAGGCCGGCATCGCTTTGCACGGACATGGGAATGGAGTCAAACAGAATGTCCTTTACGTCGATCTTCTTGCCCATATTTACGGCAACCTGGCTCATAATGGCGATATCAAGACCGGTAACTGCACCGTCGTAGATGAACTCGAAGGGAGCAAAGCCGGACTCGGTGTAAACGGTGATCACCTCGGTAGCGGAGCCGAAATCCCAGGTAACCTTCAGATCGCCTGCCTCGGGCTTAGCCACGGTACCGGTCGTATCCTCGGCGTACTTGGCAAGATCGGTGTAGTACTCCTCGTACTTTGCCATCGTGCCGTCTGCAACCCACTGATCTACCACTGCGTTCACGGCAGCCAGAAGCTCAGGGTTATTCTTTTTCACGCCAATGCCGAAATCCTCCTGGATCAGGTCGGTTGCATCGGTAGCAACGAAATCATCGTTAGACTTGCCGCAAGAAGCCAAGCAGGCCACGCAGGTCACAAGCATCAGGCAAGCGAGTGCAAAAGAAATGATCTTTTTCATAATTGTGTTTCCTTTCATGTTGTCAAAGTGTTATTTTTATGCGGTTTCCCGCAAGCATGCACACATTATACCGCATAAATATGCGTTTGTCAAGCCTTTTTTGAAAAAATATTCAATTTTCCCAAAATTCCTGCCGTGGCGGCCTCCGTTGCTACATTATATCATTATAACGCGCACACTATGTCAATTTCGCCAAGACGCGGCAATCCCGTGTTCCGTTCTCTTGTCGGCGCCGCAGGAATAAATAAATATTCAAAAAATCGTGTATTTTTTCAGAAAAATATTCAATCTCGCTTTTTTTCGACTGCCGCTGCGATCGCGCAAGCGATCTCGGCGGGCGTGCGGTTGGCGTCTACCGAAAGGTCGCAAAGCTCCTCGTTACGGTACTCGTTATCCAAAGAGAGAATGCGGCAGGTCTTATCCTTGTCGTCCATATCGCGCTGCACGATATCGAAGATCACGTCCTCGCGGCGGCGTTTGAGGAAGACAAGCAGCGCGCGGGAACGATATCTGTTCTTCAAGGAAAGCGCGCCGCAGATATCAATGGGGAGCACGGCCACGCCACCCTGATCGGTCACACAGTCGATCGCCGCGGCGCAGGTGCCGAAATGATGACCGCTGTATACGGTGATTTCCAGGTATTTCCCCGCTGCGCAATCGGCAAGAAATTCTTCCTCCGTAAGGAAATGGTATTCCCCGTCCCCTTCTCCCACACGGCGCGGGCGGGTGGTGGAGGTCACGGGCTTTGTCATCCCGTGCTCGCGCACGAGAAGCTTAGCCGCCTCGTTCTTGTTGCTGCCCGTAGGGCCGACAAGGCAGATCACGCCTCCCCCCGTAAGATCGGGGCGCGCGTCGGTATAGGAATGGCGGAGCATATCCACCAGATGCAAAAAGTCCTCAAAGGTGGTCACGGACAAAATGCCGGAAAGATGCGTGTTCCAGGGCTTGCGGAACAGCACCGGATAGCTGGCGGGCGAGCGCTCGATATTATGCGCGCCGTCATCTAACAAAATATCCAGATGCACCAGATCCTTGCGGTGTCCCAGCAGGATATTGGCCGTGGGCACCTCGGGGAAATCCGCGGCAAGGCGCATAGCGCGCGCGCTCATACAGGCGGGCGGCACGGCGGAAACGAAGAACACGTCAGCCACCTCGCAAAGCTTGCGCACAAACTCCTGTGCCCCCTTCAAAATGGGCTGGCTTGCCACGAAGTCGGGATCACTGAAATAGCGCAGACGGTCGTCCACACGCCCTGCATTACCGCCCCAGGAGCGGATATCGTGAATGGTGAGCGGAGGGTGGATATTTTCCTTTCGGTTGAGCAGCTCCAACGCGTATTCGTTACACTCGTACAGAATGTCGTCTACGTCAAGGCCGATCTGCAAACGGTATTTTTTCATTGCTTAGTCCTCTTTTACCGCGATCAGGTCGGCGGCATAGGGCAAGCTCATGATCCAGTCGCACAGCACGTGCCACTCGGCCAGCTTGTGGGAGCGGCGCGCGTAGTAGATGTTGATCAGGTTCTCGTAATTCATCGTCACGGTACGCATCTGATTGTAGGAGCTGGGCAGCATCTGGATCATATTGTGCCAGCTCTGGCGGTCGCTCTTATCCGCCACGAACTTTTCTCTCTCGCTCTCCAAATATGTAATGACCGCGTCCAGTGCGGCAAGGCCACCCTCGTCCAGACGGTCGTGCGAGAAATCGTCGCGCTCAAATTTCTTGGTGTGGATCTTGTGCATCGTGGAGGTGGAGTTGGCAACCGTGCCGACCTTATAGGTGTCAAATTCCTTCCACCAGTAAAGGGGTGCAGTGATGTCCACGCTGACAAAGATCTGGCGCAGGAACTTGCGGTGGTCGGTGCCTGCGTGCGCCAGGCGCTTCGCCAGATCCAGGTCGTTTTGTCCCATCACAAAGTTACCCTGCTCGTCGTAAGCGCTGTCCATTCTTGCCCAGCTGTTCATCGGGTTGCGGGCGCCGCGAATGGCATTTTCCATATTCATGACCGAGGTGCGTTCTACTTTCAGCATAATCTTCTCCTTATTCTGTATCCGTCAGCCGGTGGATCGTTTTTTTGATCTGTGCGGCATCCAATCCCGCACTCTGCCACAGCGTTTCGCCGCGGCGGGTGGTGATAAATCCGTTTTCCGACGCCATGATCTCATAGCGCTTGCCGTCCAGTGCGCCAAGCCGCCGCAAGGCGTCCGACAAATTCATACCGAAGCCGCCCGCGCGGATCTCCTCCTCCAAAAAGAGGATATTGCCACGCAAATGCGGCCTTACGCGCTCCGCCACGCCGGCGTAAGGCGCGATCTGCTCGCAAAGCACGATGCGCACGGCAACACCCTCCTTGGCAAGCTCTGCGGCGGCACGCACGGCTTCGGCCGCGATGCGCCCGTGCGTCAGCACGCTCACACAAGGGGCTTCTCCGCTCTCCCATACGCGAACTGTAAGGGGTTCATCTCCCTCACCCTGCGGGTAAAAGGCTTCCTTGATCAAGCTATCCGGCTCGCCCGAGGGGTAGCGCAAGGCACAAAGTGCCTCCTGCTTTGTTGCGGCGCGCAACGCGCGGGCAACACCCGCAAGCGTTACGGGCGCGTAGATCACCGCGTCCGGCACAGCGGAAAGCATCGCCACATCAAACACGCCGTGATGCGTGGGGCCGTCGCTTGCATTCAATCCTGCGCGGTCCACGCAAAGTGTGACAGGCAGGCGCTGCAAGGCGATATCGTGCAGGATATTATCGTATCCGCGCTGTAAAAAGGTGGAATAGATCGCCGCAACGGGGCGTTGCCCTGCCGCCGCAAGGCCTGCGGCAAAGGTCAGTGCGTGTCCCTCTGCGATCCCGACGTCAAAAAGGCGCTTGGGGTACTTTTCGGCAAAGGGGACAAGTCCCGTGCCGTCCCGCATCGCAGCGGTGATGGCACAGATGCGATCGTCTTTCTCGGCCAGCGCACACAGGACATCTCCCATCGCAGAAGAAAAACTGTCTGCGGGGACGGATCTTCCCTTTGGCAGCAGCCCGTGGTAGGCGTTTGGATCCTGTTGTGCAGGGGCATATCCCCTGCCCTTTCGGGTCTTGACGTGCAGCACCGCGCTGCCCTCGGAATTCCGGATATGCGACAGCATCGACACCATCGCGTCGGTATCATGTCCGTCCACGGGGCCGAAATAACGCAGCCCCATATGCTCGAACAGATTTTCGTGATAAATGATCCGCTTGATGCGGCGTTTGAGCGCGCGCAGAGCGCGGTAAAGCAGCGGACCGATCAGCGGAATATAGCGCAGCACGAGCGAGGTCACCCGCTTGGTGTTGACGTAAGAGCGAGAGACGCGGATATGCGACAAATGTCCCGCAAGCCGCCCCGTATTCTCTGAGATCGACATCTCGTTTTCGTTGAGCAGGATCAAAAGGCGCAGGTCGCGTCGGCAGTTATTCAGTGCCTCCAACGCAAGTCCGCCCGTCATCGCACCGTCGCCCACAACAGCGACCGTCCAGCAATCTCTGCCTGCCAGTGCGTCCGCCTCTGCAAGGCCAAGCGCCGCAGAAATGGCCGTGGAGCTATGCCCCGCACCGAAAGCGTCACAGTCGCTTTCCTCCCGCTTGGTAAAGCCGGAAAGCCCGCCTGCGCGGCGCAGCGTGTCAAATTTTTCCTTGCGTCCCGTCAGCAGCTTGTGCACGTAGCTCTGATGCCCCACGTCAAAGATCATATGATCCCTTGGCACGTCAAATACACGGTGCAGCGCCAGTGTCAGCTCCACCGCGCCAAGGTTAGAGGCCAGATGTCCGCCGTTTTCGCTGACGCGAAAGACCAGATAATCCCGCAGCTCGGCGGCAAGCAACGTCACGTCGCTTTTGGAAAGTGCCTTCAAATCAGCGGGTGAATTGATATGAGCGAGCAAAGGCCATTTTTCGAAATTCTCCACCGAGGCACCTCCATAAAGATAGTTAAAATATATTATATCATAAAAATGCGTTTTTGAAAAGCCCCTCGGGCAAAAAAGAAGAGCGCACCGTGCGGTGCGCTCTCATTCGCCTTAAATTGCAATCTTTTCGCAGGGCTGCTCCTGCATCTGCGCTTCACTCTGTGTTGCCTCTTCCTTTTGCAAAAGCGCGGCGCGATCCATTCTGCCAAGCTCGTTGCAGCGGTCCAGCAATCTCTTGGTGATGTCGTCGCGCGTGGCGCCGTCACGGATCAGCTCGGAGTAAAGAACGGGGGCGTCCACCACATAAACGAGATCTTTTTTCTTGAAATAGGTCACGTAGATCGGCACGTCGATCCCGCGGCGGTAGCAGACCTCCGCCAGCATCACAAAGCCCTGGAAAAAGCCCTCCAACTCAGCCAAATAGCCCTTGGTGGCGTCCTCCGGGAAGATCACAATGTTTTCACCCTGTTTGATGGCGGCAATACTCTCGCGCAGGGTACGCGTGAAGCGGATATCACGATATGTAGAGATCAGATTAAGTCCCTTGTAAAACAGATTTGTGAGCGGGCTTGCGATCAGGCAAAACAGTCTTGCAAGCCAGATGTTCCAGTGCTTTCTTTGATGATAGTACACCTTTGTCTGGTACTTATACATTGAAATAAGGCCGGAGTTCATTTCGGAAGCGCCCCAGAAACGCACGGGGGCGTCGCAGTACAGCTCTAACGTCAGGGGAGCATCGGTCCCCTCGTGGTTAGAAAGAATGATGCCGCCCTTGCCGAACTCCTCGCCAAGATATATAAATTCAGGACGCTTATATCTGCCGACAAGCAGCTTCCTGAAAAGCTTGAACCAAGTTTTTCTGTTTTGCTGTCCTGTTACCTTTTTAGCCATTGTTACGCTCCTAACATCGGTTATTAATGCCATTATATAGGATATTTGATTTTATACATATAGGCATTTCTCCCTTTTTGCACAAAAATAAGACAAAACACCCCAAAACGCACAAGCGCTTTGGGGTGTTTTCAAGGGATCACAGATAGGAGAACAGCATGCGAATGCTTTTGGAATCCAGCGCGGTATAATCCGGGATCTCATAGCGGTTATCGTTGGTGTCGCGCACGATGATGCGATTCGAGCCGTGCATTTTTTTGATGTCGCTGTGGCGGCTTCGAATACGGAATTTTACAGGCCCGCGGTCGGTTTCCACCTCCCACTTGATCGAGCCGAATTTCTCCTCGCAAAGCAGCACACGCGTGATCTTGGGGATCAGATAATACTCGGCAAAGCATTCCGCAAGCGCCTGCACCGAGGCATCGTCCAGCTCGGAGAGGTCGCGCACAAATCCCACCTCCCTCTCGTCCTTGTCAAGCAGGGTGATATACATGTTGGGATTGGTGAACGGGAAAAGGCGGCGGGGCTCCAAGTCCTCATACACGGTGCCGTCCTTCATCGTCAGTCTTACCAGATACAGATCGGTACGTGCAAGCGTGCCCACGTATTTGTCGATATAAATTCTTTTGGCCATACCCACCCCTCCTTACTCAAAGCGCTCGGCGCGCTTGGATTCGGCGATCTGATCCGACATGGATTGGATCTGCACCAGCTTGTAATACTTGCCCTTCTTTTCCATCAGCTCCTGCGGCGAGCCGAATTCCAGAATACGACCGTTATCCACCACGATGATCTTGTTCGCCTTTGCCAGCGTGGACAGGCGGTGTGCGATCATCAGCGTGGTGCGCCCCGTGATCATGTTCTCGATCGCGTCCTGAATGAGGCGCTCGGTTTCCGAGTCCACGGCGGCCGTGGCTTCATCAAAGACCAGCATCTTGGGATTGCGCAGCATCGCGCGAGCGATAGACACGCGCTGACGCTCGCCGCCCGAGAGATCGGTGCCGCGCTCGCCCAGCACCGAGTCGTATCCGTCGGGCTGACGCACGATAAATTCGTGTGCGTTGGCAATATCGGCAGCATTGATGACCTCGTCGATCGAGAACTCGCCGTTGCCGTAACAGATGTTGTTATAAATGGTGTCGTGGAACATCATCGGCTCCTGCTGTACGTAGCCGATGCTGGAACGGTAATATTCCATATCGATATCACGGATATCCACACCGTCCACGGTGATCTGCCCCTCGTAATGATCGTAGTAACGCAAAAGCAGATTAATAAGGGTGGATTTGCCCGAGCCGGTGGTGCCGACGATACCGACCACGTCACCCGGCTCGATGACCAGGTTCACGTCCTTTAACACCTTCTTGGTGCGGTCAAAGGAGAAGTTGACGTTCTTGAACTCGATACGGCCGCCAATGTTGGCATTCTTGTTGCCCTTGCCGAAATCATGCTCCGGCTCGGCGTCCAGAATGTCCATGATGCGCTCGGTCGATGCCATCGCGCTTTGCGTGGAATCGGAAAGGTTGGCAAAGAAGTTGACGGGCTCGTAGAACATGCTTGCATAGGAGATGAAGGATACAAGCAGACCGACGGAGATGGCGGAATTCTCCTGCATAACAAGCGCACCGCCCATCGCCCAGATGATCACGCTGCCAAGGGCGATCAGGCCGTTGACGATTGCGGGATAGGCGTTGAGGATCTTGCCTGCCTTGGTGTCCGTCACGCGCCAGTCCTCTACGCACGCACCAAAGCGATCGGTAGCGTTTTTCTCGTTGGTAAAGGACTTGATAACGCGGATACCGGGAATGGTATCCGTCAGCACGGACGTAATGCCCGAGGAGCGGCGCCAGATACGGCGGTAAAAGGGTGCGATCTTCTTTTTGAAGATACGCGAGCCGATGACAACGATCGGCACGGGAACCAGTGAAAACAGCGTCAGCTTGGGGTTGAGGACCAGCATCACGATGATGATACCGATCATCTTGAAGAACTGCACCACGACCTCTTGGGTGATGCGCAGCATAAACGCCTGAATGGTGGTGGTATCGCTGCTGATACGGTTGATCACAGCACCCGTAGAGGTCTTGTCGTAAAAGCGCATCGGCAGATGCTGTGCCTTTTCGTATACGTCGCAGCGAATACGGGATACCACGCGGTTACCTGCGGCACGCATAATATAGCCGCGCACACCGGAAAGCCCATAGCGCACGATGTAGATGCCGATCAATCCCGCCACAATGTAAAGCAGCATCGCGGTGTTCTTGTCAGGCAACACTTGGTCAACCAGTACCTTGGTAAGCAAGGGCGGGGTCAGTGCCAGCGAGGTGGTGACCACCGACATCAGCACGGAAAGGATCAGCACGCCGATCTCGGGCTTCAAATATCCGCCCAGCTTTTTGACCAGGCGTCCCTTCTTCATACAATGGATACAGGGCACACCGGGTGCGGAAAGCGTACGCCCACACTTGGGACAGATGGAAAGCATCTTGTCGTATACACCCTCCATCATGGCGACGGCATTTTCTACGCTGTCCCCCTCCTGCAACGCCCGCACGTAATACCGCACGGCATCACAAAGAGCCGCCACGGAAAACGTAAAGCGAAACAGATCCTGCACGCTTCCGTCTGCAAGACGCAAGCGCATCATTCCGTTGCCGTACATGCGCTTGGTGAAGATCTCTTTGATCTCGCTGATCGCAAAGCGGCGGGATACCTCTTTGCTTACAAAATCATAAGTAAAGAGATGCGAACAGGTGGCCAGCAAAACCGTGGTTCCGTACTTGGCCTTTGCGGATATTTCACCCGCAATGGCAAACAGCACCGGCTCCTGCTCGCTTGCAAGCGAGTGAATGGTTTTGATCTGGCCCTCACTCAATTTCTGGTTAACAAGAAACATCGTGTCCATTGTTTCGGTTACAGCCGTGGCGGCTCCCCCTTATTTTATTGTGGTAACAAGCAAAATCCCCGCACACGGTGCGAGAATTCCTCGCGCACCCGTGCGTGCGTGATCTCTTGTTACGCAAAGTGTACCACCCCCCGCCGCAAATGTCAACCCTTTTTCCGAAATTTCTCCAAATTTTTTTTCAAAAGCCGAAAAAGCGAGAAAAATGGACTTTTTTAGATGTCCAATGCATCAAAACCGCAACAAAAAAGGAGCGCCGAAGCGCTCCCTTTGCTTTTTTGATTATAAACGAAGCTTCTTTTTGCGAAGGATCACAAAGCATGCCGCAACGCCACCGAGAAGCACAATGCCGCCACAGGAAAGCGCGATCACAGTCCCCTTTTCTAAAGGGGACTGCACCTCGGGCTCATCATCAGCGGTGCTGTCAATGGCACTGTCGAGAGAGCCTGTACCGGGCTGTGTATCGGACGTGTTGAGTGCGGGAAGCACAACCTGTTCAACCTCGCCGCAGCTGCACGTTCTTCTGCGCTCGCCCTCGGTATCGGCGGTCGCCTCTCTGACGGTCACCCACTCACCAAAGCTATGCTCAGCTGTTTTGGGCAGAACCTCCTTCCTCATTTCCGCGCACACCTCACAGTGAAAGACACTCTCGCCAAGCGCCAGATGGGTGGGCGCTTGGGTGATCTCGCCTTCGTCCCAGGCGTGTGCGGCGTATTCCACGTCGCCACAGGCGCACGTGTGCTTGTGATAGGCATCGCTGTACTTTTCCCACGCGCCGTATTCGTGCGCGGTCAGCTTAGGAATATCGACCGTCTTTGCTTGCGCACATTCGGTACAGGTGTAGGTTTTAGTACCCAATGCCGTGTGCATCGCGGGGACGGTGATCTCTCCCGTATCCCAAGCATGCGATTTATACTCCACCTCACCGCAAGCGCAAATGCGCTTGTGCTGTGTGGCGTCATGCTTTTGCCACACGCCGTAGCGGTGCGCGTTTTCCAACTTGTAATCGCAAGTATCACATCTGCAATTCGCGTTTCCGTCCGTATGAGTGGAGAACGCCACCTTGTCACCACATGCACACGCCCGCCAATGGCCTTCTGCATCACTTTCCCACGTGCTTCCCGTTACGTGCACGTGCTTGGCAAATCCCGTTTGCTGGGATTGCGGCTTGGTGAGATCGACGTACGCGATCGTTCTGCCCGTCAAAAGGTCGAACGCGGCATCGTATTGCGCGCCCGTCACACCAAAGCCCAACGTGCTATACGTGCCCGCTACCGCCGCCCAGACGTAGCGCACGGATCTCAGGATCTTTCCGTTCATCGAGGCGCCCCGCACCACATACTGATCCACCGCATAGGCGTGCTTCGTTTCGGGGTTGGTGCTCGTCGTCGTTCCCCAAACGTATGACAAAAAGTTGCTTTTATCGTGATTAAACAATACCCCCGTGGGCGCGATCAGCGCGTACAACTCCTGCTCGCATCCGATATTGCCGTGATGGGCAACCTGCGAGATATCCGATTTCAGATAAGCACCGTACATCGCGCAAAGGAAACGGCTGCTGGGACGCCAGGAGTCCCCGAGGAACATCACCGTGGCGGTATTCCCCACAGTCCCCGTCACGCGGCTGTTGACGGTGGCACCGCTGCTGCCCACGTGGAAGCGCGTTACGGTATTGGTATCGTTGGTATTATAAATGCGCGCGGGCAGATGATCCTCAAAGGTCATCAGCACCTCGATCATCAGGTTGGCAAAGTAAATCCGCTGCCCCGTATGCACCTTCAAAAGGGTGAAATTCCCCACCTTGCTTTTCATCGCGTGGATCACGCTGCTGTTGCCGTACCCCCACTTGGTAGAGGTGTTGTCAAACATACTGTACTGCCCCGGCAGATTTGCAATCACGTAATCCATCTTGAAAACCGACTTTTTAGAGGAATCCGCGCCGATCATCTCCACCGTATTCAAAAACGCATTATAGTGATCGGAATGGCCGTGCGTGAGATACCACGCCGCCACGTGCAGGGGTCTTTTCGCCGTGGGTGCGGCACTGCTGCCGTACGCCTTTTTGTAAAGCGCCAGCATCGCATCCCAGATCGCCTTGGACTCGGGATACACACCGTTTTTCTTGGTGGAAACGTTACCGCCGTCAATGATGATAAAGCGTCCGTCCTCCAAAAGGATCACGTGCCCCGTGCCGACCTGCGAGGCAGCGATACCGAGCGTCGTGATATAGCTGTCCGTCACCTTCGTATACGTACCCGGGGCATTGATGCTTGCCGGCGGCAGAGCAACCGAGGACAGCGGCGAGGAGATCAGGCGGATGCACTTTTCGAATTGGGGTGCGAAGCCGTCATCGTAGCTGCCGTAGTTCGCCTGATACAACGCGTCAAATTCCGCCTTGTAGGTATAATCGTTATATGCCACATACAGCGCGATTCCGCGCGAGGCGCTCTGATACATTCTGAACTCGTTGCTGCCGACCGTATTCTGCCACACAAGCGAGAAGCCGTCGCTCACCAGCTGCGCACAGTAGGTGAGATACGCATTTCTCGTCACCCCCGTACCCGTGTAAAGGAATTGCAAGGAATCGTCGTTGACGAACTGCCCTGCGGAAAGGGCAATGCCCGTTCCCGTGGGACGGACGAAATCCGTCACCCAAGCGCTGTTTGCCACGCCCACGGCGCAAAAGCCGACGGGCAGCGTCAGGGTGCTTGCGCTCAAATAGGAAACAAAGGTGTCGACACACACCTTCAGTGCCGCGTCCTGCCACGCCATAAGGATGATCTGATTTTGCGTGACCATAATGCCGAACTCGTTCACGTCCACCATCGGCAAAAAGCTTTGCTGTACCGTACGGTCTACCACGCCGACCAGAATTTCAAAATTTGAGGCGGCAGTAGCATCGGACACCGCCTGCGTGCTCACGCCCAACTGCGAAAGCCGCGTGACGATCGCATCGCTTCCCGTCTTGGCATAACAGGAGAACTGACTGGTCGTTGCGTTGACCATATCCTTGAAATACGCATCCTTCGCATACACCACCTTATGGCCAGCGGTAATGCGCTGCTGTGCGGCAGAGGGATTTTGCTGCTTATAAGTCGCCACCGCGCTCGCAAGGCCTCCCGGCACCACGCTTTGAGTGTTTCCCGTGCTTGCGGCAGATGCCCCGATCAGTGAGAAGGTGAGTAAGAAAACAAAAAAGAGGGCTGAAAACAGCATCCCCGTGATCCATTTTTTCATCCTGTCGCCTCCTCTTAGGTTGATGATTATAAATCAATTGTTACAATTATATCATATCCGCGCGCATTTCGCAAGTGTTTTTTGATCTTCGCCGAAAAGTGCAACAATTTACAAGTTTGTCCACGCAGCATCAAAAATTTACAGGTTTGCCCATATAAGCATCAAAAAAGGAACGCCAAAGCTCTCCTTCTCCTGCTCAATAAAATCACCGGGACTTGCCCCGCTTTCTGCGGCAAGCCGCAGACGCTTGAAGGACGCCTTGTCGGCATCGCCGACCACTTCGCTTTGCGAAAACGGCGACCTTCCCCGCCGCCGTTTTGTCTTGCATTTTTGGTGACCGCGCGCGGGCGGCGGAATTCAACTCCTCTTGTGATGCGTAAACAAAGA
>JAZQWF010000003.1:0-14113 GCA_045632185.1 Eubacteriales bacterium
CGCCATCGAGGCCCCCTCCTATAAAAAAATTGAGCAGGTCTACCGTGCGGCCGAGATCGCGTACGAAACGCTGCCCCTGACGCAGGAGGGCATCGACAGCGCGGCACTGGCCGCCTCGCGCGCCGACGTGCTGCACACCACGCCCTTTCGCAGCTATCCCAGCGGCGTCAGCGCAAGCGCCTCCAAGCGGCACGAATACGTGCGTTGGGCAAGCGAGCAGGACAGATACGTGATCGAGGACGATTTCGAGTCGGAATTCTCTGTTTCCGCAAAGCCGAGTGAAACGCTGTTCGGGCTTTCGCAAAAGGACAACGTGATCTATCTGAACACCTTTTCCAAGACCATCTCCCCCTCGTTGCGTGTGGGATATATGGTTCTGCCGCCGCGCCTTTCACAGCTTTTTGCGCAAAAGCTGGGCTTTTATTCCTGCACCGTATCCACGTTTATGCAATACGTGCTTTGCGAGCTGATCGAAAACGGTGACTTTGAACGGCACATCAACCGCGTGCGCCGCGCGCTGCGCAGGGCGCTGAGCGAGGAGAAAAATTAACGGGGCCCGCTTTACTTTCCCCCGAAAATATGCTATAATACCGACAGAAAGGCGGTGCGTATATGAGCAAGAAAAAAGCTGCGGTTTTTATTCTTTTGGGGCAGTCTAACGCTGTGGGACACGCCCTTCCGATGCGCGAGGAGGACGTGATCCGCACGCCCCTTGCCAACGTGTTCGGCCTTAGCCGCACGCACAACCAAAGCATGGAGCTGCAAAAGCTGACGTGGGGCAATTACACGAGCGCCGGCATGAACCTGGCGGAGGAGCAGGATAATACCTACTCGGTCGCCAATTGCCTGGCGGCTTCGTGGCAAGCGCATATTGACAGCGGCAACGCGCTGTCCCTGCCCGACCTGTATATCGTACAGATCGCCATCGGCGCCCAGGGCGTGACCGAAGGGTATATGTGGCACCCCGACCGCGCGCCGCAGCTGACACCGGGCAAGCTTGGCAAGGTGGATATTTCCCTGTTCCCTTTTACCGCACGCGTGCTTTCTCTATTGAAGAAAAGCTTTGCAGAAAAGGGACTTGACCCCGAGGTCATCGGTCTGCATTGGCGCGGCGGCGAGAACGACGTTTCCGCCACGGCCGAGCATCTGCACGAGCATTTGGAGGGTGTCTACCGCCGCATCTTTGACGAATTTGATCGCCTGCTTGACACCCCTCCCGTAGTTCTGCACCGTCTTGTTTGCCCCGACCGTATGATGGATACCGATCCCACGGGCGGCAAGCTGGAACGAATGCACTATATCAACACGGTATTTGAAAAGCTGGCAAGCGAGCGCAAAAGCGTCAGCATTTTCGATGCACGCCGCGCCCCGCAATTTGTCCCCGACGTGCGCGGAAACGGGCTTTTCATCGCAGACGCCGTGCATTTTACCGCCGAGGTAAACGCCTGGGTAGCCGAGGAGATCCTGAACGACTATATCCACGCACAAAAATGAGCGAAAGGTAGGACGGCTATGGCAAGACAAACGCAAAAACAGCGCACGCGCACCATGGTATTAGCGGGAATGTTCCTCGCCATCGGCGTGGTGTTGCCCTCTATCACGGGCTCGATCAAGGAGATCGGAGATACCCTGCTGCCTTTGCACCTTGTGGTAATGCTTTGCGGGGTGATCTGCGGATGGCAGTATGCGGCACCCATCGGTGCAATGCTTCCCTTCCTGCGCGCGATCTTCTTCGGGAAGCCGCCGCTGTACCCCAACGCGGTCTGGATGGCGGCTGAGCTGATCACCTACGGCTTCGTGATCGGCTTTCTGTTCGCTATGCGCAAAAAATACTCGCGCACGTGGCTGCTCATCTGCCTTGTCTGCTCGATGCTGGCGGGGCGCGCGGTCTGGGGCATCACCAAGGCGATCCTGCTTGGACTTATGCACAAGCCCTTTGGCATACAAGCGTTTTTGATCGGCGGATTTGTGGACGCGCTGCCCGGCATTATTCTGCAATTTATCCTTGTTCCCCTTATTACAGAGCTTGTCTTCCGCCTGCAAAAGAGAGCATAAAAGCAAAGAAAGGCCCATAACGGTATGAAAATTATTGATCTGACGCACACGATCAAGGAAAATATGCCCGTGTATCCGGGCACCGAGCCGCCCTCCCTGAAAGTGGCCAACACCGTTGAAAAGGATCATTTTAAGGAAACGCTGCTCACGATGTACAGCCACACGGGCACGCACGTTGACGCACCCGCGCACGTGTTTGAGGGCAAACCTACGCTGGACACCTTGCCCGCCGCGCAATTTACGGGAAAGGCACTGGTCATCGACTGCCGCACGCTTGCCGAGGGTGATGCCATCACCATGGCGCAGCTTGCTCCCTACGGGGAGAAGGTCACGCAGGCGGATTTCCTGCTTTTCTGCCTTGGCTGGGACAAAAAGTGGGGCACGCCCGCGTATTTCGGGGACTACCCTTGCATAGACGACGAGGTACTGTCCCTCATTCTCGCGGGCAGCTATAAGGGCATCGGCTTTGACGTGATCAGCCTTGATCCCGTGCACTACGATCAGTTAGGGCGCCACAAGCAGCTTTTTGCCCAAAAGGAGATCATCAACATCGAAAACCTTTGCAACCTGGATCAGTGCGGCGGCGAGCTGTTCCAATTCGCGTGCCTGCCCCTCAAATACGAGGACGCCGACGGCGCCCCCGCAAGAGCCATTGCGTGGGTGGAATAAGCGTTTCTTCTTCCCAAGCATTGAAGCAAAGCAAGAAACGAAAACGGAGATCTGAGATGAACGTGAAAGCATACGAAAAATACCTGACCTCGGAGCTGCTGATGGGTCCAAGCTGCCTCAGAATTTTGAAAGAGCTGCTGGATAGATCCCCCCTCTCGCTTTCCCCCGATCAGGCGGTGCTTGATCTTGGGTGCGGTAAGGGATTGACCAGTCTTGCCATCGCCAAGGAGATCGGCGGACGGGTATACGCAAACGACCTGTGGGTAGAGCCGGAGGAGAACGCCAAGCGATTTGCCGAATGGGGCGTGGACAAGCAGATCCTCCCCATGCACGAAAACGCCAACGACCTGACCCTTGCCAAAGAGCAGCTTGACGCCCTGATCAGCATAGACGCCTACCATTACTTTGGCACAGGCAAAGGATTTTTCAAAGAGAAAATACTTCCCTTTTTGAAAAAGGGCGCCACGGTCCTGATCGGCGTGCCCGGTATCAAAAACGAGTTTGACGGCCGCGCCGAGGAGCTGCTTTGCGACTGGCTCGGCAACACGTCGTATATGTTCCGCAGCCCGAACGAATGGAAGCAAATCATCGGCACACACGAGCAAATCGACAGCGCCGAGGTGTGGGAAATGGATTGCTTTTCGCACGCGTGGCAGGAATGGTTTGACACAAAGCACATGTATGCCGTGGGCGACAAGCAGTTCTTTGACACGCTGATCAAGCCCTACACCTGCTTTGTCGGCATCTGCATCAAGTTGAAATAAAGCAGCACAAAAGATCCCCCGACGGAACCGCGTTCCGTCGGGGGATCTCGTTATAATTTGCACCGTTATGCCACTTATTCCTGTCCGTAATGCTCATCTATATAGGTTTTGGGAGAGGCGCCGAATTCCTCCTTGAAGATCTTGGAAAAATACAGCGCGTCGCCAAAGCCCGCCAGAATAGCGATGTTCTTGACGCTGACCACGCCCTGCTCCATCAAAAAAAGCGCGTGGGAAAGCCGCAGCGAGCGCAGATATTGCGTAAACGGCACGCCGCGCTTCTTTTTGAAAAGTGCGGAGAGGTATTTGGCATCGTACCCAAGCTCGCCTGCCAGCACGGAAAGCGAGAATTCCGCCTCGCCATAGCGCTCGTTGGTAGCGGCCTCGATCCGCGAGATCAGGTCGTGATGCGTCTTTTTCTCGCGGCAAAGGTGCGAGAGCAGATACAGCAGCACCGCCTCGCTGTACAGATCCAGATTTTTGTCACTTGCGCGGTGCAGCGCGTCCAGCGCCATCTGCGCGATGCGCGCGGCGTCCGCCTCCTCAGTGTCGCATACGGCGATCTCCCGCGAAAAGCCCGCACGGTCGATCAGCTCCTCGGCGCGTCTGCCGTGAAAGCAGATATAAAAATAGGAAAGCTCCGCATCCCCTGCGATGCTGTACTGCTTGCCGCGCGGCACGAAAAACAGCGTCCCGCAGCCAAGCGCGCACTGCTTACCCTCGCAGCAAAGCATGCCCGCGCCCTTATCCACCATACCCAGCACGTGCTGGTGCGCCGTGCTGCCCATGGCCTGCGCCTGTGCCACCTCGTAAACGAAGTCGGTGCAGATCAGGTCGCTGGATTTATCCTGATTGAACTTGCAGATGTTTTTCTCCATACGCTCACCTCTTTGGCTCTATTATAGGGTGTTTTCCCCCATTTGTCAACGCAAAAAAGAGAAAAAATACATAGATTTATGGTTTTTTTCCATTTACACCGCGCCACCGCTATGCTATAATGAGCGTACGATCCCCCCAAAAATTCAAATTTGAGAGGTAACTTACTATGAAAAGAACGGTAAAATTCGGCATTTTCGGCCTTGGCCGCGGATCCACCTTCTACAACGTGATCCTTTCCAACAACGGCGAGGTCGTGGCGGTTTGTGACCGCAACGAGAAAAAGCTGGCCGATGCAAAAAAGTACCTGGGCGATGACCTTGTCACCTACACGGATTTTGACGAGTTCCTGAACCACGAGGGCTTGGAGGCCGTCTTCCTTTGCAACAACTTCAACCAGCACGTTCCCTTTGCCATCAAGGCGCTGGAAAAGGGCATCCACGTGCTGAGCGAGTGCTCCTCCAACTCCACCATGGCTGAGGGCGTGGCGCTTGTCCGCGCTGCGGAAAAGAGCAAGGCGATCTACATGCTCTCCGAGAACTATCCCTTCATGATCTTCAACAAGGAGATGCGCCGCGTATACCGCGAGGGCTCGCTTGGCAAGCTGCTGTATGCCGAGGGCGAGTACAACCATCCCGTTGATCCTCACAACCATAAGGAGTTGAAGCAGCTGCGCCCCTACTACCATCACTGGCGCAACTGGCTGCCCCGCACCTACTACATCACGCACTCCCTCGCTCCCCTGATGTATATCACGGGCGTGCGCCCCACCCGCGTCACGGCTATGCCCGTTTACGCACCCTTCCCCAAGGACTCGCTGCTTTCCGCAGGCGTACAGGATCGCGCCGCGATCATCACGTGCCTGAACGACGACGACTCCGTGTTCCGTCTGACGGGCTGCGCCGCCTTCGGTGCGCATGAGAACTCCTACCGTGTATGCGGTACCGAGGGTCAGATCGAAAACGTGCGCGGCGAAAAGGGTAGAGTGCTGCTTCGCTATAACAAGTGGAGCGTTCCTTCGGGCAAAGAGGACAACAACACCTACAACCCCGCTTGGAACGATCCCGACGAGGCGCTGATCAAAAAGGCAGACCACGGCGGCGGCGACTTCCTTGTTATCCGCGAGTTCTTTGATTGTATTCGAGAGGGCCGCAAGCCTGAATTCGACGTATACTTCGCCACCACGATGGCTTCCGTCGGTATTCTGGCGCACCGCAGTGCGTTGGAGCGCGGCACGCCCTACGATATTCCCGATTTCCGCCGCGAGGAGGATCGCGTCAAGTACGAGAACGATCACCTCTCCCCCTTCTTTGGCCCGAACGGCGAGCTGCCCACCATCCAGGCCTGCTCTCACGGCTCGGCCGTGAAGTCTGACGAGGAGATCGCCGCTCACGAGGCGTTCCTCGCTTCGATCGAGGAGTAAGGGGATACGTGTTAGGGGGGACTTTGAAAAGTCCCCCCTATAACCCCCTCAAACTTCCCACATAAAAAATAAGGACGCGTAGCCGGAACGGTGACGCGTTCTTTTTTGGTTTTTATGTTGTGTTAAGGGGCATTTTGTGCTATAATATCCCCGAAGAAAGGACGGTGCGAAAAATGAGCTACAAAACCGAGCTACACTGTCACTCGCGCACGGTCAGCGACTGCGCCTCGATCACGCCTGCCGAGATCGTGGAAAAATATCTGGAAAGCGGCTACACCACCGTGGTGCTGGCCGACCATTTAAGCCCCTCCACCTTTTCGGGGCACCGCTACGAGGGCGGCGAGGATTGGCAAAAAAAGATCGACTATTATATGGAGGGCGTACGCGCTCTGCGCGAGGCGGCCGCAGGCAAGCTGCATATTCTGCAAGGGTGCGAGATCCGCATCGAGCATTCCCCCTCCGATTTTTTGGTGTACGGCATGACCGAGGATTTTATGCGCCAAAATCCGGATCTGTTGCAGATCCGCAAGGTGAAGGAGCTGTGCGCGCGCTTGCACGAGGCGGGCTTTCTTGTTTTTCAGGCACACCCCTTCCGCGACAATATGACGATCACCGACCCCGATCTTCTGGACGGCATTGAGGTCTACAACGCGCACGCGCGCCACAACTCGCGCAACGACCTGGCCGAAGCGTGGGCCGCACGCTATCACCTTTTGCCGATCTCCGGCTCAGACGTCCATCACAAGCGCGATCTGCCCGGCGGCGGCATTCTCACAGACGAACCGATCGAGAGCATAGAGCAGCTGATGCAGATCCTGCGTGAGCGCCGCTACACCCTGTTGCGCGAGGGAACCCCCGGTGGCGAAAATACGAAGCGAAAATAAAAAAAGCCCCCAAACGGGGGCTTTTTTTATTCAGAAATGCTTATTTCTTTCTTTTCTTCTTTTTGGGGGTCAGGGGCTCTTTGCCAAGCAGCTGGGCAAAATTGCGCTTCTTGATCACGAACCAGTAAAGCGAAAAGCCGCCGGCGAAAAGCACCAGTCCGGCACCAACGCCGCAAGGGATAATCACCGCAAGCGACACGCCAAGACGTGCAATGGCTTCGGTTTCCTTATGTCCGCACTTTGCGCAGGTATGCTCCTGCTCGCCGTTGTTCAACGCGGTGGGCTCTTTGGTCACAACAAACTCGCCGTACTCGTGCGTCGTCTCTCTCTTTTCGCCGCAGGAATTGCAATCGGTATCGCACACGTTATCGTACACGTGCTTGGGGGGACGCGTTACGCCGCAGGCGTTGCACACGCGGTCGCAGTCGTTATCATAGGTGTGAGGAACCGACTCGCGGGGGGCATTACAAACGTTACATCTGTTGTCGCACGCATCGTCGTAGACGTGGGGGACCTCGGCGCGCTCAAAGCCGCAATCACACACGGCGTCGCACGCGTTGGTATACTGGTGCAGGGTCTGTGCGCCGATCTCGGCACCGCAGATGCGGCAGGTTGCGCCGCAGGACTGATAACGCTCGTGCGTGACGGGTGCGGTATTAATTCTGCCGCAAACCTCACAGCTGCGATCGCACGCGTTGAGATACGTATGATCCGCCTTGTTGACACGGTTGGTATCCCCGCAGACCGTACACTCGGGCGTGCAGGGGTACTGGTAAACGTGGTCATACACCAAAGAGGGCATGGCGGTGCTGCAATTCTTCACCCAAGGATATTCCTGCGTGGAAAGCGCGACGATCAACGTGGTCTCGCCGTCCGGAAGCAGCTCCTCGTCATTATAGCGGGTGGTGCCGACGTAGCTGTCCGCTTCCTCGCTGAAAGGATAGTGGTAATAGCAATTTTCGATCGTGCTGTACTCACCCACGCCGGGTGCACCAGCCAAAACAACGGTCTCGCCTGTGGTGTAGCAGTAGGAAATTCCGGAGGGGTTGGACACCTCGCCGTTCAGCGCGCCCACGATCCAGGCGTGCGTCTGATTGCTGCTTTTCATCGTACCGGTCACGTAGCAACGCGTCACGGTCACGCCGCCCTGCGCCTCACCGACGATGCCGCCGACAAAGCCGGTATCCGCGCCAAAATACGCATTGATCAGGCCAAGGTTTTTTACGGTCACGTTCTTTGCCACACCGAAAAGGCCAACGTCGCGATCGTCGCTATACTCGCCGTAAAGGCCCCAGATCGTATAGCCCTGACCGTCAAGCGTAATATTTTCCGCCACAACGGTTTCCGGGCCGTCAATTCCGGCAACGGGGCCGCCGATGGGCTCCCAAACTCTTGCACGAGCGCGATCCTGTGCCGTACCCAGCTCCGTGTTCACGGTAATATTGCACATCAGCTTTGCGCTGATCGCAGTGGACGCCTCTTTCGAGCGGGCAAGATCGGCAAACCAGTACAGCTGGCCTGCGTTAGAGATCTCATAGCAGCCCTGCTCGCTATTGTAAACAGCCGCCTGCACCCCGCCGCAGCCGATACAAAATCCGTTGGTGTATCCCTCCGCATGCTCGCAGGTGCCTGCCGCGCTGACGCAAAGCACGCAAGCTACCACAAGCAGCACAAGGGCGAAGATCCACGCCACGTGGCGCATTTTCAAAGTCTTCATACTATCCTCCTGTTGGTTAGATATTATGATATAAGTATATCATAATTTTTTCATCTTGTCAACCAAGTAAAAAAGAAGCCCTAAAGGGCTTCTTTTCTCATTGGCGTGCCGCCAGCATATCCCCGATCACGCGGGTGATATATTCGTCGGGACAAAACAGCACCTCGCACTCCCCGTCTGCGTTGGAGATTGAAAGCACCAGCGCGCGCTGCGGGCAGAGATCCTGCGCATAAGCGTAGCGCTTCACGCCCTTCGGCGCGCGCGCGTTTTCCTTGGCAAGCGGCACCGACGCCGTGATCTCGGAAAGTCCCACGCAGCAGACCATCTGCATCTTGTCCCCGCCGCGGTAAGAGAAGATCTCCAAATCCGTGCGTCCGTCCTCATACGTATGCAGGCGGTAAAGGTAGCTTGCCGCCATATAGCGTGCGATCAGCTGAATGGCGGGCAGCAAAAGCCCAAGCCCCAGGATCTGGCACGGCACGCTTACAGTGGGGAAAAACCCGGAAAGCCCAAAGCTGATGCCGGAAAACAAGAATAGCAGCATCACCAAGGAATGTGCCGTATAATTCTGCCTGTTCGGACGGTAATCATAGTTCATTTTCTCAAATATCCCCCTTAACGGTATGAAAATCGCTTATTCCTTGACTTGCTCCATCACGATATCCTGCTCCTTGCCGGAAAGCAATCTTTCCTGCGTTTCGCTATCGCGGTGGAAAAGGCGCAGCGTACCGTAGCTTTTTCCCTCATAGCACATATCCAGATAGATCACCACGGTATCCTCGTCGATCTCCACCCCGTCAAAGGTGTAACGGATAAAGGTATACAGCGAGTTCGTCGTGATCTCACACTTGCTCGGCGTGACCGTCTTGCTCTCGGTCAGGATATCGTTCTCGCTTGCCTTCACGTAATCATCGGGCGTTACGTCCACGTACTGCGAAAGCTCCAAGTTGAAGACCTCCTCCCCGCGCGGGGGAACGGCGGAAAGCCCGCGATCCTCGGCAAGGCGCTCCAAGGTGCTGTTGTTGTAGAACAGCAGCAGCTGCACCTGCCCTGCCTCCTTGAAGAAATAACAATATCCCAGATTGAAATAGGCGTAATTGCCCGCGCCCTCGGTATACTTGACCTGATCCTCTTGCGTTTGCACCGTGATCTTACCGTGCTCGTCCAACGCCGCGCGCAGCACCCCGTTGGTTGAGATCTGATCAAACCCGTCCGGCGGCTTTTGCGAAAACACCACGCGCCAAAGCATCAGCGTGATCACGCCGATCAGCAGCAGCACGAACAAAAAACGCAGGGCGTGTCCCAGTATCCACAACGTATAGCTTGATTTCGGTTTTCCCATTTTACTTTCCTTTCTGCTTGGCACTAAGAGCGCGCAAGCGCCCCATCACGCCGTTTTCCCCGCGCCCGAAATAATCGTGCAGGGTCTTATATTCCGCATACAGCTGATCGTACACCGCATGCTCGCACGCGCTCGGCACATACACGCGATCGCTATCCGCGTGCATAGCCGCTACGGCCTGTGCCATATCCGGATACACGCCCGCGGCCACAGCCGCGCCCACCGCCACACCACGCGCAGGCGCCTGCGCCGTAGAGGTCACCGCGATCTCGCGTCCCAGCACGTCGGCGAAAAGCTGCATCGTAAACGGATCCTTGCGCGCAATACCGCCCGAAGCGACGATACGGCGGATCGCAAGCCCGTGCTTTTCAAAATTGTCGATGATATTCCGCGCCCCAAAGGCGGTTGCCTCCAACAGCGCACGCAGCATATCCTCGGGCGCGGTCGCCAGCGTCATGCCGACAAAACAGCCGGAAAGCGAGGAGTTTACCAGAATACTGCGGTTGCCGTTGAACCAGTTGAGCGCCAAAACCCCGCTCTCCCCCGCCCTTTTGCGGGCGGCCTTTTCCAAAAGCAGCGGCAGCATACCGATGCCGCGCTCCTGCGCCTCCTTCACATACGCGGGCGAGGTCAGATTTTTCGCGGCGAACGCATAGTGGTCGCCCAGCGAGCAAAGTCCCGCCTCAAAGCCGTAAAAGCCGGGGAGCATACCGTCCTTCACCACGCCGCAAATGCCGGGCACGGAAAGATCCCAATCTCCCAGCGCCATAAAGCACCCCGAGGTGCCAAGCACCGCAAACATATCTCCCGCACGGGAAAGCCCCAGCGCCGCACCCGCGCAATGCGCGTCCGGCATCGCCACGGCCACGGCCGTGCCGGCACAAAGCCCCAGCTTCTCGGCATACTCCGCAGAAAGCGACCCCGCACGGCTGCCCATCAGCAACAGCTCGCCGCGCAGCTTTTTCAACACCGTTTCGCTCCATTCGGGGTAGGCGGCGTCCAAAAATTCAGGACTTGGATATCCGTCCCCCGCCACGTAGTGCGTTTTATACGCAGCGAAATGATAGCTTCTGTATCTTCTCTCCCCCGTGATCGTCTGTACCACGAAGTCACCGCCCTCCAAAAAGCGGTCGGCCGCCGCATAGACCTCGGGGGCCTCGTGCATGACCTGCGCCATCTTGGCCAGCGTCCATTCATCGTCCACCTTGCCGCCGCAACGAGAGAGAAACGCCTCGCCGCGCGCCTCGGCAAGCTCGGTCAGATAGGTCGCATAGGGGTGCGCCGCGTGGTGCTTCCACAAAAGGGCATAGGAAAGCGGCGTTTTTTCAAAAGCGGAAGAAAAGCAAAGGGGGGTGCCCGCCCCGTCCACGGGGAGCAGCGTGCAGCAGGTAAAATCAATGCCGATACCCACCACGTCTGCGGGGGATACGCCCGCCTCTTTCACCGCCTTGGGGATCACAAAGCAAAGCACGTCCAGATAATCGGCGGGGTGTTGGAGCGCATAGTTGGGGGGCAGCGCCTCACCCGTGGTGCAAAGCACCCGATCCATCACGCCGTGGCTGTAATCCATCGCCACGCTCGCAAGCTCCTGCCCGTCCTTGGCATCCACCAAGAGCGCACGCCCGGAAAGCGTACCGAAATCCACGCCGATCGTATATTTTGCCATGCTCTCACCCCGTTTTATATCTAAGATATAAACATTGTACCGCAAAAGCGGGATTTTGTCAAATGCTTTTTGCGCGGGAGCACGCGATGCAAAGAGAGAACGCTCGCATTGTTGGCGGTCGTGCGGTGTGTCGCGCTCAAGTTCCCGTCCGTTTGGCGCAAAAGCAGCATCGGGGGAGTGCTTTTGAAAAGCACTCCCCCGATTGGTGTTATTTGGGCGAAACCGCACCGTTTCGGCGCTTATTCTGCCTTTTTGGCGTCCTCTAACAGCGCCATGCGCTTCTTTACCTCGCGTCGGGCACTCTTCCCCGCCTCGGAAAGCGCCGCCACGGCCTCCACCAGCGCCTCGCGCACGGGCTCCTCCAAGTTGGCAAAGCTGCGCAGCGCGTTTTTCAAGCTTTTGCCCTTGTTTGCGGCAATTCCCGAAAGCGTCTGCTGCTCGGTGGCCTCCAACACGGTGAACAGCGCCTGCGTGAACAGCCGCTTGCGCTCGGGGGAAAAGGCGTTGATAAAATGATCCGCGATCGCTTCGGTGCGCACGCCAAACGCGGTGCGCTCGGTGGCATATTCGAAATCCGCACCCTTCACCTGCCAGTATAACGGATCGTGCTGTGCCAGCCCCTTGGCCTCGCTTTTCACGATACGGTAGTTCGTATCATGCTCCAAAAGCACGCCCACGATCGAGGATTCGGGCACATACGTGTCGATTTTATCCCGCATCTCGCGGTACGCGGGCGTTGCCATCGTATCGTCGCAAAAGCCCGGGCCGTCGTGATTGAACACGCGGCGAATACGCTCACGCACCTGGGGCTCGGCATACACGGCGGCATACATGGCAAGGTTGCCGCCCTTGGAGTGACCGCCCACGAAAATGCGGCGCAGCGGGTAGGCCGCCGCCACCGTCCGCAGGTACTCGATCGCGCGCAGCTGCGCGGGAACGGGACACTCGTAGCTCATTCTCAGATCCTCGCGCCACCCCACAAGGGTGTTATCCGTACCGCGGAAGCACACGTAAAGCATCTGCCCCGGCAGCAGCACCGAGTAGGCGAAAAACTGCACGCCGCGCTCGGCGTCCAGCTCGTTTTGTGCCGCAAACATACGCAACGACGCGTAGCGTGCGCTTTGCGCGGCCGCCTGCAACAGCGCGCCGTGCTTGATCTCCTCACCCGTTGCCGCCAGACGCTCGGCAAGCTCGCCAAGTCGGACGGGCTCCCCTTTCGGATCGGGGGACAGCACCTGATCAAAGGGCGCGTAGGAAAGCGCCGACAGCAAAAGCGTATCCACAGGACAAAGCGGCGCGTTGCCAAAGCTCAGATCTCCCCGCCATTCCAGATAATCGTATAGATTGCTCATAGCGCTCTCCTTTCGCGTTTCAGTACTTTTATAATAGCATATTCGCGGGCGTGTGTCAAGGTGAGAAAGAGTGGAAACAAGCAAAAAAGCGCGCCGTGCGGCGCGCTTTTTCTTAAATTAGTGGCAAAACGGTGTCACTTTTGGGCGCCGATCAGCTCCGCAAAGACAAACTCGGGAATCCGCTCGCGAAGCCCATCGCACTCGGTGTTGATCATCGTTGCCACGCCGTATCCGCTGATGGGGTCAACGAAAAGCGAGGAGGAATAGGGCGGCGCGTAGCCGTGGTGGCCGCGCAGATCGCGGTCGCCGAGGTGTTGCAGGCGCATCGTAAGACCGTAGGAATATTTTTCGTCCGCGTCCGCGTGGATACGGCACATTTCGGCAAAGGTCTCCTCGCGCAGAATAGGCGTGCCGTCCTCGCACTTACAGCCGCGAAGCAGGCATCTTGCCATCTTGCAAAGATCCTCGGCGGTGCTGTAAAGACCGCCCGCCGCCATTCTTGCGGCATTCTCCTTGATGCGACGGTAGGGGACGGGGTTGCCGTTCTCGTCCTTTTCGTGCGGTACGCTGATGGGATAGGTCGCCGCCACGCGCAGATCAAAGGTCGTTTCCTCCATGCCAAGGGGGGTCAGCACCGTTTCCTGCACCAGCTCGGTAAAGCGCTTGCCCGTTACGCGCTCGGCGCAAAGGGACGCCAGGCGGATACCCAGGTTAGAGTACAGATATTTCCCCTCGCCGGGCTTGGAGGCAAGCTCCGCCTCGGGCAGCTCCACGCGCAGGGTGGGGCCGAGCGCCGCCTCATCGCGCGCCCCCTCGGGGGTGTACTCCTTGGGAAGGCCGGAGGTGTGCGAAAGCAGGTGGCGCAGCGTCATTTTTTCTGCCGCGTCCTCGTCCTTTAAGCAAAGCCACGGCACGTAGGTTCTGACAGGCGCGTCCAGATCAAGCAAGCCCTGTTCCACCAAGCGGAGCATCGTGATGCCGGAAAAGATTTTGGTGATAGAGGCCGCACGGTGCATCGATTTCTCGCTCACGGGTACGGTCGGGCGGTCGGTGTTCTCTACACCAAAGCCGCGCGCCCAGATGATGCGGTCGCGGTCGGTGAGTGCCACGGCGATGCCCGCCACGCCCTGCTCTGTGCGCCATTGTTCAATTGTTTTTTCAAAGTTATACATAATTGGTTTTGTGGGGAAAACCTTTGCAAAGGTTTTCCCCACACCCCTTTCGAAAATCTTCAAAATAAAAGGTTGTGTAGCCGCGAAGAAATCGCGGATGGCGGGATGGCGCCTCGACATCCCGTGAGGCACAACGTCTTTTCCGCAAACAACGCGGCGGCACGCTTTATCCTTTTTGCTTAAAAGGTTTTGGGAG
>JAZQWF010000004.1:0-16442 GCA_045632185.1 Eubacteriales bacterium
GAAGGAGGAGGCGCCCAAGGCCGCTCGCGCACAGGAAGAGAAGAAGCCCGCAGAGAAGAAGGCAGAGCCCGAGGTGAAGTCCGCACCGAAGACGGAAACTCCCCCCGCTACCCCCTCCAAAGACCCCGAAAAGCGTCCCGCGCAATCCCCCCGTACCTACAACATTCCGCAGAACCTGCGCGCTACGATGCAGCAGGCACAGCGCCCCGCCGCGCCCGCCGCACGTCAGCAAGCACCCCGTCCCCAGGGCGACCGTCCGCAGTTTGACCGTCCCCAGGGTGATCGCCCCCAGGGCGCCGCACAGGGCGCACGTCCTCAGGGACAGCAGCAGGGCTTCGGTAACCGTACGCCCGCAACCGATCGTTTTGCAAGTCGTCCCGCCCCCAGCTTCGGCGGCAACGACCGCTTTGGCGGTAACGATCGCTTCGGCGGCCAGCGCCCCGCAGGCAAGCCCCAGCAGAACCGCGGCGGCAACCAGGGCGGTGGCTTCCGCGACAAGGATGACGGCGGCCGCGCTCCTCGCGAGCATTTCCAGGCTACCGCTATCGTACGCGGCCAGACCCCCAAGGGCGGTGACGCCGCTCCCAAGACCCGCGGCGCAACCCGCGTGGTCGATATGAGAGGCGACGTGGTCGACCTTTCCAAGTACGATGAGCGCCTTGATACCTTCGTACCCGACATGGTGCGCGACGCACGCGGCGGTAATCAGCGCGTGAAGAAGCAGCAGGTCGGCACGCATGCGCTGACCGCAGGCAAGAAGGGCAAGAAGAGCACCGCTCCCGTTACCAAGCAGGCAAACTCCGTGACCATTCCCGATGAGATCACCGTGGGCGAATTCGCTTCGCGCATGAAGATCGCTCCCGGCGAGGTCGTGAAGAAGCTGATGATGATGGGCATGATGGTTTCCGTCAACCAGTCCATCGATTTCGATACCGCGTTCCTCATCGCCGAGGAGCTTGGCGTCAAGGCAGAAAAGGAGGTTGTCGTCAGCATCGAAGAAAAGCTGTTCGACGAAGCCGAGGACGCCGAGGACGCTCTGGTCGAGCGCGCACCCGTTATCTGTGTAATGGGTCACGTTGACCACGGTAAGACCTCTCTGCTTGATGCCATCCGTCACACCCGTGTGACCGCAGGCGAGGCAGGCGGTATTACCCAGCACATCGGCGCTTACCGCGTGAAGGCGGCAGGCAAGGATCTGACCTTCCTGGACACCCCCGGTCACGAGGCGTTCACCGCCATGCGTGCCCGTGGCGCACAGGCCACCGATATCGCGATCCTGGTGGTCGCAGCCGATGACGGCATCATGCCCCAGACCGTAGAGGCGATCAACCACGCCAAGGCCGCAGGCATCGACATTATCGTAGCCATCAACAAGATGGATAAGCCCACCGCAAATCCCGACAACGTCAAGCAGGCACTGACCAACTACAACCTCGTTCCTGAGGAATGGGGCGGTGACGTCATCTGCTGCCCCGTATCCGCACTTACCGGTCAGGGCATTGACGAGCTGCTGGAAAACGTGGTACTGGTAGCGGAAATGAAGGAGCTGAAAGCCAACCCCGACCGCCGCGCCAAGGGCATCATCATCGAGTCCAAGCTGGACAAGGGCGCAGGTCCCCTTGCAACTGTTCTGGTGCAGAACGGTACGCTCCGCACGGGCGATATCGTGATCGCAGGCACTGCCGTGGGCCGTGTCCGTACGATGCGCGACCATAACGGCCGTATCCTCAAAGAGGCAGGCCCCTCCGTTCCCGTTGAGATCATGGGTCTTGCAGACGTGCCTGATGCAGGTGACGAGTTCGCAGCCGTTGAGGACGAGCGCATGGCAAGAACCCTTGCCGATCAGCGCCGCGATGCCGCCAAGGAGGAAAGCTTCAAGGCCAACGCCAGAGCAAACCTCAACGATCTGTTCGCACAGATCTCTGACGGCGTGAAGGAGCTGAACATCATCGTTAAGGCAGACGTAGCCGGATCCGCCGAGGCCGTCAAGCAGTCCCTGGAAAAGATCACCAACGAGGAGGTCAAGGTGCGCGTGATCCACGCAGCCGTCGGTGGCATCATCGAAGGCGACGTTATGCTTGCCGCCGCCTCCAACGCCATCATCGTCGGCTTCAACGTCCGTCCCGACAAGGCAGCGATCGACTCTGCCGAGCGTCAGGGCGTTGAGATCCGCACCTACCGCGTCATTTACGAATGCATCGAGGAGATCGAGGCGTCCATGAAGGGTATGCTTGCTCCCAAGTTCAAGGAAGCGCTGCTCGGTCACGCCGAGGTTCGTCAGACCATTCGTGTTCCCGGTGTCGGCACCATCGCCGGCTCCTACGTCCAGGACGGTAAGATCACCCGCCAGGCACAGATCCGTGTCGTACGCGACGGCATCGTGATCTTCGAGGATAAGATCTCCTCCCTGCGCCGCTTCAAGGACGACGTCAAGGAGGTCGCAGACGGATACGAATGCGGCATCGGTCTTGACAAGTTCAACGACATCAAGGTAGGCGACGTGCTGGAAGCCTTCATTATGGAAGAGGTTGCACAGTAAGCCAAGCGCTTGCTCGTATCCCCGTCTTTAAGGAGGTTAAATCCAATGAATTTTGAAAAATCCTGCGGCGCACTGGTCGTGCGCCGCGAAGAGGACAACTATTATATTCTGATGATCCGCCACAAGGCGGGCGGCAATCGCTCCTTCCCCAAGGGACACGTGGAGGAGGGCGAAAC
Source organism: Eubacteriales bacterium (assembly GCA_045632185.1). GTDB lineage: Bacteria > Bacillota > Clostridia > Oscillospirales > CAG-272 > Firm-07. The sequence continues at coordinate 2,716 of JAZQWF010000004.1, forward strand.
CGAATACGAAACCGCACTGCGCGAGGTGATGGAGGAAACCTCCTCCCGCATCGCGATCGTGTCGGATTTCCGCGCGACGGTCAACTACCGTCCCTCCCCCGGTGTGATGAAGGAGGTCGTATACTTCCTTGCCTTCACCACCAGCGCCGACATCAAGGCGCGCGAGGGTGAGATCGCAGAGGTCGAATGGGTGCCGCTGGAAAAGGCCGAGGCGTGCCTTGCCCACGACAACGATAAGACCGTATTCCGCGCCGCCATGGAGCGCATGCAGCGCATGACCGTGGAGATCAAGTGAATAGGATAAAGGGAGAGGGAAACCGCTTTTGAAAAAGCAGTTTCCCTCTCCCTTGTTTTTCGCCTTCGCGAAAAACAATTCCCTCGCCCTTCTGCAAAACTTTGGGGGCAAGGGTCAATATTGCTCGCCCTTTGTTTGCGAGAATGGGATCGTGTCTCGCGGGCGATTTAGCTCGCGAAGCGAGGTGGAAAAGCGCCCCCCCAAAACAAAAATAACCTATTTACCCCCATAACGGTATGAAAAAAAACGCACAACCGCCAAGCAAAAGCTATGCGGCTGTGCGCCTTTTCTTTTTGTGCCAAGAGTTTTGAAAGGGGGTGCGGGGGAGGACTTTTTTAAAAGTCCTCCCCCGCATCATGCTCTTTAGTTGAAATAACCCTCGCGGTAAAGCAGCTCTGCGATCAGAACCGCGCCGCCGGCAGCGCCGCGCAGCGTGTTGTGGGAAAGACCCACGAACTTCCAATCGTACACAGCGTCCTCGCGCAGACGGCCTACGGTCACGCCCATGCCGCCGTAGATGTCGCGGTCAAGGTTGACCTGAGGTCGGTTGTCCTCCTCCATATAGGTGATGAACTGTGCGGGAGCGTGGGGCAGACCAAGCGTCTGGGGCTTGCCTGCAAAATTCTTCCACGCGTCAAGGATCTGCTCCTTGGTGGGGTTCTTGCGGAACTTCACGAACACAGCCGCGGTGTGACCGTCGGTAACGGGTACGCGAATGCACTGGGTGGTGATGGTGATACCCTCAGCCTTCTTGATCTGGCCGTCCTCAACCTTACCCCAGATACGAAGGGGCTCCTGCTCGCTCTTCTCTTCCTCGCCACCGATGAAGGGAATGACGTTGTCGATCATCTCGGGCCACTCGTTGAAGGTCTTGCCTGCACCGGAAATGGCCTGGTAGGTGGTAGCCACGACCTCGTAGGGCTCGAACTCCAAGAGGGCGGTCAGCATAGGAACGTAGGACTGGATCGAGCAGTTGGGCTTGACGGCGATGAAGCCGCGCTTGGTACCAAGACGGGCACGCTGTGCCTCGATCACGGCAAGATGGCCGTCGTTGATCTCCGGAATTACCATGGGAACGTCGGGCGTCCAGCGGTGAGCGGAGTTGTTGGACACCACGGGGATCTCGGCCTTAGCATACGCCTCCTCCAATGCGCGAATGTCCTCCTTCTTCATATCAACTGCGCAGAATACCATCTGGCAAAGTGCCTTCATGGCGGGGATATCTGCTGCGTCGATCACGGTCATATCTGCATACTCCGCAGGGCAAGGGGTTTTCAGCTTCCAGCGGGAGCCGATCGCCTCACGATAGGTCTTACCTGCGGAGCGTGCGGAAGCGGCAAGAGCCACGACCTCGAAATAGGGATGCTCGTGCAAAAGGGTCAGGAAGCGCTGACCGACCATGCCGGTAGCACCGATAACGCCAACCTTACATTTGTTCATAGTGATTTCCTCCGTTGAAAATCTTAATAATAGAATATTATATCACACAATATTGTAAAAATCAAGTGTTTTCGTCGCACAAAATACGGTAAAGCTCGTTTTTGGGCATGCCGCGATCCTTCGCCGCCTGCTTGATGGCGTCCATGCGCTTCATACCCTGCTTTTCATAATATGCCACGTGCTCGGAAGGGGCGATCAGCGAAAGTGCCTCGGTGGGCGAGGCCTCGCGCTTCGCGCTACCCCCCTCAATGACCAGTACGTACTCGCCGCGCGGCTCGTTTTCCTCGTAATGCGCGACAGCGCCCGCGATGGTGGTACGGTGAATATCCTCGTTTCTCTTGGTCAGCTCGCGGCAAAGCGAGATGCGGCGCTCACCGCCAAGCGTTTTTTCCAGATCAGCAAGGGTGGCGCGCAGCTTGTGCGGCGCCTCGTGCAAAAGCATCGTGCGCTTCTCAAAGGAAAGCTCCTCCAAGCGCGCGCGGCGCTCCTTTTTGTCCATCGGCAAAAAGCCCTCAAAGGTAAAACGCCCCGTCGGCAATCCCGACAGCGTGAGTGCGGTAATGCCCGCGCAGCAGCCGGGAACACCCGTCACGGGAACGCCGCGATCGGCGCACAGTGCGACCAGATCCTCGCCGGGATCACTGATGGCAGGCGTGCCCGCGTCGCTGATCAGTGCGCAGCTCTCGCCCGCAAGCATTCTTTGCACCAGCTGCTCTCCCCGCTCGCGCTTGTTATGCTCGTGATAGGACACCATCGGCTTGGAAATACCGAAATGGGTGAGCAATTTCAGCGAGTTGCGCGTGTCCTCGGCAGCGATGAGATCCACCTCGGAAAGCACCTTGATGGCGCGCTCGGAAAGATCGGCAAGGTTGCCGATGGGCGTGGCCACCAGGTAGAGCGTGCCGCCAAGCACGCGATTTTTTTCTTCATTTTGCGACATAGGAACTCCTTTCGCCCCCTTGCATATACTGAAAATAAATGCCAAGGAAAGGCAGGTTTTATCGTGGCAATCAAAATTTACATTGACCAAGGGCACAACCCCGTCAACCCCAACGCGGGTGCGGAGGGCAACGGGCTGCGCGAGCAGAATATCGTATATAGGATCGGTCAGGAGCTGGCAACGCTCCTGCGCGAAAACGGCAATTTTGAGGTGCGTCTTTCCCGCCCGACGCCCGAAACGCAGCTCGGCACCTCCAATGCCACCAGCTTGGCCGCGCGCGTGCGGGATGCGAACAGCTGGGGCGCGGATTATTTCATCAGCTTACACACCAACGCCTCCGAGCTTGCCGCCGCCACGGGCAGCGAGGCGTTCGCATACTCGGCGGGGAGCGCGGGCTTCACGCTGGGCGAGGATATCGTCGCGGGGCTTGCCGCCGCCACGGGATTGCCCGATCGCGGGACGTTCACGCGCCCCTCGCTTTACGTATTGAAGCGTACGGATATGCCCGCCGTGCTTGTTGAGCTTGGATTTATCACCAACCCACGCGACGCGCGGCTGATGAACGAGCAACCACAGCTCTTCGCCCGCGGCGTGTATGACGGCATCGTGAGATATGTGGAGGGATGATATGCGGGGGATGCTTTTGCCAAAAGCCATCCCCCGCACCCCCTTTAAAAGCTTTTAAACAATTTTAAGGTGAGTGCGAACAAAGAATATAGGCGGAAAGAAAGCGCGGATAACATTTTTGCCAACAACGCGACTGCTGCTATTCCTTTTTGTGAAAGGTTTTGAGGGGTTATAGGGGAACTTTTCTCAAAAGTTCCCCTAATTCATTCAATCAATCCCGTGTCGTAAATGCGCTGGGCTCGGGGAGTGAGGGGCGCGCCGTTTTGCGCGCTCTCGCGCAGGATCAGCGTGGGCAGCATCGAGAGCCCCTCGTTCCCGCCAAGGCGCGCCTCGCAAAGCACCATCGAAGGCGCTTTTTCGGGTGCGTCCTGCACGAAAAGCATACGTTTTGGCGCAAATTTCGCGCCACGTAGTGCCGAAAACAGTGTTTCCAGGCGGTCGGGGCGATACACGATATACAATGCCCCGCCGTAGCGCAAGCACCGCGCGGCCGCGGCGGTAAAATCGGCAAGATCTCCCAAGATCTCGTGTCTGGCGATCTGCTTTTCCGCGTGCGCACAAGCAAAGCCACTGTCCGCGCGCATATAGGGGGGATTGGTGAAGATCGCGTCCAGCTCGCCGCCAAAATCGGCGGGCGAGAGGTCGCGCACGTCGCGATTTAGTACCGAAACGGTATGAGAAAACCCATTTAATTCCACGTTTCGCGCAGCCAGCGCGGCAAACGTGTCCTGTGCCTCGACCGCGTATATTTTCGCGTATCGTTCCCTTGCCGCAAGCAAAAGAGAGATCACGCCCGTACCGCTACCGAGATCCGCCGCGCGCGCGCTTTTGGCGGGGCGGCAAAAGCAGGATAGCAAATATGCGTCGGTGCCAAAGGCGAGCCCGTTCTCGCGCTGGATCAGCTTCACGCGGTCGTTGATCTCGTCCACGCGCTCGCCTTCTTGCAACAGAATATCCATTTGGCACCTCCTTTCAAGGGATGCGCGTGGGGAAAACTTTTGGGAAAGTTTTCCCCACACCCTTTTCAAAACCTTTTATAAAAAATGTTATACAGCCGCATCGTTTGTGAAAATTTGATAGAAAAACAGAGGATGTATACATCCTCTGTTTTAGTGTATCATAATTCCCAGCATTTGTCAAGGTAAGCGTGGGCTATCTTTCCGTCTGCGCACTTCGCGATTACCACGAAGTGGTATATCGACGTCCTCGCTGTAGCGAGGACAGTGTTCGCACTCACCCTAAAAAATGTTAAAGTGTTTTGCGGGGGCGTGGGGGTGCTTTCCAAAAAGCACCCCCAGCGTCTCCCCTTACTCATACTTGCAGCTGTCCAGCATCATCCAGATCAGGCGTCCCATGCCGCTGGCGTTGGGCATCCAAGGCGCGAACCAAGGGTCATTGTCTGCGATGCGCTCGCTGACGTAATACTCCTTGGACACGGTGGTGGCAAGCAGGGTGTTCAGGATCTGCTCTGCCTTTTCGTGCTCGCCAAGACGGCGGAAGCCGTGATAAAAGCCAAGCTCGGGCGCGGTGGTGTACCAGATATGCGTGTTGCCGTCGGGGTAGGGCATGTGACCGTACAGACCGTGGCCCGAGGTAATTCCCTCCTCGTCCATACATTTCAACACGCGGGGCAGCTCCTCATCAGGAAGCGTTTGCGACCAAAGTGCCACACCGTGGCTAATGTAGGGATAAAACTCCTCGTAAAGCATCGCGGTATCGTCACCAATAGGCATCACGGGCAGATGCAAGCTGTCCTTGCCCTTTTGCGACTCGATCGCCTTGGCAAATGCCGCAAGGATCGTCCCGCGGTATGCCTCGTGCTCGGTGGCAACCTCGTCTGCGCGCGCATCGCCAAAGAATTTGAGCGCATCGGCAAATCTCTTCATGCTCAGCACGTTCCAGCGGTCGATGTTCCAGTTCTGAAAGACCTGAGGCCAGTCGGAGCCACGCATCGGCGGGAACAGACCGTCCACACAGCCCTCCTCGCCGCGGCACTCCATACGCTTGCTGCGGATCCAAGAAAAGGCGGCGTACGCCTTGTCCACGTACTTATCCCAAAGCGCGCGATCCTTGGCGTTCAGGCAAACGCCCGCAAAGGACAAAAGTCCGCACGCGGTGTCCTGTGCCCAAACCTCGCCAAAGGTACAGATACGGCCGCTTTCCTGTTGCATCTCGTCAAAATAGGTCGCGATCGCGCCGCGATAGAACTCGGAAAAATCACCGAGCTGAGAGATCGCCTCCAGCACGGGGTACTGATCCCACAGCCACACGTAGCGCTGAAGCGCGCCCTGACGGGGCACGAGAAAATCCTTGTCTACGTAGTGCGCGTAGCACTGCATGATCTGTACGGCAAAATTCTGAATGGCGCGGCGCTTTTCGGGATCGTTTTGCAACGAAGCGGGCAAACAGATGCGCTTGAGTTGGGTCTTCCAATATTCCTCGACCTTCTTTTTCTCCGTCTCGTAGTCAAAATCCACCGGGGCGTATTCGCCCTTGCCGAAAGACAGATACAACGTGTAGCTCTCGCCCGGCTCGATCCACTCGCGTACCCAAACAACACCGTCGGCGGCATCGTAATCCCAGTTCACCGAGGTCTGAATACCCACAAAGGTCATCCCGTCACGCAGGATATTGCGGCAACGGATGAAGGTGTTGGGGGCATAGCGGAATGCGGCGGGCTCGGGGTAATGCGAGCAGTAGCCGTCGGGCGCGCCGTGCACAAGATGCTTCTCCTTGCCCGAACGGATCATAAGACCGAAGCGCTCGCGTGCGCGATAAGGCGCACGGTTAGTAACGGTGACCTTGATATAGCAGGTGGACTTGCGTTCAGTATCGCAGAACGCCTCCATATCCATTTCCAGACCGCCGAACGTTGCGGTTACGCCGTGGATGGGGGTGCCGTCCTCGGGAACGCGCAGCTTCGCCTTTTTGTAATCAAATACGCGGAAATGGCGGGTATGCACCGCCCAAATGCCGCTGCAAGGGATATTGTCGTTGATGATGAGCGTGTCGGTATCGCGGGGATACTGATTTTCGCCCATGATGATCTTGCCCTCGGGCCAGATGGTGAAAAGGCGTTCGGATTTCGGGGGGTGGAGATAGCGCTTGTTGGTTTTGACGCGCTCCCAGGTAGTGGTATCGTACATAATTTGCCTCCTTGCCTTGTGCCACGGCGTGGCGTTTCTTCCCTCTCATTGTATCACGTGCACGCCCGCGCGTGCAAGGGGATTTTGCAAAACAAGCGTAAAATAATCCCGTTTGCGAAAAAGTTGAGCATAATTTTGTGAAGAAAAGCCGCATACGTCACGCAAAAAACAAAAACGGCGCGGTAAACCGCGCCGTTTTTGTTTGGTAAATCAGGCCTCCTGGGGAGCGCCAACAGGGCAAGTACCTGCGCATGCACCGCAGTCGATGCAAACGTCAGCATCAATTACGTACTTGTCGCCGTTCTCGCTGATCGCGCCAACAGGGCAATCGCCAGCGCATGCACCGCAAGCGATGCACTCATCGGTAATCTTGTATGCCATGGTTTTCTACCTCCATATAGATTTATTGCTATTTCATTGTAGCACACTTTCGTGCAAAATGGAATACCTTTTTGTAAAAAAACGAAAAATATTTTATTCGTTCTGTGCCGCGCCCTCTTCTGCGACCTCTTCTGCGACCTCTTCTTTCTCTGCCTGCTTGGGCTTTTCTGCGTTGCGCGGGCAGCGCGGGATCACCACCAGCTGATCGCGGTGGTAGGTCTTGGGCGGCTCCTCGTCAGCGCCGTTGAGCTTGACCTTGACCATACCGGTAAGCGGCGTGCTTTCCAGCACGGTGCCCTTGCCGTCCGGCGTTTCCACCAGCGCGTCCTTCTTGGGCGTCAGCATGCTTTCCATCTGATAGCTCTCCTGCTCGTAGCGCAGGCAGCACATAAGGCGCCCGCAGCAGCCCGAGATCTTAGAGGCATTGATCGAAAGTCCCTGCTCCTTCGCCATCTTCACAGACACCTGACCGAAATCCGACAGATGCGTGGCGCAGCAGAAGGGTCTGCCGCACATGCCAAGACCGCCGACAAGGCGTGCCTCGTCACGGATACCGATCTGGCGCAGCTCGATGCGGGTATGGAAATGCGCGGCAAGATCGCGCACCAGCTCGCGGAAGTCCACACGTCCCTCCGAGGTGAAATAAAAGAGCAGCTTGCTGTTATCAAAGGTGTATTGCGCGTCCACAAGACGCATATCCAGCTTATGAACGGCGACCTTCTGAGCGCAGACCTTCAAGGCCTCGATCTCCTTTTTGCGGTTCTCTGCCTCGTGCGCGATATCCTCCTTGGTGGCGATATGCAGCACGGCGCGCAGGGGCTGTACCACGTACTTTTCTGCAACCTTGCGCTTCAACATCACGATATCACCAAGCTCAGCGCCACGCGCAGTATCCACGATCACGCGGGTGCCAATGGCAAGGTTCAGCCCGTTGGGAGAGAAGAAATACATTCTGCCCGCCGAGCGGAAGCGCACGCCGACCACCTCCACGGCGTTCGTGCCGTCGGGGATCGGAAATCCACAGGGAACGTCGTCCAGCAAATAGGAGGCCTCAGCAATATCCACGGCGAACTCCTCGCTGTCCAGCAGCTCCTCTACCTGCTTTTTGCGCTCGCCGAACAGCGAGGTCGAGGTAGTGGAGGAAAGCGTGGGGGTGGAAAACTCCTCGTCCAGCTCGCGGCGCAAGCTCTCCGAAAGAACGGGTGCGTCCTTCGCCACCTGATCGCGGTCGTGCGCGCGACGGTTGCGATTGCGGCGGTTTTTGCCGCCCTGGTGCCCGCCCTGGTTATTTCCGCCCTGCTTATTTTGCTGGGGAGGGTTCTGCTTTTGGGGCTGTGTGCCCTGCTGATTTTGGCGATTTTCGCTCACGGGTGCGCCGTTTTGCGCCTGCTTTTGCTTATCCGCACCGTGACGGTTGCGACCGCCGCGACGGTTGCGATGGCGTCCGCCGCCTTGATGATTTCCACCCTGATGATTTCCGCCCTGCGCGTTTTTCTGCTCTACGGGCGCACCGGGAGGGGTGAAATTTCCGGGGCGCACCGAGATGCGCTGGCCGTTATTTTCCTCACGCGCGCCGTTGTCGCGCGGAGCTTTGTTATTTTTCTTGTCCATAATTTCTCCGTTCTGATCGGGTTATTTTTTCAGCAAAAGGTCTACGTATCGGAACATGGTAAGGCGCGCGTTGGCGTTCATGGAAAGCGTTTCCATCGTCTGCTCGGTCGCCCGCAAAAATCCCTGCAATCTCTCTGCCGCAAAGCACGCAGAAAGCTCCAAGGCCGCCTCACGGTCGGTGAAAAAGATCAGCGGCGCGCTATCCGTATAGCAAAGCAGCAAAAGGTCTCGCAGTGCCTCGGTTATCGTTTGCAGGCGGGAAAGCAGATCCTCGCGTGCCGTGCCGAAGGACATCAGCAGCGCCAGCAGCTCGTCCTGCGAGCGCATTTGCGCCAGCATCCGGCAGAATTGCTCCGCCGCCTGGCGGCGTGCCATCACGGGGGCGCGCTTTTTCTCCTCCAACAGCTCCAATGCACGGCCGATACAGCCGTTTGACATGCGCAGAAGTGCGGCCAGATCTCCCTCGGACAGGGCCTTTGCCTCGCGTGCCACGTCGGGGCGGTCGGGCGAGAGCAGATACTCGCGCATCTGCGTGTCCGCGATCGGCTGCATGCGCAGGATCGGCGCGCGCGAGCGGATCGTTTCCAGCAAGAGCTCCGTGCGCTCCGCAAGCAGCAAGAACATCACAAAGGGGGGCGGCTCCTCCAAGGTCAGCAGCAACGCGTTCTGCGCCTGCTGGGTCATGGTATGCGCGTCCTCGATGATATAGATCTTAACGTCCAGATCGTTGGGCAAAATCGGCACGTCCTCGCGCAACGCGCGGATCACGTCGATGCCCATCGTGGCCTTGTCCTCCTCGCGGCTTACCGTGATCACGTCGGGCGAGTGCCCTGCCATGATCTTGCGGCAGGAGGCGCAGATCCCGCAGGGAAGCGGCAGTCCGTTCTTTTCGCGATGCTCGCAGGAAAGCGCCGCGGCGATCTCACGCGCCAGGGTATGCTTGCCCGAGCCGAAGGGCCCCTCGATGATATAGGCGTGCGACACCGCACCGCGGGACAATTCCTCGCCAAGACGCGCGCAAAGAGCGGCGTTGCCCACTATACGGGATAAATATTCACGCATGCCCTTCACCTCGCTTTATGCCTGATTATATTATTATAACAAAGTTATAAAAAAATGTCAAGAGCGCGCGCACGCGCGGGGAAGCGTCAGGGGAAACTTTTGAAAAAAGTTCCCCCTATGACCCCCACAAAACCTTTTGGGAAAGGATAGGGTATCTCGCCGCGTTGTTTGCACAAAAGGCGTTGTGCCTCGCGGGCGAGCAATGCTCGCCCCTGCGATGAAAGATCCTTGAAAAGGGCGCGGGGGACGCCCCTTCAAAAGGCGTCCCCCGTATAATTATCCGTTTTTTATACCGTTATGGCACTTTTACCACTTTTCGTTCTCGTTGTGATAGGGTGTACCGATAAAGGCGATCTGGCGAAAATCGTCCATATTGTTTCGGATAATATAGTCGATATAGCTCTCCACCATCAGCGCCACCAGGCGGTATCCCATCGGGTTCATATGCCCCGCCAGATAGAAATTCTTTTTGAATTCCCCGTTGAAATCAGGTGCATACTTGCGGAAATCCAGCACGTAGCAATTTTCAAACATCGCCGCCAGCTCGTGCATCGTTTCGCGGTGCTTGTCGTAATAGCGGCCAAGCTCGTCGTCCATGTGATGCGAGGGCATCGTGAACAGGAAAAACTTTGCCTTGGGCACCATTTTCTGATAGCGGGAAATGATCGCGGCATAAGAGCCGATGAAGGTGTGCGGGTTCTGCTCGGGTGCGTCCACGTGGACGTCAGCCAGCGTGCCGTACTCCATCTCACCATCGATCACGCGCGCCATATCGTTCACGCCCAGCGCGATGATATAGGCGTGTGCGCCATATTTCTCGTCCCAAAAGCCCTGCTCGTCTGCAAAGCTTTCGATATACGTTTTGGCGGTCATTCCGCCCTTAGAGCAATTATAGACCGTAAGGCCCGCATCGCGCGCGAGGAACTGTCCCCAAGAATAATCATAGCTGTCGTGGAAGATCTTCTCCCCCGCCATACAGCCCTCCATCTCACCGGAGGAAAGACTGTCACCCACGCAAACGATCTTGCGCAGAATGCCGCAAAAGCCGCCGTTTTGTACGATCTGATCCAAGGGCTGCTCGCCCGTCTTTTTCAAAAATGCCTGCAAATCCATAGTCACCTCTTAAAATCCGTAATATCTGTCGCCGCCATATCCGGCAGATCCGTCAAACGGCCCTCTGCCGCCTCTGTGATCCTTCTTCCCCCTGACCGCCTTCACGATCAGCACGACCGCCACGACAATCAAGGCTCCCGCCACAACAAATCCAAGGATCATCGGCGCGTAGCTGGTTTCCAGCACGTCGGTGGCGTCCTCTACCACAATGGCGATATTGATACCCGTTTCGGCACTAAATTCCGAAATTGCCTTTTCTACCGTGGCAGGCGCAATTTCCATCGCGCTCAGATTGTGAAATCCTTGCGCGGGAGGCGGCGCCGTCAGCTCTGTGTCATAGCCATAGCGCGTGACGTACTCTGCCATAATATCCAGCACGTCCGCGATGCCGCGTCCGATCTGGTTTTTGTAGCTTTCCTTATTGATAGATGCCTGCATCGCCGCGTCCAGCACGGTGCCGTCACCGCCAAACATCGTATAGACCTCGCGCTCCACGTCATCACCGACCAGCGCAAAATACTCGCCGTTATCATACTCCTCGGTGACAAGGAGCACGATCAGAATATTGCTCTCATAATGCTCTCCCGCCTCAAAGATCTGCTCGTATTGCGCATAGGCGAAATCCTCGATCCTTTGCGTATCGTGCATGATCACGCCGCCCTCGGCGATCGCGCCGAACGCGCCGGCGATGACGCTGAACACCAACAGGATCGCAAACAGGATCAAAAGAATGGGAGCAAACAAAAGCGAAAGAAGACCACCGCCGAAAAACGGAAAAAATCCAAAGCCGTAGCGCGGCCCTCTGCCGCCGCCATATCCTCCGCCGCCAAAGCTGTTTCCGCGGAAGCCGCCGCCCCCGCCAAAACCTCCGCCGCCTCCGCGGCTTCCTCCTCCGGGACTGGGCATATCAAAATCCTCCTTTGAAAAGAATAGTACCTTATTTTACCACGCCTTTTTGAATTCTGCGTGAAAATCAATTCCAATAATCCAATTCTTCCGTAATGCCGATATCGCGGGCGCAGAAGGTGGGATCACGTCCCTCTTTTTTCTGCTTTTTGTAATCCGCCAGCGCACGGTAGGCATAACGCCCCAGAATGGCGATCACGGGCAGGTTGATCACGGCCATCAGACCCATCATCAGGTCGGCCACGTCCCACAAAAGCCCCGCAGACAACCCCGCACCGACAAAGATCAGCACAGACGCCACCGCGTAGTAGGCGTAATGAAAGGCTTTGCTCGGTGTGCGTCCCAGCACGTGGTGGAACGCCTTATCCACGTAAAACAGGTTGCCCAGCAGCGTGGTGAAGGCAAACAGCACCATTGCCACGGTAATAAAGATCGGGCCGAAGTCGCCGAGCGTAGCGGAAAGTGCCGCCTGCACAAAGGGCGCACCGGAAAGCGCCGCAGTCGGCTCAATGCCCGCGCACATACACATGAACGCAGTCGCGGAGCAAACCAGAATGGTATCGATAAATACGGAAAGCATCTGCACAAGTCCCTGCTTGGCGGGGTGGCTGATCTCTGCACTTGCCGATGCGTTGGGTGCGGAGCCCACGCCTGCCTCGTTAGAGAAAAGTCCGCGCTTGATACCATACATCAGGCAAGAGCCGCCAAAGCCGCCAAAGATCGCGCGGAAATCAAACGCCTCCGAGAAGATGCGTCCCAGCACGCCGGGGAGCGCGGTGATATTCAGCGCCATCACCACAAGCGCCACCAGAATATAGACAAGTCCCATCACGGGTACCAGCACGCCCGTGATCTTCAAAAGGCGCTTGCCGCCGCCGAACAAGCAGTAGCCGACAAGCACGGCAACCACCGCGCCGATGATCCAGGGCGTTACGCCCGGGTTGTAAAAGTCGTATGCGGAGAAGGTGGATTGCAGATTATAGGACGCCAGCATATTGAAGCCCACACCGTAGGTGAGGATCAGAAGCACCGAGAACACCACGGCCAGCGGGCGGCATTTCAGCGCAGCTTCAATATAATATGCAGGACCGCCGTAGCAGCCGTCCGCACCGCGCTTCTTGTAGATCTGCGCCAGGGTGCTTTCCACAAAGGCGGAAGCACAGCCGATCAGCGCGATCACCCACATCCAGAACACCGAGCCAAAGCCGCCAAGGCAAAGCGCGGTGGAAACACCGATGATATTACCGGTGCCCACGCGCGACGCAGTGGAAACCATCAACGCGCCAAACGAGGAAACGCCCTTGCCATCGGCGGGCTTTTCCGTCACCACGCGCAGCTGCTCGCGCAGCATGGTGAACTGCGCCCCCCTGGTGCGCACGGTGAAATAAAGACCCCCGCCCACCAGCAGAATGATCAAAAGATAACTGTAAAACACGTTGTTGACCGAGCCGATCAAAGAGCCAATAAAATCAAACATCACAAAACTCCTTATTAAATTTTATCTCATCTAAGTATTATTATACCCGCATCACGCGCGCGTGTCAAGAAAAAGGAAAATCAGAAGCAAAAAAGCCACCCGCCGGGTGGCTTTTAAACTCAAACACAATGCGTTTATATAATATCGGTGTCATCTCTAAAATGCCGAACAATAGAAATGATCTCCAATATGACGATTGAAAAATAAATAATATACCACGCCACAATCTTAACCGTGCGCAAAGAAGTAGAAAGAATCGCCCAAGCAAAAACGATGCCCGCCGCTATCATCAATGCCAGTGTGGCATGAAATTTCGGTCGTATCTTTTTAAAAGCCTTGATGGCACAAAAAACACCGTCAATCGCGTATGCAATCATACTAACGCAGGAAACCAGAATGGCGAATATCCCCGCACCCCAAGCCGCCCCGGAGGGATCGCCGTTTAACACCAAGCCTCTCACCAAAGACCAAATAGCCGCCAGGGAAAAAAACGTCCCAATGATTGCGGGTACTTTTGTGTGAATGATCACTATTCGCTCACCCCCTCCTCTACGAGCATTATAGCATATCCATAAACACATGTCAAGAAAATGCTCTAAAAAGAAGAAGCCCCCCCTCCGCGGCGATGGAGAGGGGAACGTCACGGAGTGACGGAGATGTGGGCGGGCAGCGTAGGGGCGAATGAGGATCTCGCGCAAAAGGGTATTCGCGCGGTGCGCGAAAATTCCC
>JAZQWF010000005.1:0-39719 GCA_045632185.1 Eubacteriales bacterium
TAGCAAACAGCTCCTTGCCGTGCGTGCGGAGCTTTTCCGCCAGACGGTCAAGGTCGTCGTCTCCGTTGTTGAAGTGCTGTGCCAGCGTATGCTCAAACGCGCCAAGCACCGTGCCAAGATCGGTCAGCTTGCGGGAAAGCGGCTCGTCCGCGGGCAGCTCGTCCGCGACACGGAGCAGCTCGTCAGCGGAGATGCGGTAGGCCTTGCAGCGCTTGGCCGTTTCCAGCATCATATCGCAAAGGCGCGCCTCCTTGGCGTGAGAGCCGTACTGTGCAAGAACGGGGGCGAGATCGCGCAATGCACGCCACATGGAAAGAGCGCGCACTGTGGGCGTGGCGGTGTTCCAGCTATGGCCGCCCAGCACGCGGAAAACGCGGTTGGCAAGGCGGGAGAAATTCACCACCTCAAAGCACAGCTGCGCCGAGGGGGGGAGGATTTCCAGCATGCGTCGCTCCACGCTGACGGTCTGCTGCTCAGGAACGATCAACAGCACCTCTTTGCCGCCCTTGATATTTTCTTCGATACGTTGCGTAAGCAGCGCATTCGTTTGCTCGCTGTCTGCGTGATAGTAAAAACGGATCACCGGAGATCTCCTTCCTCTAAAAGCTTCAAATTCCTGAGTATCGTCTGTTTTCCCCGCCAGCTGTAAGCGCGGGAGGCAAATTCCTCCTCGGACATTTTTTCTACCGCCCTCGCCGTGAGAGGCGTGAGCGCGCTTTGCAAAAAGAAGGGAATGGTGGTATAAAGCGTGCCGTTTGCTCTTGCTTTTTTCGTGACAGGGCAGGCGCTCTGGCAAAGATCGCACCCCCACGCCGAGCCGTGGGCAAGCAGCGCAGAGATCTCTTCGTCGGTAAGCGTGCCTTTTTTCTGCGTCAGCGCGGAATGGCAGCGCGACACGTCAAGGTCTACGGGGCACGCCTTGCGGCAAGCACCGCACGCGCTGCATTGGCGCTCCTCGTGTCTCGGGGCGTCCATAACGGCGTCGGTGATGATCTCGCCGAGAAAGACGAAGGAGGAGTGCTTGTCCGTCAAAAACAGATGGTTGCAGCCCCAATAGCCAAGCCCTGCGCGCACGGCGGCCTGTGCTTCCATAATGGGGGAATGATCGGTAAAGCCCGCAAAGCGGTGCGCGGGGAATTCTTCACGCAGGATCGGCAGGAGCCCCGCAAAAAGATCCTTGAAAAACAAATGATAATCGCGGGAAACGGCGTATGCGGAGATATTGCTTGTGTCAAGATCGCAATTCGTGGTATAATAAGGTACGGCAAACAGGATCGCGGTGCCTTCTTTGATGCCCTCGCGTTCCAGCAGATAGGGCTTTTGTACGGTGCAATCGGCAAGCGATAACGGGGCACATAACGTGATCCCGTACGCCGAAAGCAGCTCTTTTGTTCTGTGTAGCATCGTTTCACCCCCTTGTTTCTTTCATTATAACACAGGTTATGTACCAAAAACAACGCTTTTCTATGATTTCAGAGATTTTTTGCCGTGAAATCATCGAACCGTCACAAATAGGGCGTATAATGACGGTGTAAAATTAAGGAAGGAGTTTTTGAAGATGAACGATCAAAACAACTTCAACAAGGATATTGACGACGTTTTTTCTGTATCTGATGCTGAAAAAAGCGAGGAAGGAATAAAAAGCGAGGGTGCCCCCCTCGATACGCAGGGGCATTGGTACGGCGTTTCTTATCAGGGCTTGGGAATGTCGCCCTATACGCCGACCCCTCCCGTTTTGCACAAAAAGAAGGGGAAATGGCGTAAGGTGGCGGTGGTTTCCTTACTGATCGCGGCGTGTATGCTTTTGTCTGTTTTTGCCGGAATGGTTGGCACCTATCTGGTGCAGACGTCCGCGGAAGACGGTATTCTTCCCGGCGTTTCCGGTTCGCCGAACAGCGAGGCGACGAATGGCCTTGGCGGCGAGGTGGACGGTCCTACCTATGAATATACGGATACGGCTTATGATTATGCCGCCGCGTTTGCCGAGATCTCTAAAAACGATGGCTCGCTGCTCACGAACTCCCCCAACGGCTCTGCCGGATCTGCACCCAAAAGCATGATCGATGCGATCGCATCTGTGAAGGATAGCGTGGTAGAGATCACCACCACGGTGGTATCTAACAGAGGAACGATCTCCGCAGGTGCCGGCAGCGGCGTGATCATTCATGAGGACGGTATTGTGGTGACCAACAACCACGTGATCGAGGATTGTGATAAGATCTACGTACGCCTGACAAACGGAGATACCTACGAGGCCGCGCTCCGAGGCACTGATGAGGACGGCGATATCGCCGTATTGAAGATCACCCCGCAAGCGGGCAAGCCGCTTACCGTAGCCAAGCTTGGCAGCAGCAAGTCGCTTGTGCTGGGCGAGGAGGTCTTTGCCATCGGCAATCCGTTGGGTGAGCTTGGCGGCACCGTGACCAACGGTATCATCAGCGCCACCGCGCGAGAGATAAGCGTTGACGGCGTGGAAATGACGTTGCTGCAAACGAATGCGGCCATCAACTCCGGTAATTCCGGCGGCGGTCTTTTCAATCTGGCAGGCGAGCTGATCGGCGTGGTGAACGCCAAGTATTCCGCAACCGGTGTAGAGGGGCTTGGCTTTGCTATTCCGATCGATATCGCGTACGAGCTGTCCATCAAGGATCTGATGGAGGTCGGCTACGTTCGCGGCGTTCCCTCGCTGGGCGTTACGCTGGTGGAAAGAACCGGTGGCGGCTGGGTAGGAACCATTTACGGCGCATACGTTTATGATGCGTGTGGTGTAACGGGCTTCCAGACCGGTGATTATATTTACAGCATTGAGGATACGCTTGTATACGGCATTTCCACCTCCGCGCTGGCGGCGGTCAAATCGATCGTGCGTGACCATGAGATCGGTGACGTGCTGACGGTCGTTTTGCTGCGTAACAATCAGCAGGTCACGATTTCTGTTACCTTAGTGGAGGATATTCCCCAAAGTGCAAGCATCGAGACGTAAGACTAATCTTTTGAAAGAGGACTTTTATGTATCATATTCTGATTGTAGACGACGAGGCAAGGATCCGCTCTATCGTGCGCAAATATGCGGAGTTTGAGGGGCATACCGTAACCGAAGCAGGGGACGGCATGCAGGCCGTGCATCTTTGCCGCAAGGAAAAATTCGATATTATCATTCTGGATATTATGATGCCCGAGCTGGACGGATTTTCCGCCTGCCGCGAGATCCGTAAGACCTCGCAAACGCCGATCATCATGCTTTCCGCCCGCGGCGAGGAGTATGACAAGATCAACGGCTTTGAGTGTGGCGCGGACGATTACGTGGTCAAGCCCTTCTCCCCGCGTGAGCTGATGCTGCGCGTGGAGGCCGTAATGAAGCGCGTCAAGCGCGCAGACGAGGAGAAGGCACAGCAAAACGAGATCGTGGAAATGGACGCAGGCGCATTGCGCGTGGATCTGACGGCGCGCATCGTTTATATCGATGGCGCACGTGTGGAGATGTCCCCGAAGGAATACGAGCTGTTCTTCTACCTCCTGCGCAATAAAAACGTGGCACTGACGCGTGAAAAGCTGATCAGCGAGGTGTGGGGCTATGACTTTTACGGTGACGCCCGCACGCTGGATACGCATATAAAGCTTTTGCGCAAAAGTCTTGGTCGATATAGCGATTATATCGTGACGCTGCGCGGCGTGGGCTATCGCTTTGAGGAAAAGAAATGAGCAGAGAGATAAAACGCAGGCAGGGTGTGGGTATTCGTTGGCGCCTGTTCGGCGCGCTGGCACTTTTTACCGCCGTGATCCTGCTGGTGCTTTGGCTGTTTCAGGTCAGATTGCTTTCCACCTTTTACGAGAGGGAAAAGTTTTCCGAGCTCAGAGAAAGCGCGGGATTGCTGGAAGAGTATCTGACGGCGGATGACGCGGACGACAAGATCTCCGCCTATGCCAAGGAAAACAGCATTTGTGTCCGTGTTTTTTTGATAGAGGGAAGGCGCGCGCAAACGATTGCCGATGCAGACGTTACGCTGGGGTGCACGATCCATCACCTGCCCACGGACGTCATTTCCACCATGTACGATACCGCGCTGGAAAACGGCGGCGTATATGAAAAAAGATTTGAATTTAAGAACGAGGTGCCCGTGGCGGATACCAGTCGCTTTCCCGGATTTCCGATGCGTGGCACCAGCGTCAATGCCATTCACGTTCGCGTGGTGACGCACGGTGACGCAACCTTTTTGATGCTGCTTGACAGCGAAATGACGCCGGTGGACGCCACGGTGCGTACGTTGGAGCGTCAGTTTATCTGGATCGCGTGCGCCCTGCTTGCCGCGTCATTCCTGTTTGCGCTTATCCTTTCTTATATTGTGGCAAATCCGTTGATCCGCATTACCAAAAAGGCGGAGCGCCTGTCTGCGGGTGAATTTGAGATCTCCTTTGACAAAGATGGCTACCGCGAGGTACAGGAGCTGGCGGATACGCTGGCCTTCGCGGCAGGGGAGATCGGTGCTACGGGGCGCTTGCAGCGCGAGCTGATCGCCAATATTTCGCACGATCTGCGCACGCCTTTGACGATGATCAAGGGGTATGGTGAGATCATGCGGGATATCCCCGGGGAAAATTCGCCGGAAAATATTCAGGCGGTGATCGACGAAACCACGCGTCTTTCCGAGCTGGTGAACGACCTTCTGGATCTTTCCAAGTTGCAGGCGGGCACGCTCAAACCGCACGAGGAGATCTTTGATCTGACGCAGACGCTGCGCGATGCGCTGGCGCGCTACGATACGCTGATCCGCCACAAGGGTTATACGATCGATGCAGAGATCTGCGAGAGTGCGGTGCCGGTGCTGGCAGATCGCACGATGATCCTGCAAGTGCTTTATAATCTGGTCGGCAATGCAGTCAACTATACGGGTGCGCAAAAGCGCGTGCTTGTCAGCGAGAGTGTTGTCAACGGCATTGTGCGAATTTCCGTTGCAGATGACGGAGAGGGGATCCCGCCCGATCAGATCGGGGATATCTGGGACCGTTACTATCGCGTGGATCGCGAGCATCGCCGTGCCGTGATGGGCACGGGACTGGGGCTTTCCATTGTGAAGGGTGTGATGGAGGCGCACGGTGCGCGCTACGGCGTGGATAGCGCGGTAGGCGTGGGTAGCGTGTTCTGGTTTGAATTGCCCGTGGCCCAATGGGACTATAATTAAAAAAACGCGTTTGGCATTTTGCTGCCAAACGCGTTTTTTGCTTGCCAAACGGCGCTTTTTGTGATACAATATCGGTAATAAGAGAAAGAGGTGAGTGCTTGTGTGCTGGGAAAAGCTTTTGAAATGTCCCGTATGTGGGGGCGAAATACAGCGCGAGAGCGGCGTGCTTTCCTGTAAGGGCGCACGTCGGCATTGCTTTGATCTGGCAAGCGCGGGTTATGTCAATCTGGCCTCCTCCAAAGCGGCAGGCGGCGGAGATGATGCCGCGCTGATCCGCGCGCGGACGGCTTTTTTGGACAAAGAACATTACGAACCGATCGCAAGGGCGGTGTGTGACGCGTTGCATGCCCATGCAGGTGAGCGGGCGACCGTGCTGGATGCGGGCTGCGGAGAAGGGTATTACTCTGCAAAAATGGCGGAATGTGGGCACACCGTGCTGGGGCTGGATCTTTCCAAGCGCGGTATCACACATGCCGCTAAACAGGCATCGCGAAAGGGGTTAAACGCCTTTTTCTGTGTGGCGGGCATTTTTGATCTGCCTTTGGCAGATGCTTGCGTTGATGCCGTGGTCAGCTTGTTTGCGCCCGTGGCACAGGAGGAGTTTTTGCGCGTGTTGAAGCCGGGTGGCGTGCTGATCCTTGTCGGCGCAGGGGAGGAGCATCTGTTCTCCCTGAAAAGCGTGCTGTACGATACCCCGTATCGCAATCAGCCGCGCGCAGATCTACCCACGGCGATGACGCAGATCGCAAACGAGCGCGTGCGCTACACCTTTGAGGCAGATACGCAGACCTTGCAGGAGCTTTTTGCTATGACGCCGTATTATTACCGCACGCCAAAGCAAGGCGTGGCGCGTCTTGCCCAAACCGACTTGCTTGCGGTGGACGTAGATGCCGAAATTCTTGTTTATCGCAAATAAAAAAGCCGCCGAAAGGCGGCTTTTTTGATACCGTTGTGCCACTAATTAAATCAGTCAAAGGCAACAGGAGTGTTATGCACGGCGGTGCGGGGGCTTGCCATGTAGGGGGCAACCTCATCGCGCCAGCGCAGGTAATGCTCGGTGGTCTTGTGGAGCTTGGCGGCCTCCTCGTCGCGGAAGACCTCCACAAGGGTGAACTTGGTGGGATCGGCATTATTTTGCAGCACGTCGAAACGGACGTTGCCTTCCTCCTTGCGGGTGTTGTCGTGGTTGTAGACCGTAATGGCGCGGAATGCCTCCACGCATTCGGGCTTTACGTCAACAAAAACAAGAGTTGCGATCATAGTGATATCTCCTTTTTGGTTATCTTTTGCGCCTGTGGACAGGGCGCGTTTTTCTTTTTCTTGCCGCGAGCAGGGCGCCTGCAAGCGATGCAAACGGGATCAGCAGTCGCATGACCAATGCAAAGGGTGCGTTGGCGGTATTCTGCGACAAAAGCAGCGCGGGAATTCCAAGGCACAGCATCAGCAAAGCGCCGCAGGCAAGCCCGCACAGGATCGGTGCGCGGCGGCCGTAAAGGCGCGTTGTCAGCATTCCGCCAAGCGCGGCTGTCAGATAAAGACAGGGAAGTGCCGCTATGCGAACGTAGCGGATTGGATCCTGCAACAGCAGCAAAAGCGCCGTGCAGGCGGATAACAGTAACGCCCCCAAGAGTACCGTGAAGGGCAGTGCCAAAAGCACGCATTTCATGAAAGCGGCAAAACCTTGGGGGCGTTGTGCTTTGCGCATTACGCGCCCTTGGCGCGTCGGCAAAATGGAATGATTGAGCATGGGCGGATCCTCCTTTTCGTATACGTCGGTATACTATATGAGGATCGCACGGGAAATATTAGTTGTTTTCCTGCTCTGCGGGAGCTTCCTCGGTGCTCTCGGTCTTGGCGACGCGGGGCTCCTCCACGCGAACGTCCACGGAGCGAACTGCGGATTTGAGCAGACGGATACGGGTGTGGTCGCGGGTGGTCTCGATCACCATGGTTTCTTCCTTGATGCTGACGATCTTGCCGATGATGCCGCCAATGGTGGTGATCTCGTCACCAACCATCAGGCTGTTGCGCATTTCAGCGGCCTGACGCTCCTGCTTTTTCTGCGGACGAATGCCGAACAGGTAGAACACACCAATGAAAAGAACGACCATCAAAACGATGGACAGCATGCTGCTGCCGCCGCCGGTGCTTTCGGTCAAAAAAGATACGGGAAACATAGTACTCCTCCTTCATTTTAGGCGCCATAGGCGCATAATTGCTAACTATTATACCCTTTTTTGCCAAAAATTACAAGGGCTAAAATGTAAATTTTTTCCTGTCGGTGAAAAAAACGCGCTCCTTGCACAAAAATCGGTAAAGCGGTTGAAAAAATATATATTTTATGTTATAATTAACTTTGAGTAATACTTAAAAGGAGTATTTATGGCTAAAATAACTTATCCCGAATGTGGTAAGATCCTGACTACGCACGGCTGTCACGGCGGTGTCAAGATCGAAAGCTGGTGCGACAGTGCAGAGGTGCTGGCCTCTCTGCCTGCCGTTTATACAAGAACGGGCGGAGAGCTCAAACGCATCGCGTTACTCAAAACCGCTATCTCCCGCAATATCGTGTACGCCACCTTGGAGGGCGTGGATACGATGGAGCAGGCCGATGCCATGCGCGGTACGGTGCTGTACGCCAAAAGAGAGGATCTGCAACTGCCCGAGGGCGTGATGCTGATCGCCGAGATGAAGGGGCTTCCCGTCTATCACGTGCAAACAAACGAAAAGCTGGGCGTGTTGAAGGACGTGATCCACCCCGCACATACCGATATCTACGTGATCACCACAGAAAAGGGCGAGGCGATGGTCCCCGTAGTGGAGGAATTCGTCAAGCGCGTGGGTGAGGACGGCATCTATCTTGCACCGATCGAGGGAATGTTTGAATTATGAGATTTGACGTCATGACGCTTTTTCCCGACCTGGTGAATACCGTACTGGGCGAAAGCATTATCGGACGCGCGCAGAAAAGCGGTGCGATCACCGTGCGCGCACACAATATTCGTGATTATTCCAAGGACAAGCATCGCAAGGTTGATGATGCACCTTACGGTGGCGGGCGCGGCATGCTGATGATGGCGCCCCCCATCTACGATTGCTATCAGGCCATTTTAGAGCAGGCGGGCGATATGGAGAAGCGCCGCGTCGTGTATCTTTCTCCCCGCGGCAGCGTGCTGACGCAGGCAAAGGCCAAGGAGCTCTCGCAGTTGGATCACCTGGTGCTGCTTTGCGGACATTATGAGGGTGTGGATACCCGCATCATTGAGGAGATCGTGGACGAGGAGATCTCGATCGGCGATTACGTGCTGACGGGCGGGGAGATCCCCGCATGTATCCTGGTAGATGCCGTAGCGCGCCTTTGCGAGGGTGTGCTGGCGGACCCCGAGTGCTACGAGAATGAAAGCCACAGCGCGGGGCTTTTGGAGTACCCGCAATATACGCGTCCCGTGGAATTTCGCGGACGCACCGTTCCCGAGGTGCTGGTTTCGGGACATCATGCCAATATCGAAAAATGGCGCGCCGAAAAGGCCAGAGAGTTGACCGAGCGAATGCGCCCCGATCTGTTGAACAAGGATTGAAGAAAGGAAGGGAGGAAACGCAATGGGAATAAAGAACGGATGTAAGCGCATGGGGCGTTTCTTCTCCGCCTTTACCGCCCGCGCATACCGTGCCGTGATCGCAAGCCCCGTGGGGCGGCTTTTCGGCTCGTATGCCGCGACCGATGCGTATTTTCAGAATACGGCGATGATGCGCGCCTTGCGCCCCAGGCCAAACAAAAAGAATAAGAATACGGTGCGCCGCGTGATGGCGCGTGCCATGGATCAAAGCTTGTTGCGTCGTGCCGCGTACGGTATCCTGCATGGGCTTGGGCGTTGCAGCTTGCGCACGGTCGGCGTCTTTTTCGCGGTGGCGGGTGTTTATTCCGCCGTGATCTCCTGGCTGCTTTCCGTGCTTTGGGAAAGGGGAGGACTGAACGGTCTTCATCTTTTCCTTTCGCTTGCCGTATTTTTGTTTGGATTTTTGTTGATGTTTTCCCCCATCTCTGTCGGTCACGCTCTGGAAAAGGGACGCCTGACGGGTGGGATCCTGCACCGCTTGCTGGGCGTATCCGCGGATTATATCAAGCAAATGCCTGCACAGGGCGTGCAAATGTACGCCGTTGCCGTGCCGCTTGGTATGCTGACAGGTATGGCGGTGGCCTTAACAGGCCCCGTATATCCTGCTCTGGCGCTTTTGCTTTGTGCGCTGATGCTGCTGATACTGACTACGCCCGAGGCGGGAATTCTGCTGCTTTTGGTTTGTGCACCCTTCGTCGGCTTTTTGCCTTATTCCGAGCTTTGGCTGGCAATGGGTATCGCACTTTGCGGCTTTGGATATCTTTTTAAGATCCTGCGCGGTACGCGCGCGTTCCGTATGGAGATACAGGATTTTGCCGTACTGCTTCTGCTGCTTTTGACCCTGCTTTCCGGGGTGTCCGCGGTTGGTACAAATGTGCTTTGGCGCGTTGCCCTTAGCGCACTTTTGATCTTCGCGTATTTCCCGGCGGTCAACGTGCTTTCCACGCCGAACTGGCTGAAAAGATGCCGTTGGGGGTTGCTTGCCTCCGCCATTGTTACCGCGGTGATCGGCATTTTGCAGTTCCTGCTTGGGTTGCTGCAATTCAGTCCGTATGCGATACCCTCTATGGACGAGCTTGGCTCGTTCGTATGTGCCGGATTTTCAAGTAATTTTGCTTTTGCCTGCTTCATGGTGATCGCGTTCCCGTTTGCCATGCACGCGTTTTTGCGTGCCACCTCGGCCTCTCGCCGCATTCTGGCGGGATTTGGTTGTATGGCGATTTTGGCGGCGGTTGCCCTTACCTGGGTGCAAAGTGCCTGGCTGGCACTGTTGATCGAGATCATCGTGCTGCTGCTTTTGTGCAAGCGCGCAAGCTTCATTTATATACTGCTTGCGCTGATCGTTCTTCCTGTTGTCGTGCTGATGCTTCCGCCTTCTGTGCGGACGGCGATCTTTGCGTTTATGGGGGCGGACGCCTCCGTGGGCGGCACAGAGATCGCTGCGCAGATCTTTTTTGGCGACGGAGAGGGTTTCTTCTCCCGCGCAAACGGCATTTTCAGAATGATCTTCGGCCTTGGTGCCGACGGTGTAGAGCGCGTTGGCGTGCTTTACGTGCCCTCGTATCTGTTCCCGCTCGGGGAAAGGATCAGCTTCTGGTGGGCAAGATGGTTTGAAAGTGGTATTCTCGGCTTGACCCTGCCCGCTGCGCTCTGCTTCTTCCTTTTGCAGAATTGCTTTTCGCTGCTTCCTTACGATGCCAATGTGAAAAGCGCGGTGGCGCCCGCGTCCGGAATTGCCATGGTAACGGGATTTTTGCTGCTTTCGGCGTTTGGCGACGTGGGCAGGGATCCTGCGGCCGTGCTGCTGATCTTCCTGCTTGTAGCCATTGTAACAGCAGATGCACGCAATCGGCGCGGTATGCGCGCTATGACGGAGCAGAAGATACAAAGCTCCACTTATATTGAAATGGAATATCGCCCGGCGAGAGAAAAACGCCGAAAAAAGAAAAAACAGGGAGAGGAGATAAACACGCATGAATAATAAGTTGGATATTTCAAGCAACAGTGCGGAAGTTCTGCGCGCACGCAGCGCAGAAAAAAAGCACCGTGCCTCCTTCCTTTTGGTGGATCTGCTTTTGCTGTTGGGTGTGGTTTCGGTGATCTTTCTTTTGGTGCTGGCTTTTACCCCCTTGGATCTTTTCGGCAAGGACACCGAGCCGCGCGAGATACTTTATACCATTGAATTTTACGGCGTGGACAAGGACATGGAGTCTGCCTTCCATGAGGGGGATACCGTGACCGACGTGGAAACGGGTGTTGTGATGGGTGTGGTCACGCAGGTCAGCAGCCGCGTGTATGAGACCTATACGGATACCCCCAGTGCCGAGATCGTGCCCGAATTTGATAAGCACGTGGTGCAAAAGGAGAGAAACGAGGCGTGGAGAGTGGTTACCGTTACCATTTCGGTGACGGCGGATTATCAATCCGGCATCGGATATAGCGTAGAGAACAACCGTATCGCCGTTGGCCGTGGATATCAGCTTCGCTTTCCTGCCTATACCAACAGCGGCGCTTGCGTATCGCTGAGCCGTGTCGAGCAAGGGGGGACAAATTGATGGAACGTAGCACAAGAAGACATTTTACGCTGTTGGATCTTGCCCTTGTTTTGCTAGCGCTTTTGGCGATCGTTGGCTTGTGGCAGCGCAACAATCTGAAAAAGCTTTTTGCAGAAGAGGAGATCTTGCAGGAGTACGTGATCACCTTCGAGATCAAAAAGGTGCGCAGCACGACTGCCGCCCTTCTTGACAAGGACGTTGCACTTTATACCGAAAACGACGGGGAAACGGTTTCCCTTGGCACGCTGACGCAGCCCGTGGCTGTGTCGCCCGCAACCGTGTATTTGCCGCTGTATGGTACGGGAACGGGGACTGTGGAAATGGTAGAGGCGGTATATCCGCAGGACGAGTATGAATATTATCAGGACGCAGGCGGAGAGCTGGCATGCCTTGGCGTAGAGCGCGACGGCGTGTTCTTTCTTGGTGGTCAGATGCTGCTTGTCAAGGGACAGCAGATCCTGGCGCAAACGGAGGCCGTCGATATTTTGATTACGGTCACAGATTACCGAAAAGTCGCCTAAAATCGTCAAAATCAACAATTTTCAAGCACTGTGTGCGTAAAATACCCCTAAAAATGTCTATTGATTTTCCGTCTCTTTTTTGATATACTATTAACATATATAGTAATCAAATGCAAAAGAAATGGAGTATCGACCTATGATTTCACAGGAAGTTACCATTACCAATACCATCGGACTGCACGCGCGTCCCGCCACCTTCTTTATCCAGAAGGCAAACAGCTTCAAAAGCTCTATCTGGGTTGAAAAAGAGGATCGCAAGGTCAATGCAAAGAGCTTGCTTGGTGTACTTTCCCTTGGCATCGCACAGGGAATGACCATCAAGGTGCTGGCAGAGGGCTCCGATGAGGACGAGGCCGTTGCGGGTCTTGTAGAATTGGTGAATACCGGTTTCCAGGAATAACACGTTAAAGGTTGGGGTGTCTTACGGGGCACCCCACTTTTTATTTTATCAGATCTTAACACAGGAGGTAAGCATGCAAAGCGAAGAAAAGCGAAAAGAACTTTTGCAAAAGGCAAACGAGCTGCCTCTTACCCCCGGTGTCTATATCATGAAAAACCGTGAGGGGCGCATCATCTACGTGGGCAAATCCCGCAAGCTGAAAAACCGCGTGTCGCAGTATTTTCAAAACAGCCATAAGGGATTTAAGACCGAAAAGATGGTTTCCAATGTCGCAGATTTTGAGTATTTCCTTTGCGATACCGAAATCGAGGCGCTTTCTCTGGAAAATACGCTGATCAAGCAGCATACCCCCAAATATAATATCCGATTAAAGGACGCCAAATCCTATCCTTATATTAAGATCACGGCAGAGCCCTATCCCCGCCTGCAATTTACCCGTACCAGGCAAAGCGATAAGGGGCGCTATTTTGGCCCCTATTCCGGCGCTTCTGTGGCGGGCAGCGTATTGCATACGCTGCAAAAGACACTGCGCCTGCCCACCTGCAACCGCCGCTTCCCGCGCGATATTGGCAAGGAGCGCCCTTGTCTGTACCATCAGCTGGGACAGTGCTGCGCCCCCTGTACGGGAAAGGTGAGCGAGCAGGAATATGCCGAGCTGATCCGACTTGCCACCGACATTCTGCGCGGCAACAGCCGTGAGGCGGAGAACGCCATTCGCGAAAAGATGGAAAAGGCGGCGATGGAGGAGCGCTTTGAGGCGGCGGCTGTCCACCGTGACCGCTTGTTTGCCCTGCAAAAGCTTTCCCAACGCCAAAAGGTGGTGGCAGATCCCGACACGGCTGAGGACGTGTTCGGCTTTTACCGCGACGATTACGGCGCCGCAATGTCCGTGTTTTACGTGCGTGGCGGCGCGCTGGTAGATAAATACGAGGTCGTGTTCGGCAGCGATGAGATACTGGACGATGAAGCGCTGATCTCCTTCGTGTTCGAGCATTACCGTCGCCGCGACGATTTTCCCCCGCGCATTCTCTTTTCCTTTGAAATGGAAGAGGAGGACGTTGCGCCGCTGGCGGCGCTGTTTTCCGAGGCGGCGGGGCATAAGATCCAGATCTATACCCCAAGGCGCGGCGAGCGCAAGCAGCGCTGCGATCTTGCGGTACAGAATGCCGCAGAAAAGCTGGCAGCTGCCCGCCGTGAGAGCGAAAAGAACGACGAAACGATGGTGCGTCTTGCCGCCTTGCTTGCCTTGGAGGTCGTGCCGAACCGTATTGAAAGCTACGATATCTCTAACTTTGGCGAGGAATATAAGACCTGCGGCATGATCGTGTGGGAGGACGGCAGGTTCGCCCGCGCGGATTATCGCACGTTCCGTATTCGCAACGTGGAGGGGACGGACGATTACGCCTCGATGTCCGAGGCGCTCACGCGCCGTTTTGCGCATCTTTCAGATGCCGAGGGCAGCTTTTCCAAGCTCCCTGATCTTGTGCTGCTGGACGGTGGCGCAACCCACGTGGGCGTGGTGACACGCGCCTTGGAGGAGATGGGTGTGACCGTACCGGTATTCGGCATGGTCAAGGACGACTTTCACAAAACGCGCGCACTTTGCACCGAGCACGAGGAGATATCGATCGCGCAGGATCGCGCTGTATTTACCGCTATTTACCGCATTCAGGAGGAGGTGCATCGCTTCTCCGTCAAGCAAATGAGCGATGCCAAGCGCGGAAGTCTGAAAAATTCCGTGCTGGAAAAGATACCCGGTGTGGGCAAGGCAAAGGCCAAGTGCCTGCTGGCTCATTTCGGCGGTCTTGCGCCCTTGCGCCGTGCTACACGCGAGCAGATCGCCGCAGCTCCCGGCGTGGGACCTGTGCTGGCAGATGCCATTTATCAACATTTCCACAAGGAGGACGAGAAAATATGATGCACATCATTACCGGCAGTGCGCGCGGCGTGAAGCTGGAAACCCTGAAAGGCGAACAGACACGTCCCACCTCCGAGCGTGCCAAGGAGGCCATTTTCTCGATGCTTCAATTTGGGTTGGAGGGCAGACGCGTGCTGGATCTTTTTGCGGGATCCGGTCAAATGGGCTTGGAAGCGCTTTCGCGCGGTGCAGCAAGCGCCGTGCTGACCGATAAGTCCAAGGACGCGGTCGGCGTGATCACGCGCAACGCGCAAAAAACAAAGCTTGCTGACCGTGCGAGGATCCTGGCAATGGATGCCGCAAGCTACCTTGCCCGCAGCACGGACGGACCTTTCCATCTGGTCTTCCTGGATCCCCCTTATGCGGCGGGGCTTTTGCCCGCTGTGTTGCGCACGTTGCTTGAAAAAAAGCTGCTTACCGCGGGGGCTACCGTGGTGGCGGAGTGCGGCGATCCCGCGGCGCTTTTTGGCGGTGACGCGGTGCTGGCAGCGAAGTATTCCGTTGAAAAAGAGAAGCGCTACGGCGCGGCGTACGTGTATTTCCTGACGCCGTGCGAGGAGGAAGTATGAGCCACGCATTGATACCGGGCAGCTTTGACCCCATGACACTGGGGCATTTGAATATCGTAAAGCGCGCCTTGGAAGAATATGATAAGGTAACCGTGGCGGTGATGATCAACGACGCCAAAGTGTATGCCCATACGATCGAGGAGCGCGCGGAAATGACGCGGCTGACCGTACAGGGGCTTTCGCGGGTAGAGGTCATTGTGGATCGCGGCATGCTTGTCGATCTGTTTGACCGCATCGGTGCGGACGCCATCGTCAAGGGCGTGCGGAACGAGAAGGATCGCGCCTACGAGCAGGAGATGGCTGCATATAATCTTGCCAGAAATCCGCGTGCTGTGACCGTGCTTTACGAGGCAGATCCAAGCTTTGGCGATCTCAGCTCAACTGCCGTGCGCGATTTGCTGAAAAACGGGAAGCGCCCCGAGGGGCTGCTTGCCCCCGCCGTGCTGGACTATCTGACGGCACGCGGGGAATGTCCCGCAGAGTAAAGGAGAAAATATGAAAAGAATGAAGATCTATTATGTGCTTCGGCTGTTGCTTTCCGCTCTTTTCGGGGTAGCAGTTGGCGTGGGGATCCTATGGGCGGACTCCTACGCAGTTGAGGTGTTTGACGTGTTGCTGATCGCGTTTGGCGTGATGATCCTGTTATTCAATTTGCCCACACTTTTGCTTTCCTTGCGCGCTGTTCTCGGTAAAGAGAAATGGGAGTGGATCAACCTGGTGCTGGCACTGATTTCCATCGGCTTTGGTGCAAGCTTTGCTTTGATCTCGCGTACGTCGCCTGTGCTGCCGGTTGTTTTGTTGATTTATGTCGTGATCGTACCGATCGCGCGTGTTGTGCTTGTGGGCGAGCATTGGAAGCAGCTTCGCTTGGAGCTTCCCAAGGTTTTGTTCGGTCTTTTCTTGCTGGCCGTTACGCTGACGCAAAGTGAGGACGCTATGTTTTTGGTGCTGGGCATTACCGTGCTTTTTATCAGCGCTTTGTATTTGGTAAAGGGTTTTTTGGAAATGCCCTTGAAGTGCCGCCCTTATGAGGAAAAGTTTGAAAAATAAAGAAATACGCGCAAAAAGCGCGGATTTCTTTTTCTTTTGAGAAAAATGTCGTTTGTTTAAAAATAAAATTGGAAAATAAAATCTCGTTTTTGGAAAATCAGGGCAAAACACAGGCAAGCGCATCCAAAATATCAGATGCCATCAGACCGTGAGAACCGCGCAGCTCGCGCGCGGCGTCGCCCGCCATTGCGTGTGTCAGCACCCCAAGCTCGGCGGCCGCGAATGCAGGAGAGCCCGCAGCAAGGAAGGCCGCGATCACGCCGGCCAGCGCGTCGCCGCTGCCGCCGGTCGCCATTCCACTGTTGCCTTTGTTGTTAAGCGTGAGCTGTATGCCGTTGGTGATCACGGTGCGCGCGTCCTTCAATACCGCAACGGCAGCGAAACGGCGCGCCATTTCCGTGGCGGCGGTGATGGGATCCTGTGCGATCTGCGCAATATTGCTTTTCATCAATCGCGCCGCCTCTCCAAGATGTGGGGTGAGGATCAGGGGCGTTTTGCACACAGATAGCCGTGCGCGGATATCTTCGCTGCGGGAAAGCTCGTTGAGGGCGTCTGCGTCCAATACGACGGGGACCTTGGCGCGGGAAAGCACCGTATCCAAAAGCTTGGTAACAACGGGTGTGTCCCCAAGGCCCATGCCGATGGCGATGGCGTCTGCGCGGTCGATGGCTGTGCGCAGGAGGTTTTTATCCAAATTATCAGGATCGTAAAGCGTGAGAAGTGCCTCGGGCAGCTGCGTTTGGTAAATGATGCGGTTTTCCTCGGGGGCAAAGATCTCTACCAAGCCCGCGCCTGCGCGATATGCGGCCTTTGCCGCCAGATATGCTGCGCCACTCATCGCGTACGAGCCGCCGATGATCAGCACGCGCCCAAACGTTCCCTTATGCGCTCTTGCGGGGCGCGGAGGAAGGCGGTCAAGATCCTCTTTTTCCAAAAGATGCGCCGTGTCCGCCGGTGCGGGAATACCGATATCAGCAAGGTGGAGCGTGCCGCAAAGCAGCGTGCCGGGGAAAAGGACCTGGCCGAATTTATAAGCCGCCATTGTGACCGAGTGTGCGGCACGAATGGCGACGCCGCGAATAGCACCCGTGTCGGCGTCCACGCCGGAGGGAATATCCACGGCAAGGACGGGAATATTGCTTGCGTTGATCCTTTGGATCAGATCCGCTTGCTCCCCCTCGATATTACGGGTAAGTCCAATGCCGAAAAGGGCGTCCACTACGGCGCTGACGCCGTCAAGATCAAGATCCTTTTTTACGGGAGCGCTCGGGGGCAAAAGCGAGAGCTGTACCGCGCACTCCGCGCTCATTTTCTCTGTGTCGGGGGCGCCGTTTTTCCACGCGCCGGCGTAGCAAACAAGGGCGTTTCCGCCCTCCTCGACAAAAAATCTTGCCATGGCAAGTCCGTCCCCGCCGTTGTTGCCGCCACCGCACAAAAACAGCACCTTTTCAGTGGAAAAATTCTCTTTCAACACGCTCAATGCCGCGTGTGCCGCGCGCTCCATCAGCGTACGCGAGGGGGTGCCGCGCAGGATCTCCTGCGCATCAGCCGCCTTCATTTGGGCGGCGTTCAGAATAGAAGCCATCATGATACTCCTTGCGTTTGATGCTATCAGTATAACACATTTTGAAGCAAAAAGAAAGAATTTCTTAAAATAACGCGCAAACCCACTATATCCACGACTTTACAAAGCACGCGCATTATGTTATAATGAAAGCGTACTATGGCATACAGGAGGAATTCCCGATGAACACCAAAGCCAAATTTATTTGTAATCCTTTGGATCGCCCCGAGCCGCTGCCCCACCCGTGGGATCACTCGGTGCGTTACTTCAATAATCCCGATATTACCTTAGAGCCCAAGGGCGGTCTTTCCGTTTTTCGCGGTGATTTTGATCTGCCCGACGGTACGGCAAAGGTCACGGTCAGTGCGACTGCACTGGGCATTTTCAATCTTTTCGTCAACGGTCACGCCGTTGGCAACGAGGAGCTCAGACCCGGCTGGACGGATTACCACTGCCGTGTGTTTGAGTTTGAATACGATATCACCGATCTTTGCGTGAAGGAGAGCGTCATCACCGCCGAGGTTTCCCGCGGTTGGTTCTCCGGCCGCATCACGATGGGCGAATATGGCTGGCGCGAGCCGGCGTTTGCTGCCGAGGTGCGCTGCCTTGACGCCGAGGGCAAGGAGCTGCTTTCCTTTGTCAGTGACGAGAGCTGGCAGACCGTGATCGGCGGCCGCGTGCTTGCCGCCGACATCTGGGACGGCGAGTATTACGATGCTACGATGCCCGATGCACACAGCTTCCCCGGCGCGTATGCCTGGAAGCCCGTGACACTGTTTGACGGTGAGATCCCCGCGATCGTGCCGCACGTTGGCGAGCCCGTTCGCGTGCGCCCGCAGTTCAATCAAACGCCCAAGAGCGCCGTGCTTTACCGTGACGTGAAGGACAACGGCACCGAGTTTGGCGAGATCGTTCCTTTGTTTACTCGCGTGGGTGACGGTTGCGAAAAGACCACGCTGCACAAGGGGGAGAGATTGGTGCTTGACCTTGGTCAGGAGATCGCAGGTCGCCCCCACATCATCGTGAAAGCCCCTCGCCGCGCCCGCATTGAGGTGATGGTATCCGAGATGCTCAACGACAGCGGCGACAAGAACCGCGGTAACGACGGCCCCAAGGGTATGCTGTATACCGCCAATTACCGTACCGCGCTGGCGCGTGCCGTCTACGTGGCAAACGGCAACGGGGTAGAGGATTATCAGCCCTCCCACACCTTCTCCGCTTTCCGTTATCTTTGTATCTGGGCGGACGCCGACGTTGAGCTGATCTCGGCCGAGGGCGTGTTCGTCAGCACGGATATGGAGGAAACGGGATACGTGGAAACCAGCAATTCCGAGCTGAACCGCTTTATTCAAAACGTATTCTGGGGCCAGCGCTGCAACTATCTTTCCGTTCCCACCGACTGCCCCCAGCGCGACGAGCGTCTTGGCTGGTCGGGTGACACGCAGATGTTCTGCGGTGCAGGCACGTACAACGCCAACGCGCGCGGCTTCCTGCGCAAGTGGCTGGGTGACGCCCGTGACGGTCAGCGCGTATGCGACGGCTATTGGGACGTCATTCCCGTGATCGAAAAAATGTCGCGCAGCGGCTCGATGAAGGACGCCGCCGCCGCTTGGGGTGATGCGGGCATTATCGTGCCGTATATGCTTTACCTCAAATATAACGACGTGGAAACGATGGCCGAGCATTACAACTCGATGGAGCGCTATATGGCGTACCTTGCTCCCATCGGCGGTCCTCGCAAGCGTTACGGTGACTGGCTTGCCTACGAGCCGACCGATGACGCGCTCGTTTGCCTTGCTTACTACGCATACGACGCGCTTTTGATGGCGAAAATGTCCCGTATTCTCGGCAAGAGCGATCGCGCCGAGTATTACGAGAAGCTGAACGCCGAGATCAAGCGTGAGTGGAACGAAAAGTACGTGGTAGACGGCGAGCTGACCTTCAAAACACAGACCGCCTGCGTGGTTGCCATTGCCTTTGAGCTGGTGGACGGCGCCGTGCGCGAGAACGTGATCAAGACCTTGAAGGAAAACGTGATCGCAAACGATTACACGCTGACTACGGGCTTTGTGGGCACTTATATGCTGGCGCAGACGCTTTCCTCGGTGGATCTGGACGATCTGGCGTACTCCTTGCTGCTGCAAACCAAGGATCCCTCCTGGCTTTACAGCGTCCGTCAGGGCGCGACCACGGTGTGGGAGCGCTGGAACTCTTATACCCACGCCCGCGGCTTCGGTGCAGTGAATATGAACTCCTTCAATCACTACGCCTTTGGCTCGGTATTGGAGTGGCTTTACGCCTATGCGGCAGGTATTGCGGTCGATCCCGCACATCCCGGCTTCACGCACTTTGTGCTTTCTCCCCGTCCTGACGTCAGAACGGCAGAGCAGATGCCCGCAGGCCAGGATCGCATCACCTATATCAAGGCGCACTACAATTCCGCCGCAGGCCTGATCGAAAGCGCTTGGGATTGGCGCGAGGGCAAGTTTACTTACTCCTTCACTATTCCTGCGGGCACTACGGCGCGCGTGGAATTCCCGCTGATCAACGGCCGCGAGAGCGTGGTTCTCAACGACCGTACCTTCACCGCAGAAGCGCTTGGCGGCGCGGTTGTGAAGGGGAAGGCGGTCTTTGAATTGGGCGCAGGAAAATACGTGCTTCAATAAAGAAGAATTTTTTCAAAAAAATCGCAAAAATCTCTTGACTTTTTCAAACGATTTGATTATAATATTACGTGTTGCTTTTTCCGCAACCCGATTTTCATCACAAAATACGGTGGAGGAGGCGAAAATATGGTTTTGAATATGGGTCCCATCCTGCGTGGCGAGATCACGCGCATGGACATTTCTTATGAATTGACACCCGAGCCGATTTTCGACGTGACCTTTCCCGAAAACGCAAAGGTGGAAGGATATCTGACCGATGATGCCGGCTATATGCGCCTGTATCTGACGGCAACGCTCCCGTACAGCGGACAGTGCGCAAGATGCCTTACCCCCGTTGACGGCGTTTTCACCTTGGAGTTTGAGCGCACCGTTGCTGCGGAGGGCTCTATCTCCGAAGAACAGTTGGAGGAGAATATCGACTCCTACGTGATGATCCGCGACGGAAGATTGGACGTGGACGAGCCGCTTCGTGAGGAGCTGCTGATCTGTTTCCCGACCAGACTTTTGTGCGATGAGGATTGCGAGGGGCTTTGCCCCAAGTGCGGAAAACCGCGCGCAGAAGGGGATTGCGGTTGCTCCGATAAGGAGATCGACCCCCGCCTTGCCGTTCTTGCGAACTGGAAGGCATCAGAAGAAAAATAATTTATTTTAATAAACAACGAATTCAGGAGGTGTAGGTACAATGGCAGTTCCGAAGAAAAAGGTTTCCAGCGCACGCCGTGACAAGCGTCGCTCCAACAATTCCAAGCTCGAGATGCCCGGTATGGTCAAGTGCGCTAAGTGCGGCGAGTACGTTCTCGCTCACCGCGTGTGCAAGGCTTGCGGCTCTTACGACGGGAAAGAAGTTGTTAAGCACGAGGCTTAATTGACAACGAAAAGAGGAGATGCGTTTCGCATCTCCTCTTTTCGTTTGTCGGCACCGCACTTGCTCGGCGCACCCGCACATTTTAATTGGTATGGAAAGAACGGGACTTGCTTGCCCGTTCTTTTTTCTTTTGCCAAAGCAGACCGAGCAGCGGCGCCAAAATCAGCCCGCCAAGCACCGGCAGGTGCGCGGGCAGAGCAAGTGTAGGGAGCGCCTTTGCAGGGGCGAGAACGGGCTGAAACAAGCGCAGAAAGCCCTCGCAAAGAAGCAGCGCGATCCCGCCCTGAAACAGCTTGGCAAGCAGGTATTTCCACGCAGGAATTGCACATTCTTGTGTGATGGAAAGTATCTGCATGCATACGCAGATACCGCCAAATCCACAAAGAAATGCAGTCAGGCGAAAGGCGCTGTATGTATCAAGCACGCTAACGGCGCTGCGGATCCCGGCGGTGATTTCAAGGCAGCCGAATATCCACGCGTGCCACGTTGGATCAAGCGGGAGAGCGGCAAGAAGATCTGATAGCACGGCAGAAAGCGCGGAAAAGAAAATAAGAAATGAGCCCACTTGTAAAATGCAGGAAAAGCCGCGCTGTACCGCTGTTGTAAAGAGAGCTGAAAATGGGCGTTTATTCGTACCGTTTTGGCACTTTTCTGTTGTTTTTTCTGCCTTTCCAAAGAAAATTCGAAAACCTGTTCCCAGTATCGCGGCAGATAATTGTGTGATGGCAAAAAGCGCCACCCCGGCGGCCGTGCTGCCAAAAAGCGCCCCGCCAACAGCAGCAACGAGAAAAGGGGAGCTTGGGTTATTGGCAAACAAAGAGATGCGCTCGACCTCTTCTTTGCCGATCACGCCTTGTGCATGCAGAGAGGCAGCCGCGCTGCTTGCCACGGGCTGCCCGCAAAGGGCACCAAGCACCAGTGCGCCACTCCCCACCTTGGAAACACCAAATAAAAAGCCGAGCGGACGGTAAAAAAGGCGGCCGAGCGCCTCTCCCACACCGCAGGAAAGAACCAGCTCGGATAACACCAAAAAGGGGAAAAGTGCAGGAAAAAGCACCTCAAAAAACAAGGAAAGCCCCTGCTTTGCGCCCGTTAGCGCGACGGGAGCACGGAAAAGGAAAAGCAAAAACAGCAAAAAAAGCGCGGTAAAAAAGAAAAGCGTGCGGAGCGTTCGCAAGGTATAAACACCTCTCTTTCGGCATAGGGTGATTATGCAATTCTATGGCAAGGAGGAAGAGGATATGCGTGAAAAAAAGGACTTT
The DNA here is from genome assembly GCA_045632185.1 of Eubacteriales bacterium. Lineage (GTDB taxonomy): Bacteria > Bacillota > Clostridia > Oscillospirales > CAG-272 > Firm-07. The sequence goes on from JAZQWF010000005.1 coordinate 22,168, forward strand.
TTGGGACGCATAGGCGCCTATCTGGATCTGCCACCGGCGGCGTTGCCCGGGGGCTTTTCCCTGATGCTTTCCGGAGATAGCGCGCTGTGTGTGCAGGGGCGTGTTTCGCTTCGCTCATATACGCAGGAGCGGATCGAGATCTCTGTTGAAAGGCGGTGTGTGCAGGTGGAGGGGAAGGATCTTTTTTGCGCAGAGTTAGAGGCGGGAAAATTGATGATAATCGGTACCGTTACGGCACTTTTTTTGAAAAAGGAGGGGGAGAATGCGTCCTGATCTTTTTTTTCGCGGGGGCGTTTGCTACACGGTGTCGGCCGCTGATGCCGCTGCGCTCTTTCGGCTTTTTCAAGAGGAGCGGCTTGCGCCAAAGTCCCTGCGGCGCCGCAAAAGGCGGGGCAGGATCCGCTTTCAACTTTTTTACAAGCACGCGGCGGAATTTGAGCGCGCAGCGGCCGCGCGCGCGCTTGCCTTCTCGCGCAAGGAGTGGGGCTTGCGCGTGCTTGGCAAAAGATTGCTGCAAGCGCCGGGTATACTGGCGGGGATCCTTTTGGCGCTCTTGCTTTTGGTCGGCGCAAGGGCGTTGGTGTGGGATATTCGCATCACGGGAACGCAGGCGATTTCCGTGGACGAGGTAGAGCAGACCTTGGCGGAGCTTGGGCTTTTTCGCGGCGCGTTTTTGTACGCCTTGGACGGGGACGAATTGGCGCTTTCCTTGCGTCGGGCCGATACGCGCGTGGGCTATGCGGCGATCAATATCAAGGGGACCGTGGCGTACGTGCAGATCCGTGAGAGCGAGCCGGAGCCCGCGCCAAGCGTCAAAAATCCCGCCAATCTGGTGGCGGCGTGTGACGGAGTGATCACGATGCCCCTGATCTATGAGGGGGAATGTCTTGTGGAGGTCGGGGAGGTCGTGCGTGCAGGGCAGATCCTGGCGGGCGGGCTTTCGGATACGCAAAATCACGGCTATCGGGTGACGCGAGCGGCGGGGCAGGTGTTGGCACGTACCACACATACTTATACGGTGCGCGTTCCCTTTGATTACGAGGAAAAGGTATACACGGGAGAGGAAAAACACGAAATATTCTTTCTTTTCTTCCATCGCGTGCAAAAAGTTTTTAAAAATATTGGACAAAACGCAGATAATTGTGATATAATAGAGAAAATACAGTACTTTCACACGCCCGCGGGCGCGCAAATTCCCATAGGCCTTCGGGTCAAGACCCTTGCAACCTATGAAATGCAGGGCTTTACCCGTACCGCAAAGCAAGCAAGAGAGCTGGCTCTTGCCGAGCTGCAAGAGAAGCTTGCCGCAGACAGCGCGGGGCGTACGCTCTTGAAAAAAAGCGTGGAATGGAGCGCGGACGGCGAAGGGATCACCCTGATCTGTACTGTGGTGTGCGAGGAGGATATCGCTCGCACGGTGGAGTTTGTAATGCAACCTTAACGGAGGATTTTTATGGCACAGGAAATCGTGAAGATCGGTCACAGCGATCTGACCTCGCGCATGTTCGGCGCGTGCGACGCGCACGTAAGGGCGGTGGAAACCGCCTTTCACGTGGATATCCGCAATCGTTCGGATGCGACGGGGGATACTGTGATCGTCAGCGGATCGGATAACGCGCAGGTGGCGCTGGCTGCCGCCGTAATGGATCGCCTCAAAGAGGAGGCGGCGCGCGCGGAGGAGATCCCCGAGCAGCGCGTATCCTATCTGATCGGTATGGTGCGCGACGGTCGCGCCGCAGAGCTGACCGCCTTGGACGATAGTGCCATTTGCATCACCTCGCGCGGAAAGCCCGTGCGTGCCAAAACGGTGGGACAGCGCAAGTATGTGAACGCCATTGCCAAAAACACCATCGTGCTTGGCGTCGGTCCCGCGGGTACGGGTAAGACCTTCCTTGCCGTGGCGATGGCCGTCAAGGCCCTGCGTGCGGGCGAGGTAAGCCGCATCATTCTGACGCGTCCCGCAATTGAGGCGGGAGAAAAGCTCGGATTTTTGCCGGGCGATCTGCAAAGCAAGATCGACCCTTACCTGCGTCCGCTCTACGATGCGCTTTACGAGATGATGGGGGCGGAGAATTACGCCAAGATGGTGGAAAAGCAGGTGATCGAGGTTGCACCGCTTGCCTATATGCGCGGGCGCACGCTGGACGATAGCTTTATCATTCTGGACGAGGCGCAGAACGCCACGCCCGAGCAGATGAAAATGTTTTTAACGCGCCTTGGCTTCCGTTCCAAGGCGGTGGTCACAGGCGACCTGACGCAGACCGATCTGCCCACGGGGCAAAAAAGCGGTCTTGCAATGGCGGTCAAAATTCTGGACGGCATTGATGACATCTTCATTCACCAATTCACCGACAAGGACGTGGTGCGCCACAAGCTGGTGCAGGAAATTATTTTGGCTTACGAGCGCTTTGAGCGCGAAAGCAGAAAGCCGCGCCCGACACCGAAAAAGGGGGACAGCAAAAAATGAGCTTGCACATCTATTTTGAAAACATGCAGGATCAGCATTGCGTGACGTACGCGCTCAAAATGCTGGTACGCAAGTCTATTGAAGCAACGCTTCTTTTTGAGAGCGTGGACGCCCCTTGCGAGGTGTCCGTTACCTTCGCGGATAACGAGGGCATTCAGGCCATCAACCGCGAGTACCGCAATATCGATGCCCCCACCGACGTGCTTTCCTTCCCGTTGTTTGAAGAGCAGGGGGGCAAAAAGCAGCTGGGTGACATCGTACTTTCCCTGGAACGCTGCGCGGCACAGGCCGAGGAGTTCGGTCACAGCTTTGAACGCGAGTGCGCCTTCCTTACCGTACACTCCACGCTTCATTTGCTTGGTTATGACCACGTGAACGGCGAGGAAGAGGAAATGGATATGAGAAAAAGACAGACCGCCATCGTTGAAAAAATGGGCTTTGGCGTCAAGAAAGAGGATTGAATATGAAAAAAGCAGGATATATCGCGATCGTAGGCCGCCCCAACGTGGGCAAATCCACCCTTCTCAACGCCTTGCTTGGTGAGAAGGTGGCCATCGTTTCGGCTAAGCCCCAGACCACCAGAAACCGCATTCTCGGTATTCTGACTGAGGGTGAAACACAGTTTATTTTCGTGGACACCCCCGGTATCCACCGCCCCCAGAACCGTCTGGGCGACTATATGGTAGAGGCGGCAAAGTCCTCTATGCTGGAAGCGGACGTGGTCGTGCTGATGGCAGACGTCAGCCGCCCCATCTCCTCCGTGGAGGAAAACGTGATCACCTATTTGAAGCAATCCGGCACGCCTTGCGTGCTGGCGCTGAATAAGACTGACCTTGTGGACGCGCCCCAGGTGGCCGAGGCCATCAAGGCGTACGCCGAAAAGCACAACTTTGAGGCCGTTGTACCCACCTGTGCCAAGAACGGCAAGCTGGTAAACGCCGTGCTTGCGGAATGCGAAAAGCTGCTTGGCGAGAGCGAGTGGTTCTTCCCCGAGGATATGATGACCGATCAGCCCGAGCGTCAGATGGCAGCTGAGATCATTCGTGAGAAGCTTTTGCGCACCCTGAACAAGGAGGTGCCGCACGGCGTAGCAGTGGTTATCGAGGAGTTTAAGGACGAGAAAACGCTGGTGCGTATCCGTGCCGAGATCTTCTGCGAGAAGGCCTCGCACAAGGGCATCATCGTGGGCAAGGGAGGCGCCGAGCTCAAACGCGTAGGTACTTACGCCCGCGAGGATCTGGAAAAGCTGTTCGGCACAAAGGTGTTCCTTGATCTTTGGGTAAAGGTGAAAGAAAACTGGCGCGAAAGCACCGCTGCCGTGGGCAATTTCGGCTACCGCGAGGAGAAATAAGCCGTGCAGCACTTTACTGCCGATGCGCTGATCCTGCGCTCGATCGAGCGCGGTGAGCACGATCGTCTGATCACGGTGCTGACCGCCGATTTCGGCAAGTTTTACGCCATTGTGAAGGGCGCCGGCTCGATCCACCGCCGCGAGGTGGCGGCCACCGAGCCCTACACGTGGAGCAATATCGAATTTTACGAAAAAAACGGCGTCAAGTGGGTAAAAAACGCCACCAGTAAGGAATGCTTTGCAGGACTTCGCTACGATATGGACAAGCTGTTTCTGGCCGCCTATATCGCAGAGGTTGCCGCCGAGCTTTCCGACGAGCGCGAGCCCGCGGGGGAGATCCTGCCCCTGACGCTGAATACCTTGCATATGCTGGCTACAACGGAAGGGGAGAACGACCGCATCAAGGCGGCGTTTGAGCTGCGTGCGGCGTGCATTGCGGGCTTTACGCCCGACCTTTTGCTTTGCGGCGATTGCCACGCACCCGTGGCCGGCGAGGGATATCTTGAAGTGATGAACGGCTCGTTTGTTTGCAAGGATTGCCTTTCGCGGCGCACGGCGCTTTTGCCCTTGCCCGAGGTGGGCGAGCTTGGCGAGCGCACGCTTTTGTGCCCGCTTTCCTCGGGGAGCGCCGCGGCGATCTGCTTTGTGGCAAGTGCCCCCGCCAAGCGCGTGTTTGCCTTCCGCATTACGGGCGAGCGCGAGCGCGCCGAATTTGCACGCGCGTGCGAGGCGTATTTGCTGCATCATTTGGAGCGCGGCTTTGCTTCGCTGGAAAACTATAAGAAAATGGAAGCCCTGATACCGAAAAAAGAGGGAATATGATCACAGACGAAAGAACGAAAAACACATTGGAATACGACAAGGTGCTTGCGATGCTGGCTGCCGTTGCCCCTACTGCGGGGGCGCGAGAGATGGCGCTTGCGCTCACACCAGACGACGATGCGCAGACGGTGGAGCGCCGCTTATCCCGCACCGCAGACGCGATGGCGCTGCTCTCGGATAAGGGCATGCCCTCCTTCGGCCACGTCAAGGATCCTGCCGAGGCATTGGAGCGGGCGGGGAAGGGTGCTACGCTTACCACGCGCGAGCTTTTGGACGTGGGAAATATCCTGCGCACCTCGCGCGGCCTTCTGGAATACAGCTGTACCAATCGCCACTTTGAAACGGTGCTGGACGAGATCTTCGAGCGACTGATGCCCGACCGCAAATTAGAGGACAAGATCTACCGCGCCATTATTTCCGAGGAAACCATCGCCGACGAGGCAAGCCCTGCGCTCGGTGACATTCGCCGCAAGATCCGCGCGGCCAACAACCGCATCAAGGAAACCTTGCAGCACTATATCACAAGCAATACCTACTCCCGACATTTGCAGGAGCATATCGTGACCCAGCGCGGCGGGCGTTACGTTATCCCCGTTCGTGTGGAGAGCAAGAACGAGATCAAGGGTCTTATTCACGACACCTCCTCTTCGGGCGCCACCATCTTCGTGGAGCCGATGGCAGTGGTAGATGCCAACAACGAGCTGCGCATGCTGGAAGCAAAGGAGCAGCACGAGATCGATCGCATTCTTTTTGAGCTGTCCGCCGCCGTGGCGGTGCAGACGGGTGCGCTCAATCTGAACTATCGCAATATCACCGAGCTTGCCTTCGTGTTTGCCTGTGGCAAGCTGGCGGAAAATATGCAAGCGGTGCGCCCCATTATCTGCAAGGAGCGCGAGATCTCGCTGCTCTCGGCACGCCATCCGCTGATCGATAAGGATCGCGTCGTGCCGATCACCGTTTCGCTTGGCGGCGCGTGGGATGCGCTGATCATTACCGGCCCCAATACGGGCGGCAAAACGGTTACTCTCAAAACGCTCGGGCTTTTTGCCATGATGGCACAGTCTGGCTTGTTTATCCCCGCCGCAGAGGGATCAAAGCTCTGCCTTTTTGACCGCGTGCTGGTGGATCTGGGTGACGAGCAGAGCATCGAGCAATCGCTTTCCACCTTCTCCTCGCACATGGTGCATATCGTGTCCATCGTGCAAGCGCTCTCGCCCAACGCTCTGGTGCTTTTTGATGAGCTGGGCGCGGGTACCGACCCCGTTGAGGGCGCGGCACTGGCGATCTCTATCATTTCTGAGGCAAGACGCGCGGGCGCGCTTTGCGCCGTGACCACGCACTACGCAGAATTGAAGGCGTTTGCGCTGGATACCGAGGGCGTGCAGAACGCCTCCTGCGAGTTTGACGTGGCGACTCTGCGCCCCACCTACCGCCTGATCATCGGTACGCCGGGCAAATCCAACGCATTTGCCATTTCGGAAAAGCTGGGACTGCCCGCCCGCGTGGTAAACGAGGCAAAGTCGCTGATCAGCAACGAAAACCGCCGCTTTGAGCAGGTGATCGAGCAGCTGGAGGCGGCGCGCATTGAAATGGAGCGCCAGCGTGACGAGGCCGAGAAAACGCGTATCCATATTGAAAGCACGCGTGCTGCGGCTGAGCGAGATGCGGAAAAATTGCTTGAAAACGCGCAACGCGAGCTGAACAGCGCGCAATCCAAAGCCACCGCGATGGTAGAGAGCGCGAGAGCATCCAGCGAGTTTGTTTTTGCACAGCTGGAAGAGGTGCGTAAGCAGCGAGAGAGCGAGCGACTTGGCGAGCATCTGGACGCCACCCGCCGCGCCGTGCGTGCGCATCTGCGAGAGAACGAGGATAAGTATAATCCCGTTGAGGAGCGCACCAATGAGGACTACGTTCTCCCGCGTCCCCTCAAAAAGGGAGATACCGTGTTCCTTGTGGACATCGGCAAGGAGGGAACGCTGCTTTCCGACCCCGATCGCGGCAGCGTGATGGTGCAGGCAGGTGCGTTCCGTACCAAGACCAAGGTGGAAAATCTCCGCCTTGTCGAGAAGACCGCGCAAAAGGAGAAAAAGCCGAAGGCAAGCACCACCCGCGCGCATATCTCGCACGATTTCCGCGATGAGATCGACCTGCGCGGCAAAACGGGTGACGAGGCCTGGTTTATGGTGGATAAATACTTCGATACCGCCATCGTGATGGGCTTCCATACCGTGCGCCTCATTCACGGAAAGGGAACGGGCATGCTCAAACAGGCGCTTTGGAAATATCTGAAAAACGATAAGCGTATCGCCAACTTCCGTATCGGCCAGTATGGAGAGGGCGACGGCGGCGTGACGGTCGTTGAGCTGAAATGATCCGTTTGCGATAAAGACGCACAAAACAAAGTTAAAAATGTCCTTTTATTTCCGCGCGTGCGGTGTTAAAATAAAAATAGTAAATCACATAAAGGAGTAACCCTTATGAAAGACTTGAAAATGTTAGCCATTGACCTTGGCGCATCCAGCGGCCGCGGTATCGTGGGCAGCTACGACGGCAAAAAGCTGACCCTGCGCGAAAATCATCGCTTCTCCAACGATCCCGTTACCGTTTCCGGCCACTTCCGTTGGGATATTCTGCGCATCTTCCACGAGATCAAGCAGTCGATCCGCGAGGTCGGCCTTTCCGGTGAGAAGGTTGCCGGTATGGGTATCGATACCTGGGGCGTAGACTATGGCTATATTGATAAGAAGGGCCAGCTGATGGGCAACCCCATGCACTACCGTGATACCCGCACCGACGGACTTCCCAAGGCGATCGAGAGCAAGCTTACCGCCAAGGAGCTTTACGATATCACGGGTATCCAGACGCTGAATTTCAACACCGTATATCAGCTGGTGGCTGATCAGCGCGATAACCCCGAGTTGCAGGCAAACGCCGCACAGATGCTGTTTATCCCTGACCTGCTCAACTATTTCCTCACGGGCGAGAAGGCAACCGAGTATACCATTGCCTCCACCGGTGCGCTGCTTGACGCGGCAAAGAGAAAGGTCGCTCCCGAGATCTTCCAAAAGCTCGGCCTTCCTCAGCTGATTGATAATCTCGTTGAGCCCGGCAACTGCCTTGGCATGCTTTCCAAGGACGTCAGCGAGGAGCTTGGCGGCGTGAATTTCAAGGTGTTCAACGTGGCCTCTCACGATACGGCAAGCGCCGTTATCGCCGTTCCTGCCGAGCAGGACGACTTCATCTACATTTCCAGCGGCACCTGGTCGCTGATGGGCGCCGAGCTGAACGGCCCGCTGATCAACGATCAGTCCCGTTCGCTCAACTTCTCCAACGAGGGCGGCGCAATGGGTACTATCCGCTTCCTCAAAAACATCATGGGTCTTTGGACGGTGCAGGAATCCCGCCGCCAGTGGAAGAGAGAGGGCAAGGATTACAGCTTTGCCGACTTGCAGACCTTTGCCGAGGCAGAGAAGCCGCTGGTTTCCTTCATCAACCCCGACCACCCTATGTTCGCAACCCCCGGCAACATGCCCGAGCGCATCTGCCGCTTCTGCGAGATGACCGGTCAGCACGTGCCCGAGAACGTCGGCCAGGTGGTGCGCGTGATCATGGAGAGCTTGGCTCTGCGTTACCGCTACGTAATGGACGGTATTGCTGCTTTGCGCGGTAAGCCCGTCAAGGCCATTCACATCGTGGGCGGCGGAACGAAGGATACCTTCCTTTGCGATCTTGCCGCACAGGCGTGCAACGTTCCCGTTATTGCAGGTCCCGTTGAGGCAACCGCAATCGGCAACCTTTGCATGCAGTACGTGGCAGCAGGCGAGTTGAAGGACCTGTCCGAGGCGCGTGCGCTGATCCGCGACTCCTTCGATCCCATCGTATACGAGCCCCGCGCGGATCGCGCCGCTTGGGAAGAGGCATACGGCCGTTTCTGCAAGATCTGCGAGGCAAATGTCTAAATAAATGATTTTTTGCGGAATTTTTCCGTAAAAAGGGCTTTTCAAAAGTCAAATAGTATGCTATAATATAATTATATCTGTGCCTGCGTAAGTGCGCGGGTGCAAGACGTCAATCAATAAAATTCAGCGCGGAGGTTTTTATGAAGGAAGTACTTTACGGTGAACTGAGTGTTATCGGCATGAGCGGCTGCGAGCAATTCGTAGCACAGGTAGATGCATATTTGAAGGAGTGGCGTCGCCACGGCGGCGAGGAGTCCTTCCTTGCCAAGGCAGATTGCCCGCGTTTCAGCACGGGCGAGGCAAAGGGTATGGTACACCAGTCCCTGCGCGGCCACGACGTGTATATCATTTGCGATCCCTTCAATTACAGCGTGACCTACAATATGTACGGTCAGCGCGTTCCTATGAGCCCCGATGACCATTACGCCGACCTCAAACGCGTGATCGCCGCTATCGCAGGCAAGGCACGCCGCGTTTCTGTGATCATGCCCATGCTTTACGAGGGCCGTCAGCACAAGCGCACGCATCGTGAGTCCCTGGACTGCGCTCTGATGCTGCAAGAGCTTGTCGGTATGGGTGTTGAGAACTTCATTACCTTCGACGCACACGATCCCCGTATCCAGAACGCTATCCCGCTCAGCGGCTTTGATGACGTTCGCCCCACCTACCAGATGATCAAGGCGCTCGTTCGCGAGTACCCCGATATTTCCATCGACAAAGAGGATATGGTTATCATTTCTCCCGACGAGGGCGCAATGGGCCGTTGCATGTACTTCTCCTCTATGATGGGTCTGGACATCGGTATGTTCTACAAGCGCCGCAACTACGCTAAGATCGTAAACGGCCGTAACCCCATCGAGGCACACGAGTACCTCGGCCGCGACCTGCACGGCAAGGACGCGATCATCGTTGACGACATGATCTCCTCCGGCGAGTCTCTGCTTGACGTTGCTCAGCAGCTCAAAGAGAAGGGTGCAAAGCGTATTTTCTGCTTCGACACCTTCGGCCTTTTCACCGACGGCTTCGAGAAGTTCGACAAGGCCTTCAAGGAAGGCATCATCGACCGCATCTTCACCACCAACCTGGTCTACCGCTCTCCCGAGCTTCTTTCCAAGGAGTGGTACGTTGAGGTCAACATGTGCAAGTACGTGGCTTACATCATCGATACCCTCAACCACGACGAAACGATCAGCAATCTGCTCAACCCCGCCAAGCGTATTCACAACCTGCTTGATAAGCATCGCAAGGCACTGGGCGGCCAGATGAAGATCGAATTCAAGAACTGATAAACACATAAACAAACGGCCGTTGCAGGAGGACTGAATTTGCTCTGTAACGGTCGTTTTGCGTGAAAGGAATTTTATGAACGATAAGGAAAAATGCTGCGCGCGGCGCAGAACCTCGATCGGCGGTCAGGCGCTGATGGAGGGCATTATGATGCGCGGTCCCGAGAAAAGCGCCATGGCCGTACGCCGTGCGAACGGCGAGATCTTTTTTGAGGAAAATCTCAATCAAAAGAAAAAGCGCCCGCGTATCTGCCGCTGGCCCGTGATCCGCGGTGTGTTCGGCTTTATCGACTCGATGGTGATCGGCTATAAGGCGCTGATGCGCTCTGCCGAGATCGCGATCGAGGATGAGATGGCAGACGAGGAGAAGAAGGACGCTCCTGTTACCGAGGCGCAAAACGAGGCCGCGGAGCAGGGAACGCCCGCCGAGGTACAAACGCCCGTTGCTGCCGAGAAAGATGCGCAGAAGCAGGAAAAAAGCGGTTTTAGCAAGGGTGCAATGACTGCCGTTGTGCTGATCGCCACCGTGCTTGGCTTTGCGCTGGCTATCGGGCTTTTTATCTGGCTTCCCAGCTTTCTTTATAACCTGATCGCACAGCATACCCCGGGTGAATGGGGGCTGGCAGATAATCGCTATCTGCGCTCTGTGTTTGAGGGCATTTTAAAGATCGCGGTGCTGGTGGTGTATATGGCGCTGGTGTCCCTGATGAAGGATATCCGCCGTACCTTTATGTACCACGGCGCCGAGCATAAGACCATCTTTTGCTACGAGAAGGGAATGCCCCTTACCGTGGAGAACGTGAAAAATCAGAGCCGCTTCCACCCCAGATGCGGCACCTCGTTCCTCATTCTGATGCTGCTTGTCAGTATCGTGATCGGTATGCTGATCCCCCCGACCTTTGAGGGCATCAACCCTACGCTGTATACCGTGATCCGTGCCGCGATCAAGCTGCTTTTGATCCCGCTGACGATGGGCATTGGCTATGAGCTTTTGAAGTTCGCCGGCAAGCACGAAAATATCGTAACGCGCATCATTTCCGCGCCCGGTATGTGGTTGCAGCGCATCACCGTGAAGGAGCCCACCGACGACATGATCGAGTGTGCTGTCAAGGCCTTTGTGGCCGTTCTGCCCGAGGAGGAAAAGGAGGCGGAGATCGCCGCCATTGCCTCTTGCAAGGAAAATACCGAAGCATAAGAAAAGCCGCCTCAGGGCGGCTTTTTGTGTTGACTTTGCGGGCGTAATATGCTACAATAAAGGGGATAAGAAAAGGGGGTGAGAATATGATCGTGATCATCGCGGAAAAGCCGAGCTTGGCGCGCAATATCGCCGCAGGCATCGGACAGATGCAGCGCCGTGACGGATATCTGGAAGGGAACGGGTATTTGGTTACCTGGGCCTTTGGACATCTGTTTTCGCTGGCGGATATCGAGGCATATTCTCCCGCACCCGCCTCCGCAGGCGGGCATTGGTGCATGGACAATCTGCCCTGTATCCCCGAGGAATTTCGTTTTGAGCTGCGTCGTGCGGACGACAAGAAAAGCGTAGATGCAGGCGTAGTCAAGCAATTTGAAACCATCAAGTATCTGTGCAACCGTCCCGACGTGGATACCGTAGTCAACGCAGGGGACGCGGACCGCGAGGGAGAGATCATCGTGCGGCTTTGTATCCGCCATGCGCTCACCACGCAAAAGCAGCTGAAAAGACTGTGGTTGCCCGACCAGACGCCCGAAACCGTGGCGGCGGCACTGGCGGATATGAAGGACGAAAGCGAATACGAAACGCTTGCAAGTGAGGGCTTTGCCAGAACCTATATCGACTGGCTCTACGGCGTCAATCTGACGCGCTACGCCACGCTCAAATGCGGCACGCTGCTCCGCGTGGGACGCGTGATCATTCCCATCGTGCGCGCGATCTATGAGCGCGATATGGCGATCCGCAATTTCGTGCCCGGCAAATATCTTGCCATTGTCAGCAACGCGGAAACGAACGGGGAAAAGGTAGAGCTTACCTCCAAGCAGAAGTTTGACGAGAAGGAGCGCGCCAAGGCCGAGGCGCTTTGCACGGCCTACAACGCAGCAGGGGCCGTGGTAACGGCCGTGAAGCGTAAGAAGGATAATCTTGCCCCCGGCAAGCTGTTCTCGCTTTCCAAGCTGCAAAATCTGCTTGGTAAAAAGCATAAGATGTCGATGAGCGACAGCCTGGACATCATTCAGGGCCTTTACGAAAAGGGATATCTCACCTACCCGCGTACCAACTCCGAATATCTGGCCACCGCCGAAAAGGACAAGATGCGCAAGATCATCGCGCAGATCGGAAAGATCGGTTATCCCGTTAAATTCAAGGATAGTCCCAAGATCTTTGACGATAGCAAGATCGAGTCGCACTCCGCGCTGACGCCGACCTACAAGATCCCCGGCAAGGGCGATATTTCCGAAAAGGAAAACCTGGTTTATGCCACCGTGTTCCGCCGCTTCGTGGCGGTCTTTTGTGCCGAGCCCTGCGTAGCAGAGCGTACCGAGATCACCATCAAGGTGGGTGAATTTGAAGAATTTACCCTGAAAGGGCTTGTGATCGTGGAGCGCGGTTGGATGAAGTACGACGATGCCACGCAAAAGGACAAGGTGCTGCCCAAGCTGAACAAGGGGGACAAGGTAGAGATCTTGTTTGCTCCTGTGGAAAAGGAAACCAGTCCGCCCAAGCACTACACCATTGAAACGCTGAATAATTACCTGAAAAATCCCTTCCGCGAGGAGAAGGCGGCCGCCGCCGGGCAGGCAGAGCACGCCGAGGACGAGGAAGCGGACGATACCGAGGAATACCGCGCCGTGTTGGAGGGCTTGGAGCTTGGCACCGAGGCCACGCGTACGGGCATCATCGACAATGCCAGAAAGAGCCAGTATATCGCGCTCAACAAGGACGTATACACCATTCTGCCGGGCGGGGAATACCTGATCGAGGCGCTGGATCGCTTGGATATCCGTATGGATAAGCACCGCACCAGCGAAATGGGTCGCGCACTCAAACGCGTGTTCCGTGGACAGATGAGCGTAGAGGAGAGCGTAGCACTGGCCGCCGCCGAGGTGCGCGCCGTGTTTGAAGCACAGCCGACCACCATTGAGGAGGACAAGGATATCGGTCTTTACGGCGATATCGTGGGCAAATGCCCGCTGTGCGGCAAGGACGTTGCCCGCGGCAAGTTCAGTTACGGCTGCAAGGGCTATCGTGAGGGTTGCACCTTCCGCCTGAATCTCTTCATCTGCAATCGCGCCATTTCCGTATCCAACGCCAAGCTGCTGCTGGAAACGGGACGCACCGCCAAGATCAAGAATTTCATCTCCAAAAAGTCGGGCAAGGCGTTTGATGCCTACCTGCGCTTGGAGAGTGACGGCAACGCCGTGTTTGATTTTTCACCGTAAATGAAAAAGAGGTGCGAGAAATGAGATCAAAGATAGAAGAAAGCTTAGCGCTTGAGCTGATTCACAAGTTTAAGATCCAATTCATATGGAGAGCGATTTTGTTTGTGGTTTTTTGCGCAGCTTGTGTGTTTTTTCTTTTAGATCCGTCGTTTCGCGCCAAAGCATTGCCGTTGGCGGTGCTTATTCCCATAGTCACTATTGTGTTTTTTTTCGGGGATTTTTGCCATATTTGCAAGACTTAAGCCCGATCAAAAAACGCTCGTTTGAAAAAGGAAGGGGCAAGATTGTTCGCTTTAAAACAATACATACTCACCACCAGGAAAGAGCTGTTCCTGTCGTGCAGGACGAATTTTCCGGCGAAGAGATAGAGCTTGCTGTGGAGATTCCTTCAGAGGAGCTTTATAACAACAAGAAAGTTCCGTCTATGTGGGTAGGAGAGCGGTATTTGATTTTGTATTTGAAGCACTCTAACGTAGTGGTTTACAAAAAAGAACTCACATCTTATGATGACGAGTGAAATGAATAAAAAACAGCCGACGGAAGCTTAAATACTCTTCGTCGGCTGTTTTGCGTAATTTAAAGCAAATCCTGTTGAAAAAAGGAAAAATTTGTGATATAATGAGCGCAACGTCAAAAAAGGAGAAAATCTATGCTTTGGATCCTTGCCGCTGTGCTTTCTGCATTTTTTGCGGGCCTTACCTCTATACTTGCCAAATGTGGTATCAAAAAGACGGACTCTGATCTTGCTACCGCACTGCGTACCGTTGTGGTTTTGTTGTTTTCCTGGATCATGGTCTTTGTGGTCGGCTCGCAGGGAACGATCGCGCAGATCCCGCTCAAATCCCTGATCTTTCTTGTGCTTTCGGGGCTTGCCACAGGTGCATCCTGGATCTGCTATTTCAAGGCACTTTCCGTGGGAGATATCAACAAGGTCGTGCCGATCGACAAATCCAGCACCGTGCTTACCGTGCTGCTTGCGATCATTTGCTTTGGCGAAACCTCCAATCTTGTGATGAAGCTGGTCGCCACAGCTGTTTTGGCTGTCGGCATTTTTCTGATGGTGGAAAAGAAAAAGGCGGAGCATGCGGCACAGGGGCGTGCGTGGATGCTCTACGCCGTGCTGGCCGCCGTGTTCGCCGCGTTGACGTCTATTTTGGCCAAGGTCGGCATTTCAAACGTGGAGTCTAATCTCGGCACGGCGATCCGTACCGCCGTGGTGCTGGTGATGGCGTGGGTGATCGTGTTCTCGCGCGGCAAGCAGAAGGGCTTGCAGACGCTGGATAAGCGCGAGCTGCTTTTCATCTCGCTTTCCGGTATTGCCACGGGGGCTTCCTGGCTTTGCTACTATTATGCGATCGCCAAAGGCGATGTGAGCGTTGTTGTGCCGATCGATAAGCTCAGTATTCTTGTCACCGTTGCGTTTTCCTTTATTGTGTTTAAGGAAAAGCTTTCCAAAAAGGCGTTTCTCGGTCTTTGTCTGATGGTTGTGGGCACGCTTTTGATGGTGTTTTTTAAATAACTTTTGGCATATCATAAGAACAGGAGCAATAAAACGTGAAAGGATCTTTGAGAGCTTTGCTATCAGTATTGACGTTGGCTTTGCTGCTTGCAGGCATTTGTGCGTGCAGGGCAGAGGAGGAGCCCGACTACGAATTCCCAGAGGAAGGCTTTGTGATGACGGCGCGCATTACCGCCATCGGCGAGCGCATCGAGGTGGAGGTCGTGAAGTCCGAATATATTTCCGGCCCTGTTTGGGTGATCACAAATGAGGAAACGCCCATTCTGGACGAAGATGGCAAAAAAACGGATATTTCTGCCCTTGGCGCAGGCGATCTGATCAAGATCGCATACAGCGGGCAGGTGATGATGAGCTACCCCGCGCAGATCGTGGGGCTTGCCATTCAAATGGTGAGCGAATAAAAAAGAGGCTTTCATACGAAAGCCTCTTTTTGTTATCAGCCGAGTTTTCTCATCTCTGCGATCACAGCTGCGGGATCGGGCGCGCCGAATACGGCAGTGCCTGCTACCACAACGTTGATGCCGTGCGCCAGTACGTCGGCAAGATTGCCAAGACCGATGCCGCCGTCTGCCTGTACGTCCACAGCGGTAAGACCCTTGGCGTCAAGCATGTTGCGCACCTTCTGTGCCTTTTCCAGCTGAGCGGGGATCAGCTTCTGACCGCCAAAGCCGGGGTAAACCGTCATCACCAACACCATGTCTGCAAGGGGAAGCAGATCTGCGATCGCCTCGGCGGGGGTGTCGGGGGAGATGGAAAGACCGGACTTTTTGCCTGCGGCACGGATCGCTTTCAGAACCTCGGCGGGGTTCTCGGTGCTTTCATAGTGGATGGTCACGCCGTCCGCGCCTGCGGCAATGAACTTGTCGATGTAGCGCTCGGGACGGTCGATCATCAGATGCACGTCAAAGAAGATATCGGAAACGGGGCGGATCGCCTTGATCACGTCGGGGCCGAAGCTCATATTGGGTACGAAGTTGCCGTCCATAACGTCCAGGTGGAGCATTTCTGCACCGGCTGCGCTGATGCGAGCAACCTCCTCACCGAGCTTGGTAAAGTCGGCGGCCAAAAGGGAAGGAGAAATTTTCATCGTAATTACCTCACAAAAAATTTATTTCGACATAGTATGACAAGTGTAAAGCCCGCACGGGGTGACGGGTGGGAGTGCAAGAACAGGGACGTGGGAAGCACGCCCGCACCCCTTGCTTTACGGCCGCATCAAGTATCTTGGTGCGGTCTTTTTTTATAACATCTGCAATTTTACCGCTTGCGGAATTTCCTCGATCAGGCACACGGCGTGGGCGGCGATGCCCTCACCCGTGCCGGTAAAGCCGAGACCTTCCTCAGTCGTGGCCTTTACGCTGACGGCATCTGTGGGGATACCAAGTGCCAGAGCCAGATTTTCGCGCATCTGCGGGATATGGGGGGCAAGCTTGGGCGCTTGCGCAAGGATCGTGGCGTCCACGTTTCCTACGCGATAATTTTTGGCTTTGAGAAGCTTTGCCACCTCGCGTGCCAGCGCAAGACTGTCCGCGCCCTTGTAGGCGGGATCGCTGTCGGGGAAGTGCTTGCCGATATCACCGAGCGCAGCGGCGCCAAGCAGCGCGTCCATTACGGCGTGCGTCAGCACGTCGGCGTCGGAGTGACCGAGCAAGCCCTTTTCATAGGGGATATTTACGCCGCCAAGGATCAGCTTGCGACCCTCGACCAGGCGGTGTACGTCGTATCCGTGTCCGATCCTCATTTTTTTACCCTCCGCTGTGCCAAAATAGCTTCTGCGCGGGGCAGATCCTCAGGGCGGGTGATCTTCATGTTTTCCGCACCGGTATCTACCAGCTTTACGGGATAGCCGATCGCCTCGATCAGCTGGTTATCGTCAGTCAGCGTGTCATCTTTTACATTTGCAAGCGCCGCGCGATACAGGTTGACGTCAAATACCTGGGGGGTTTGTGCCAGCCATACAAGATCGCGGTTTTCCGTGCGTGCGATAAATCCGCGCTTGGTGGCGATCTTCACGGTGTCGCTTACGGTGCAGGCGGCAGTTGCCGCACGGTGCATGTACGCCGCGCGCAGAACCTTTTTGATCATCTGCGGGGTGATCAGGCAGCGCGCTCCGTCGTGAATGGCGACGAATTTTGATTTTTTGTTGATGGCCTCTACACCGCGCTTTACGGAGTCGGCGCGCGTAGCACCGCCGATGACCATGCGCACGGGCTTTTTGATGCCGTATTTGGTCAGAAGCAGAGTGATATCGTGCATATCCTCGGCACGGGTAACAAGCACGATCTCGTCAATATATCCCGATTGCGCGAAGGCGTGCAGGGTACGCGCCAGCACGGGGATACCCGCAAGCTTTAACAGCTGCTTGGATACCTTTTTGCCCATGCGGGTGGAATTGCCCGCGGCTACGATCACGGCGGAGGTGGCGGGAGCCATGTCCGTGCCAACCGAGGCACGCAGCACGTCTGCAACGGTAGATAAGCTCATCATCAGGCCTTTTGCTCGCGCTCGATTTGCATGACCATATCCACGCGAGTTTGATGCTTGCCGCCCTCAAATTCGGTATCCACAAAGGCGTCAGCCAAGTCAAGTGCAAGACCTGCGCCTACCACGCGTGCGCCGAAGCACAGCACGTTGGCGTCATTGTGGGCGCGCGTCAGGCGTGCGCTGAACGTATCCGAGCAGCAGGCCGCGCGGATACCCGTGTGCTTGTTGGCGGCCATGGACATGCCGA
>JAZQWF010000006.1:0-19424 GCA_045632185.1 Eubacteriales bacterium
AGTGAGCAGGACATCAAAAGATAGCGGATATTGATGACGAGCTGGGTGAAGGCAAGCTCCACGTAGGTCGTGCCCGCACCAAGCAGCGCGATGGCGGCGGCCTCGCCCGCCGAGGTGAGATTCAGAAGGGACATCAGTCCCGCAAGGGGTGTGGTGATTCCCGCACCGATGGCCCTGATGCCAAGCGCAAAGGAAACCGCAAAATAGCCAAGTCCGATCGGCAGACCGTCGCGCAGTCCGCGTGCAAACCAAGTCTTTTTCGTTGCCATTTTATCCCTCCTTTTTCAAAATACCCTATTATTGTAACGCACGCGCGCGTATTTGTCAAGTAAAAAAGCCGCCGAAAGGCGGCTTTTTCTTATATATCATTTATTTGTAGTTTTCTTTGATGAATTGTGCAATTTGAGGGGCGGTGTATTGTTCGAAGAATTCTTGCGTTGGGTGCAGCTTATCGCATTGAGGATTTTGGAAATCAACCTCTATTTGCCCATAAGTGTACATATCCAACACATCAATACCGTACTTGGCACAAACCCTTTTGATAGACGTGCAGATATCTTCCAAAGAATACCCTTTCGTATTGACACCTGGGTCATTTCCCCATTTATAGGGGGTCATAAAGAAAATATACGCGTCAGGATACTTTGTTTTCAAGCCGCTTGCCAAAATGTTCAAAGCACCATATATGGTAGTGGTGTCGGTGCTATCTAATGTGCCCATATCGGCATATCCAAGCCAATAGTCATTCACGCCACCCATTACGCTGACTATATCTGCATCGTCCGGCATAGAAGCATAACGCTCACAGAAGGGATCGCGCGTTTCTTCGATAGCGACCAGTGTGCTGCCGCTTATGCCATAGTTATACACCTTTTCCAGGCTAAGCAATTCTTTTACAAGCTCAGGATATGGATTTTCCATCTGCGCTCCACCAAGTGCGCTATCATAGCCATAAGTAATGCTATCCCCCATGGCAAGGTAAGTCAGTTTGGAAAAATCAACCTCAGCTTGCGGTTCGTCTAGCTCTGGCGGAGTGATATCGTCCTGATCTGCATCGTTTGCAAAGCAACCGGGGAGCATAAGCAAAGCGAGCAGACAGGAAAGAAACGCGAGAAAGGATTTTGTTTTCTTTTTCATAGTACCTCTTTTTTTATCCATGCCCCTTGTGCGGCTTTCCCGTGCCGATCTCGGGGTTTTCGTACAGTCCCAGCGTGATGCTGTTTTTTCCTAATTTTTGGTGGATCTCGTGCAACGCGTCCTCCACCGCCTCCTTTTTGGAGGGGCGATCCGGGTTTTGCGTAAAGATATCCAGCTGCTCCTCGGTTTCGCCGGGCGGCACAAGTCCCGATGCCGTAACGGTCAGCGTACGGATCGCGGTACCGTATCCCACGGCCGCGCGGATCAGCGCCATTGCGTTTTCGATCAGGTCTGTGCGCAGCCAGGTGGCGCGGGAGAGCGTGCATTGCTTTTGCACCACGCGGAAGTCGGGGGTCTTGATCTGCACCTGCACCACGGTGGCCTTGCGATCCTCTCCGCGAAGGCGCGCCGCGACCGAGTCACACAGCGTCATCACGCCGGAGCGGATCTCGCTCTCGCCCGAGATGTCGCGGCGGAAGGTCATACCGTTGCCCACGGATTTTGGGGGTGTGCGCTCGTAAAAGCTATGCACGGGCTCATTATCAAGGCCGTTTGCGTAGCGCCAGAGCGTATCTCCGATCTCGCCAAGACGCGCTACGACAAGGGCGCGATCGGCATTGGCCAGTTGGCCGATGGTCAGTATCCCGAGCGAGCGCAGCTGCTCGGTCGTGCGCTTCCCTGCAAACAAAAGTGCCGAAACGGGTAGAGAAAACGCCACTTCTTTATAGTTTTCACGGTCGATGACCGTGGTGGCGTGCGGCTTTTTATAATCGCTGCCAAGCTTGGCAAACACGCGGCAGAAGCTGACACCCACCGAGATGGTGATGCCGATCTCGCGCTTCACTCTCTCGCGGATGCGGTCGGCAAGCTCGCGCGGTGTGCAGCCGAACAGCTTCATGCTGCCCGTTACGTCCAGAAAGGACTCGTCAATGCCGAAGGGATCGACCAGATCGGTGTAGTCCAGATAGATCTGATTGACCAGGCGCGAGATGCGCTCGTACTCCCCGTGATGGGAAAGCACGCAGACAAGAGAGGGGCATTTTTTCTTGGCGGAATAGATGGTTTCCGCCGTCTGAATACCGTATGCCTTGGCGCGCTCGTTTTTGGCCAGTATGATGCCGTGTCGGCTGTCGGGATCACCCGTTACCGCCATAGGGACGCCTTCCAGCGAGGGGTTCAGCAGAGTTTCGACCGAGGCGAAAAAGCCGTTGCAGTCGCAGTGCAAAATAACGCGGTCAGCCATATCAGTCCAGGGCGGCAAGGAACACGGTTCCCTCGGGAATGCCAACGCCTACGCCGAAGGGGGTGCCGTTCTTGTCGGGGGTGCGTGCCGTGAATTTGGCGGCACCGAGAAATTTGGCCGCGCGGGGTGCAAGGGCGGGATCCCCCCACCATTCCTTAAACAGCACGGTGTCCTCCACCTTCTCGTAAAGGGCGGCAAAGCGTCCGTCAAGCGCGACAGCGCCGCCAAGAGAGAAGGAAAGAGAGAGAAATTCGCTTGTCATACGGCAATAGGGGGGCTGCAAAAATCCATCGCGCGCAGCGAGGTATTCCTCCTTGGAAAGTGCCGTGAAGCCTGCCGTGTCACCGTCCTCGGCCTCGCCCTGCCACTCGCGGTAGGGGGAGAAGGGCGTGAAGCCCGCATCGCGGTAAAAATCAAACAAGGAAGGGGACATGGGGCGCAGGAATACGGGCAGGCCGCGTGCGACGGCGCGCTTCAACAGCTTTTTGGCGTAGCCCTTGCCGCGGTGCGCCTTGGCCGTGGCCACGGCGTAAAGATAATTGGCGTCCTTGGTGCCGTCCTTTGTGACGATCTGATAAGGGAGCGCAAACAGCATCGAGGCAAGCTCGCTGCCCTCTCCCATTGCGACCAGATGCTTGGGGTAGCCGAGCGCAAACAGCGCTTCGGTAAAGCGCTCGTCCTCGCCGGGAAAGGCCTCGTTATACAGGGCGCGGGAAAGCTTGTAAAGATCCTTCAAGGGGCGTTCCCTCCTTTCTTTTTTTCTTGTTTATAGTATAACCTATTCGCGCCCGCGTGTCAAGGATAAAGCGCAAAAAGAGAGCAAAACTCACACCGTTTGGGGGCGTTTCCAGAAATTGCATGTGCCACGCGGGGCGAAAATATGGTAAAATGGTTGCACGAAAGGAGATAGACCATGAACAAAAGAAAACACTTGAAGCGATGGTTGTGTGTATGCTTTGCCTGCCTTACGGTAGCGTTTTGTGCGCCGAGCGCACAGGCGATCGAGCCGCAATACAAGGTTTCATCTGCCTACAAAAGCTCTACATACTATAAAAACCTGAGCGCGCTCCCCTTGGTGGGCGACGGTGCGTTCGACACGCTTTCCGTGGCGCTTTCGCAATACGGGTATCACGAGGGCGCCAGCAGCGCCGACTATCACGGCGGAAACACCGCAAGCGCGGGGAATTATACCGAATACGGCTTTGCCTATGGCAAGGTGAGCGGTACCTATTCTTACGCGTGGTGTGCGGTGTTCGTCAGCTGGTGTCTGCGCCAGGCGGGCGAGAAGGATAGCGCCGGCGGCGCGTTCGCCAGTTGCAGCTTGTGGGTAGCCCGCCTCAAAGAGCTGGGACAGTACACGTCACGCAGTGCGCACACGCCGAAAATGGGAGATCTGATCTTTTTCCGCTCGGCGGGCGTGGGGCGTGTGTCCGATCACGTGGGGTTAGTGCGCTACGTCAGCGGCGGGCGCGTGTATACGGTCGAGGGGAATTCCTCAGGGCAGGTCGCTTTGCGCGATTACGCGCTGGGAGATACCTATATCGTAGGATACGGCCGCCCGGAATATGAAAACGGCACGAAGGGGATCCTGCGTACCGTACACGAGGACGCGAGCGCGGGATACTATATCGTCACGTACGATTTTTTGAACGTGCGCGCCGCGGCAAACGCCTCCTCTGCCAAAAAGGGTAGCCTGAAAAAGGGCGAGATGGTGCGTGTGCGCGAGATCAAGAATGGGTGGGGACGTATTGACTATAACGGCGCGACGGCATACGTTTCGCTGGAATATGCTGATTTCGTGGCACCCAGCGCCCATACCGTATCCTATCAAAGCGAGGGGAAAACCTTGCTTTCCACCGACTTTTTCAGCACGGACAAGCAGACCGTTGCCGCCTTCCTGCCCGAGCGCGAGGGGTATGAGTTCCTCGGCTGGCAGGACGGTGCGCACAAGGAATATGAAAGCGGAGATCTGCTTGGTGCGGAGAGCGTGGTGTTAAGCGCGGTCTGGCGCGAGATCCCTCCCGTGCAGGAGGACACCGAGAACGGGGACACGGGCGAAACGGATATACCCGTGCAGGGCCCGGGCGTGGAGGGAGATGCACCCCTTTCTCCGCAGGTGACAAGCTTTAAGATCCCCACGATCGTCGCGGGCGTGATCAGCTTCTTGATTGCCGCCGCCTGGATCGGGACATGGCTGTGGTCACGAAAAATGCGTGCCGTATAACAAAAAAGCACCCAAACGGGTGCTTTTTTACGCCATTTCCTCGGCCACGTTGATCAGCCGTACACCGTTTTTCAACGCGTAAGAGCAGGTATATAGCGTGCCGCCGCGGTTGGCGGTCAGATAGGCAAGGCAAAGGTCGCTGCCCTCTACCAGGGCGCGGTTGCGTGCGTGCATGCAGTCGGCAGAGTAATGCTCGCGCACAAAGGTCACTTTGTCGGCCCTTTCTAAGATCTCGGCCAGCTCGGCGCGGTCGTGTGCGCTCCAAGCCTTGTCGTGATCGCGGCAGGGCAGATACAGATGCAAGCGGCAGGCGGGGTGGCTTTCGCGGAAGGCCAGCACACGCTCGGCGGCCAGCATATCAAAGCCCAACGCCCCGCCCGCGCGAAATTCGGTAAATCCAACCTCAAAAAGAGCGGCGATACGCCGATCCAGAATTGCGCTGAGCACAGCGCGCTTGCCAAGCGGGATCACGCGGTGCCCCGTAAAGCAGCAAACGGTCATAAAAGCCCCTCCTTTTCTTGTGCTGCTTACAGTATACCACAAAATGCCGTCGCGTGGGGATCAAAATGAAAATTTTTTTCTATGCGTGATTTTTTTCGTTATGACGAAAAGTTTTCGCCCCTTTGCGGGGGAATACACGGGGATACGACGCTCTTTTTCCTTTTTTGCGTCCCTTGCTGTTTTTTTGCTGTTTTTTGCGGGCGCAATGTGTGCTTTTTCTTGCCGCGCGGGTGGTAGAATGAGAAAAACGGAGGTGAAACAGAATGGATCGTGCGGATAATTCGCCGTTGCAGCAGGAAGCCCGCTCGCGCGGCTTTGCGTGGGAGAGAGGATTTCTTTATTTGCTGTTTGCGGGGCTTGGTGCGCTGCTTGGCGGGACGGAGCTTGCCTTTGGCGTGCGCCCGTTCGCGGTTGCGCTGGCGGCGGGAGCGGGACGTATTTTTCCTGCTGTGCTGGTGGGGAGTGTGATCTTCGATCTTTTTGCGGGGAACTACGTAGGCGTTCTTGGTATGGGGGTGTTAGCGCTGGCACGCCTGGTGATTGCCCTGCTGCCGGACAAGCACGGCAAGCATGCGCCGCTTTTTGGCGAGCGCGTGGGTGCGCGGGTAACACTGGCCGCTGCCGTGGTGCTGCTTTGCTGTACGGTGCGGCTTTTTCGGGGAGATCTGCGCTATTATTATTTGCTTGGCCTGGTGCTTGGCACGGGAGCGGCGGCACTGTGTGCCTTTTTGCTGAGCGGGCTTTTTCAGGCGCGGGACAAGCTTTTTCCGTATAGCCGCGAGGCGGGACTGGGCGCGCTTTTGCTGCTTTGCGTGTTTGCCACGCGCAGCATCAGCTTCATGGGCATATACCCTGCGGCAGTATGCGCTGTGCTGATCGCCTTCTGGCTGTCGGCGCATTACGGGGCGCTGATCGGCGGGATCGCCGGCGCGTTTTTGGGACTGTGCTTCGATTTTCGCCTGTCACCCGCTCCCGTGCTTTGCGCCGTGGGCTTTGCCCTGCTGAAAAAGAACAGTCGCGGCGGCGGGGTGCTGGCGGGGTGCGCACTGGCGGGCGTTTACGTCTTTTCCGTGCAAGGGGCAGAGGGGATCTTGCATCTGCTCCCCTCGCTGATGGTGGCCGGCGCGCTCTTTCTTGCCATAGACAATACGGGCGTAGCCGAGGGCTCGTCTGTGCGGCGTGAGGGAATGCTGCGCAGGCGGAACGCCAGACGCGCGGCAAGAGAGATGCAGGGGGTATATCAAGAAAAGCATCTGAGCGCTGTTTCGCACACGCTGAGCGAGCTTTCGGGGATCCTGTATGAGCTGAGCGGCAAGCAGCGCCGCCCCGGTCAGTTGGAGCTGCGGCATCTTTGCGACCGCGAGTTTGATAGGGCCTGCCCCACCTGCCCCAGCCGCGAGATCTGTTGGCGGCAGGAATATCAGGTAACCGCGCAGGCGGTGGCGGGGCTTGGCGTGCGCTTATATCAGGCGGGGCGTGCGGCAAAGGAGCACGTCCCACAGGCGCTGTCCGCGCGCTGTACTGCCTTGCCATCTATATTGGAACGGATCAACACGGGGGCGCAGCGCCTGTTTGAGGAGGCGATGCGGGGAGATAAGACCTCGGTAGTGGCGATGGATTACGCCGCGATGGGAAGATTGCTGACGGACGTGCTGACGGCAGCAAAGGAGGATCACAGCGCGAATGAGGTGCTGGGCGAGCGGGTGGCCGCGCGTCTTTTGAAAATGGGATATACCTTAGAGGGCGTGTCCGTGTGCGGTCGTGAGAGGGTGCGCATACAGGTGTGCGATTTGAAGCTCCCCGGCAGACGGGTAAAGCCAAGAGAGCTGCGCCGTGTGTTAGAGGAAAGCTGCAAGTTGGAGCTGGGTGAGGCACAGGTGAGCGATACGGAGGGGAGATGTGATTATCTTTTTGAGGAACGGGAGAAATACAGCTGCGTCGGCGTGAAGCAAAGCCGCGCCAAAAACGGACGTGAGGGCGGATATTGCGGGGACAGTCTGGCCTTTTTTGCGGATACGCGGGGGCATAGCTTTTCCTTGCTTTGCGACGGCATGGGAAGCGGCAATCACGCGGCACTGACCTCCGCACTTTGCGCCACGGTGCTTTGCCGCCTTTTGGAGGCGGGGGTGCGTGCGGAAACCGCACTGCGAATGCTCAACGGCGTGCTTAGTGCCAGGGCGAGGCGGGAAAACGAGGCAAGCAGCACCGTGGATCTTCTGGAAATAGACACCGTCAGTGGCAAGGCCACGCTTTACAAGTGCGGTGCCGCTCCCACCTACCTTTTGCGCGCGGGACAGATCACGCGCTTCTTTTCCCGCACCGCGCCCGTTGGGATATTGGAGGCGTGGGACGCGGAGCGTCTTTCCTTTGAGGTGCGCTCGGGGGACGTGCTGGTGCAGGTCAGCGACGGCGTGGCGGGCGGGGAGGAGGATTGCCCCTGGCTTTCGCAAATGCTGCAAACCAAGTGGGAGGGAGATGCGGAGGAGTTTTCCCGCATGGTGATCAATCACGCAAGCTCTGCGCAGGCGGACGACCTTTCCGTGCTGGTCACAAGAGTGAGCGATGCCCCCCTGCCCTGGGCGCAGGAAAATGCCCGCGCGGGATAAAAAAAGAACGGACAATGTCCGTTCTTTTTTTATTTCAGCTGTGTCAGGGGCTTTCCAAGAAAGCTTTGGCAGAGCGCGTTCAGCTTGTAGACGGGGAGGCCTACGACGTTGAAGTAGTCGCCCTCCAATCCCTTGATCCAAAGGGAAGCAAGCCCTTGCACGGCGTAAGCGCCGGCCTTGTCGCTCGGCTCGCCGGAAGCTACGTACCAGTCGATCTCATTCTCACTCATTGCGGCAAAACGCACACCCGTGCTGTCAAAGTCCGCCACCTCGCGCTCGCCGCAAAGCAGTGCTACGCCGCTGATCACGCGGTGGGTGCTATCCTGCAAGGCGCGAAGCATGCGCCCCGCGTCCTGTGCGTCTGCGGGCTTGCCGAGGATCTCGTTCTGCGTGGCGACTACGGTGTCCGAGGCGATGATCAGGGTGCTTTCGTCCCACTCGCCTCTTTCCTGCAAAAGCGCGCGCGTGGCGCGTCCCTTGCGCAGCGCCAGCTCACGCACCAGCGCCTCGGGATCGGTGATATCCGAGCTTTCGTCCGCGTCCGCGCTGAGGATCTCAAATTCCACGCCGAGCATGGAAAGGATCTCGCGGCGGCGGGGGGATTTGGATGCCAGAATAACGCGCATTATTTTACACCGGTAGAGCCGAAGCCGCCCGCACCGCGTGCGGTTTCGTCAAGGGTAGCTGCCTCGATCAACTTGGCCACGTAAACGGGCATAAACAAGAGCTGCGCGATGCGGTCGCCGCGGTTGACGGTAAAGGGAACGTCAGAGCTGTTGTAAAGACCTACGCAGATCTCACCGCGGTAGTCGGAGTCGATCACGCCGATGCCGTTGGCAAGGTTGATGCCACTCTTCACGGCAAGACCGCTGCGGGCGGCAAGGATCGCCACCACGTTTGCGTTTTCAAGCGAAATGGCCATACCCGTGGGGATCATGGCGCGCTGACCGGGCTGAATGGTTACGGTCGTGCCCTCGTCAATAGCGGCGCGCATATCAACGGCGGCAGCGCCCTCGGTGGCGTAAGCGGGCATCGTCATCCCGCGGGAAAGCAATACTTTTACGTTGGTGTTCATATCTGTTCCTCCACGTTGCAAAGTGTGAAAATGTGTTTTTTGTTGATATCTCGCATCTCGTCTAAGACGATCGGCTTTTCTTTGGAGATGCTGCCGTGAAAGGCCAGCAAGCGGCCATCGGGTGTGGCGAAGGCGTAGCGGTCAAGTCCCTGATGCAAAAGGGTGAAGCGCCCGCCCTTGCGGTCGGTGGTGACAAGGCGTCCTTCCTCGTCAATGGTAAGATACTCCTCACCTGCCTTGATGCGATAAGCGCCGTCCTTCTTGTCACAAAGCGTTACGGCCATCGGTGTGCCGACAGGGCCGGAGCAAACAACGCCGTCCTTCAAGAAAATGGGACGGTTGGGATCCGCTACGGGATTGGTAAGGCCGCCAAGCGAGCCCTCCTTGATGATGAAGGGGCTGGTGAGGTCTAGTTGCGCATAGGAGCGCGTGGGAAGCCAAGCGGTGACGATGGCATCGTTGCCCCATTTTTTGCCCGCAGAGGCGTAGTCGACAAGCTCTATAAAGCTGCCGTCCGTCTGCTTTGCGCGGAAGGCGTAGTTGCACTTGATCGTGCTTTTCTGCAAAAGCTCTACCTCGGCAAAGCCCTGCGCATCGGTGGCGATGCTGACGGGAGCGTGCATATCTCCCGCCAAACGAGCATCACGCGCCAGTGTGAGCGGGCCGCGACGGAGCGCCACGTGATGGGGAGAGTTCTGATCGGGCAGCTGTCCCTCGGGGTGAATGAGCGCGGTGCGCATATCCAAAAACAGCTCGATGGTGTCGCCGCAGGACCACTTGCGGGTGATCTCGGCGTATTTGCCGGGCTGTACGTCAACAAGCTGACCGTTCACGGCAAGCGTGGTCAGATGGCTCCACGCAGGGACGCGCAGTGCCACGGTAAAGGGCGCATCGTCCGTGGTGTCTACCCGGACGGAAACCGCCCCGTCTGCGGGGTAATTTGTTTTGGTGCTGATTTCCAAGGGGGCGCCCGCAGGGGTGGAAAGTGCCGCCGTGCCGGGAATGTACAGATTGATCGCCACGCCGTCCTCGCGCAAAAGCAGGGCGGAGAGCGGTATCAGGCCCGTGCCGGACGAGCCGATGCTGGCGCAGCAGCCGTAATGCGAGCCGTCGGCAAGCGTTTGTCTGCCACCCGTTTCGCGTGCGCGCGCACCGAACAAAATCGGGCTGTAACTGTCAAAGGGCAGCCCGCCGTGCTGGGGGCAGCGGTCGTGATTGACCGCGCCGAGCAGCGCGTTGTAAATGCTGATCTCAATTTCATCTGCAAAGCGGCTCTCGCCCGTCAGGCACAAAAGCTGCAAGCAGAATTTCATCCAGGTAACG
This sequence comes from Eubacteriales bacterium, assembly GCA_045632185.1. Taxonomy (GTDB): domain Bacteria; phylum Bacillota; class Clostridia; order Oscillospirales; family CAG-272; genus Firm-07. Next base: position 10,110 of record JAZQWF010000006.1, read on the forward strand.
GTGACGCAGGTCTCCTGCTGGACGCCTGCGTAATTGGTGGCAAGCTGGCGGGATTTGGTGTGGTCGAACAGCTCGTGCCAGCAGCCGCCCGTGCCGATGATCGACACCTCGCTCTCGCAGATGCGATGACCGAGATTGATGGCCGCCTCGCGCCATTTTTCAATGCCCGTTACGCGGTAATATTCAAGAAGTCCCTCAAAGCAGGAGATCGTTTCGTACGCCTTGGTGATGCGGTACTCGTGGGGGAGCTTTTCGTTCTGATAAGCGACCTCGAAGATATTTTCATTCTCGGCGCCGCCGCGCTCCACGATATAGGTGGCGAAGTCCAGATATCTCTGCTCGCCCGAAAGCGAATAAAGGCGTACCATCGGCTCTAAGATCGAGGAGGAGTTTACGCCCTCCCAGTTGCAGGAGGCCTTGGTGATGTCGTTTTTATCCCACCCGAAGAATTGCAGAATGTAGTCTGCGTGCGCGATGGCGGCGCGAAGCACCTCGCTTTTCAGCGCCTCGTCGGTGCAGATCTCATAGAAATGCTCCAAGCCAAGCAGCACGTACTTGCGCGACCACAGATCCCAGCCCGTAAATTCCGTTTCGCGGGGGTAGGAGGCGATGCGTCCGTCCTCCTCGGCGGTTTCCAGCAGTGCGCGTGTGGCGGCCGTCAGCGTTTCCAGCAGCGCGGGGGTCTGCGTGTAATGATAGGTCAGGCACGCACCGCGCATCATCTTGCCCCAGTACTCGCCGCGCCAGCCGCGGTTTTCGCCGTCGGGCTGATCGGCAAATACCTGCACAAATCTACTCCAAAGCGGGCGGTCGGAAAGCTGGATCTCCTCAATAAGGCGCACGGTATCGTCCAGATAACCGCGCAGATCAAGCCCTCCCGCAGGAAGCACAAAAAGCTTGTCCGTGCGAAGTCGCGGGGCAAGCATTTTGTTTGTATTCAGCATGTTTTCAATCGTGATGTTTTTCATTCTTTCTCTTTTCTCTGTGAGCGATCACTCGAAATCCCGTCTACCTTCCAGCGCGCGGGAAAGCGTGATTTCGTCGGCGTATTCCAATGCGCCTCCAAAGGGTATGCCGTGTGCAAGACGCGACACCTTGATGCCAAGGGGGCGGAGCAAGCGGGAAAGATACATGGCGGTGGCCTCACCCTCGGTGGTGGCGGCCGTTGCCACGATGACCTCCTTCACGGTATCGTCTTCCAGACGGGCCAGCAGCTCGCGCAGCGTCAGCGCGTCGGGCGTGATGCCGGACATGGGGGAGATCAGGCCGTGCAGCACGTGGTATGCACCGCGATAGGTGCGCACCTTTTCCAGTGCCATCACGGCGCGGGGATCCTCTACCACACAGATGGTCGACTTGTCGCGGCTTGCGTCCAGGCAGATGTGGCAAACCTCGCTGTCGGTCAGGTTCTGGCAGATGGGGCAGCGGTGGATCTTTTCCTTGGCCTCGGTCATGGCGCGGGCAAAGCCGGCAACGTCCTCGGGGCTTTGTTCCAGCACTGCAAAGGCAAGGCGCTCGGCCGTTTTGCGTCCGATGCCGGGCAGGCGGGCAAATTTCTCCGCCAGGATATCCAGGGCTTCGATACCGGACATATCAGAAAAGACCGGGGAAGCCGCCAAGGCCGCCCATGCCGGGCAGGTTCATGCTGCCGGTGATGGCGTCCATTTCGGCAGCGGCGGTGTCGTCCACGCGCTTGATGGCCTCGTTCACGGCGGCGACCAGAATGTCGGAAAGCGTTTCAATATCGTCGGGATCCACGATCTCGGGGGCGATGTCAAGAGAAAGGATCTGCTTTTGACCGTTGATCTTCAAGGTGACGGCGCCGCCGCCTGCGGAAACCTCGTATTCTCTTGCTTCCAGCTCCTCCTGCTTGGCGGTCATATCCGCCTGCATCTTCTGGATCTGTTGCAGCATAGCGGCCTGGTTGCCGCCCATACCGCCCATCTTAGGTGCTTTGTAGTTTGCTTTCATGGTGATATATCTCCTTGTTCTTTGATCATTGTTGCTCGGCGGCCTCGATCAGGTCGTCCAGAACGGTATCGCCTGCGCTGTCGGCGTCGGTTTTGATTTCAAAAATAAAGCTTTGCGGGTCAACGGGACGCTTCAACTCGGCGGAAAAGGCGCGGGCCAGCATCGTTTTGGCGCGGGCCGCTTGCAGCATGTTGAGTGCCCATTCCACTGTGTGTTGGATCACGATCTTGCCGTCGTCCAGTGTGAAGGCCTTGGCCTCTGCCAAGAAGGTGCCCAGCATCATATCATCGCGGCGCATACGCTCTACGCAGTTCATAAATCCGCGAACGCGGTGCAAAACGCGTCCCGTTTGCGGGGATACGGTGCTTGCTGCGGGCGTGGGTGCCGGTGCAGGAGCAGGTGTGGGAGCGCTCGGTTTTTTCGGCGCGGGCGCAGGAGCACTCGGTGCGGGCGCAACGGGTGCGGGCGCAACAGGCGCGGGAGCAGGTGCTTGCACGGGGGCTGCCGCTGCGGGTGTTTCAGCAGGGTAGGGGGCGGGAGAGGGAATGGCGATCGGCATCGGAATGCCGGCTACGCTTTCCTCCAAGCGGGCAATGCGGGCAAGCATGCCCTCCGCCGAGGTGTCCAGCGCGGGATCGCACATGCGCACCAGTGTCAGCTCTGCGACGATGCGCTTGACGGCGTTTGCCTTTTGCATGGCAAACAGCGCGTCCTCCAACAGCCGGCAGTGCGAGAGAAGCGTGGCCTTGGAAAGGGCGTTTGCCACCTCGCTCAGCTGTGCGGTTTCTACGTCGGTCAGATCCAGATATTTGGCGGCGGCATCCGTGGTTTTCAACACCAGGATATCGCGGTAGATGCTGATCAGATCCTGCCAGAATACGCTGAGGTCGCGCGAGGAGGCCACGGCGGCGTCCACGGCACCGAACACGGCGTCGTAATCAGCGCGCAGGATAGCTTTTACCAGCGGCAGCATTGCATCGCGTCCGCCCGAGCCCATCATCTCGTTTACCACGTTCACGTCAATGTCGCGGCGGGTGCTGGCGCAAAGCTCTAACAAGCTGATGGCATCGCGCATACCGCCCTGTGCGGCCTTGGCGATGCGCTCGGCGGCCTCGGGGGCAAGGGTGAAGCCCTCCTCCTTGGCAATATGCGACACACGTGCGGCAAGCACGGGGGTGGCAATGCGGCGGAAATCAAAGCGCTGGCAGCGGGAAATGATGGTGGAGGGGAGCTTTTGCAGCTCGGTGGTAGCCAGCACGAAAATGACGTGTGCGGGCGGCTCCTCCAAGGTTTTCAGCAGCGCGTTGAAGGCGCTGGTGGAAAGCATATGTACCTCGTCTACGATATAAACGCGGTATTTGAGCGCGGTGGGGGTATAAACGACCTCGTCGCGGATATCGCGGATGCTGTCAACGCCGTTGTTGGAGGCGGCGTCCATTTCCAGCACGTCGGTGGCGGAGCCGTTTTCGATCGACACGCACGCATCGCACACGCCGCAGGGGCTGCCGTTTACGGGATGCTCACAGTTGGCGGCCTTGGCCAGGATCTTGGCACAGGTGGTCTTACCCGTACCGCGCGATCCGCAGAACAGATAGGCGTGCGAGAGGGCGTTATGCTCAACCTCGTAACGCAAAACGGAGGTGATATGCTCCTGCCCGCACACGTCCTCAAAGGATTTGGGACGCCATTTACGATAAAGTGCCTGATGCATAGAAATCACCTCCGGAATTTTTAAGCTCACCCAACCTTTTAGGTTGGGTGATTTTGGTTATAAAATAAGCTGCAAAATAAGACCATACACCCTCAGATCGAACGTCTGCTTTGCGCGGAAATCGCCTCTCCTGCTCGGAGCAGGCACCCTCGCGGCACATCGATGGGACCGCTTAATGCTGCTTGGTTCCCCACCTGACATGGTTCACGGCTACCGATTGCGCAAGACCCACTCTTCAACACAGCAAAGAGCGCTCCGGACCGCATCGCTTCGGCCCTCAAAGAGGGGATCAACCCCTGCTATAGCGGATTTCAGGTGCAGGGCTCCGCTACTTCCCCGACTGGTATGGCCTTATTTTACAGCTTACCTTATATAGTATAACAGATTTCAGTAAAAATTGCAAGAGCAAACGAAATTTTTTCACAAATGAAAATAAAAGGCGCTCCCGGTCGGGAGCGCCTTTGTGGCTTTTAGAATACCATCAGAATGATCTTCGAGGCCAACACCACCATAACAAGAGCGATGGGGTAGGTGGCGGCGTAGGAGGCGGAAACGTCGTCCGTCTTGGCGGTGCTGATCAGCGCGCCGAGAGCGGGGGTAGAGGTCATACCGCCGGTGATGGAGCCGAGGTTGTTGAAGATGGAAAGCTTGAACACGAACTTGCCAAGCACGAAGCCAAGGATCATGGGAACCAAGGTCATGATCGCGCCGTAGATGAAGTAGGATACCTTCACGTTGGAAACGAAGTTCACACCGCCGGGAACGCCTGCGCCGATGAGGAACAGAACAAGGCCAAGCTCACGGAAGAAGTTGAGGGTTTCCTTTTTCAGGCGGCAATCGATCGGGCCGATGTGGCCGAAGTGACCAAGGATCAGACCTGCCACCAGTGTACCGCCGGACGTGCCGAGCGAGAAGTTGATGCCGGGGATCTTGATCGCGCCGATCACACAACCAAGCGCAATGGTAAGGAAGAAGGGGAAGAAGCCGAAGGGATCGAGCTGCTTGTACTCTTTTTCGGCCTTTTTGACTTCAACGGCAGCGGCGGCTACGAAGGACTCACGTTCCTTGTCGATGTCAATCTTCAAGATCTTGGGCATGATCTGTACGAACAGAACAACACCAAGCACACCAAACAGGTACGCGATGCCGTAGCCAGCGGTCAGCTGGCTGAGCGCCTCAGCGTTGTCCGCAACCACGTCCTGACCTGCGGAAAGGCCGGGGGTGGAGGTCAGACCGCCGGTCAGAAGACCGACCGCCATTGCGGGGGTGAGGCCGGAGTCAACAAGCGTGATCACAACTGCGGTCAGTGCGCCGACCGTAATAACCACAACGCCCATCACAATATAGGAAAGGGACTTGCGATTGAAGGTGCGGAAGAACTTGGGACCTGCGATCAGACCAACGGCGGTAACGAACATGGCCGTACCGATGTTGGAGATCAGCTTGAAGTTGGCTGAGTTGAAAAGAGAGATGGTTTTTGCACCGATCTCAAAGCTGGGCACGTAGTTGCAAAGCACGCCGTAAGCAAGTGCTACAAGCAGCACGCCTGCGGTGCCAAGCGAGATGCCCTTGATCTCGATCGCGCCCACGAGGTAGCCGACGGCCGCGATGATAAAGGCGATGAAAATGGTGGAGAGCAGAGAGCCCGTAACACCACCCAAATAATCGATCATAGTAATTTTTCCTCCGAAAAATTTGTGTTGTGGGAGAGCGTACTTCACGCAAAACTCATACCGTTATGGCACTTTTTGCGCAAAATACGTCCTCCCTCGTTCTTTGCGGCACTTGCCGCACAAAGGCACGGGAAAACCCTTTTTTCAAAGGGTTTTCCCGTAGGATAAGCCACATTAGATGGGCTTTGCGCCTCTTGCGTAGTTGGGAAGCAGAATGGGAGAGCACTTGTCGGTCTTGATGCCGGCGGCCTTCTGCTCAGCAGCAAAGTCCTTGACGTGCTTCAAGGTGGGCTTGCCCAGCTTGTCGATCTTCTTAGCGGCGGCAGCAGCGTTGGTGCCTGCGTTGCGGCCGAATACGATGATGTCAAGCAAAGAGTTACCCATCAGACGGTTCTCGCCGTGGATACCGCCGACTGCCTCGCCTGCAACGAAGAGGTTCTCAACGTCAGACATGCCGTTTGCGCCGATTTTGATACCGCCGTTCTGGTAGTGCAGAGTGGGGTAGATCAGAATGGGCTGCTTGCGCATATCGATACCGTATTTGAGGTACATACGCATCATAGCGGGAATACGCTTCTCGATGGTGCCCTCGCCGTGCAGCATATCGATCATGGGAGAGTCAAGCCATACGCCCTGGCCGCCGTTGAAGGTGTCAACGCCGCCGCCACGCTTGCACTCGCGGATAACGCCGGACGCGCAGATGTCACGGGTTTCAAGGGAGTAGATGAAGGGCTCGCCGTCCTTGTTAACGAGCTGTGCACCGATGGAACGAACCTTCTCGGTAACCAGCGCGCCAAAGATCTGAGAGGGGTAAGCAACGCCCGTGGGATGGTATTGCAGGGTGTAGGCGTAAAGCAGAGGTGCGCCTGCACGGTAAGCAAGCACCAGACCGTCTGCGGTTGCGCCGTAGTGATTGGAGGTGGGGAAGCCCTGGTAGTGCATACGGCCTGCACCGCCGGTTGCGATAACCACGGTCTTGGCACGTGCGATCAGGATCTCCTTGGTCTCCATGTTCATCAGAACCGCGCCGGTAGCACGGCCCTTCTCGTCCTTGATCAGCTCAACTGCTGCGCAGAAGTCGACCACGGGGATCTGACGGTTCTGCACCTCGTCACGAAGCACGCGCATGATCTCTGCACCGGAGTAGTCCTTGCAGGCGTGCATACGCTTGCGGGAGGTACCGCCGCCGTGGGTGGTAACCATCGTGCCGTCAGCTTCCTTGTCGAACATAACGCCAAGGTCGTTGAGCCACTTGATGCAAACGGGAGCATCGTTAACCAGTTTGTAAACAAGCTCGGGAACGTTGGTGAAGTGACCGCCGCCCATAACGTCAAGGTAGTGCTGTGCGGGGGAGTCGTTGGGCTTATCAGCTGCCTGAATACCGCCCTCTGCCATCATGGTGTTCGCGTCGCCGTGACGAAGCTTGGTCACGATCATAACGTCAGCACCGTTCTCGTGAGCCATGATAGCGGCTGCGGAGCCGGCACCGCCGCCACCGATGATCAGAACGTCGGTCTCGTAGTCGGTACGGCTAAGGTCGATGTCCTTGGGGTTGATGCGGCTGTTTGCTTGCAGAAGCTCTGCCAATTCAAGCGGAACCTTCTCGCCCTTGTTCGGGCCGATTTGCAGCTCTGCGAACTGAGATGCGATGTAGTCAGGATGGTTCTCCATCTTGACCTGCTCTTTTTCCTCTGCCGTCATACGGCGGGGGTGAATACCTGCCTTTACGTTAGCGAGACGCTCGGCACGTGTTGCTTCCACCTTTTTGATGGACTCTAACATTTCCTTCGTATACATTTTAAGCGCCTCCTTATTTCTCAAAGTCACGGTTGTTGTACATATCCTTGAGCTCGGCCGTGGTCTTGCTCATGATATCTCTGAGGGCTGCCTCGCAGTCGCCGCGCAGGATCTCTGCTACGCGATCCTGCAAGTGTGCAGTCTCAGGGGCGAGATACTTGCCGGTCAGACGGCGTGCAAGCAGACCAACCTGGGGGTGGGTGATGCCGGCAGGGCAACGGGAGGAGCAAACGCCGCACATCACGCAGTCAAAGCTCTCCTCAGCGCACTTCTCGTACTCGCCGCGCTGTGCGTAAGCGATGTACTGCATCACGTTCAACCCTTGCGTGCATGCCTTGGTGCAGGCATTGCAGCCAACGCAAGCGTAGATCTCGGGGTAAAGCTGCATCATGATCTGCTCGGTGGGCTTTACGTCGCCGATCTCGTAGGGCTTCTTCACCAGGGGGAAGAAGGGCAGAGTTGCGATGTACATATTGTCCTCAACCTGGGTCTGGCAGGCAAGGCAGGTTTTAAGTTCGGTCTGACCCTTGATACGGTAGATGGTGGCACAAGCGCCGCAGAAGCCGCAGCGGCAGCCAACACCGCGCACCAGCTGATAGCCGGCGTACTCCATCGCACCCATGATGGTGAGATTGGAGGGAACCTCATACTTTTTGCCGTAGAGGTAAATATTGATCATATTTTCCATTTGTGTGTACTCCTTATTAATATTCGGCGGGAAGCTCATCCAACTGATCGAAACGGAACACGGGGCCGTCCTTGCACACGTACTTGTTGCCGATGTTGCAACGGCCGCACTTACCGATACCGCACTTCATGCGAAGCTCCATCGTGGTGAAGATCTGGGTTTTCTCAAAGCCGGCCTGAACCAGGTTGGGCAGAGAGAACTTGATCATGATGGGGGGGCCGCACATCAGCGCGCAGGTGTTGACGGGGTTGAGGCCAACCTCGGCAATGTAGTTGGGAACGAAGCCGACGTGGCCGTTCCAGTTCTCCTGCTCGCGGTCGATGGTCAGATGGACATGGAAGTCGGGCTCATTCATCCACTCATTGACGATCTCATCGTAGTAAACAAGATCTTCCTTGGAGCGGGAACCGTAGATGATATCTACGCGGCCGTACTTCTCGCGGTTGTCGCGTACGTAGTTGATCACGGAGCGAAGGGGTGCAAGACCGATACCGCCGGCCACGAACACCAGGTTCTTGCCTGCCAGCTCGTCATCCACGGGGAAGTGACGGCCGTAGGGACCGCGAACGGTGATCATCTGGCCCTCCTCCATGGCGTGCAGCCACTCGGTAAGGCATCCGCACTTCTTCACGCTGAATTCCATGTACTCCTTGTTCGTGGGGGAGGAGGTGATGGAGATCATCGCCTCACTGATACCGGGAACGGAGAGCATGGCGCACTGACCGGGCAGGTGCTCAAAAAGCTTGCCGCCCTCGGGTGCTTCTACGCGGAAGGTTTTGACGTCGGGGGTCTGATCGGTGATCTTTGTAACAACGCCCGCATAGGGGATCAAGGTTTCATTCATCACTTGTTACCTCCCTTTGCCAGAACTTTCATTACTTTTACGATGTTCATCGAGATGGGGCACTTGGAAAGGCATCTGCCACAACCAACGCAACCGAAGATGCCATCGTTGTTATCGGGGAAATACACCAGCTTGTGCATGAAGCGCTGACGGAAGCGCTCCAACTGGCTGACACGGGAGTTGCCGTGTGCCATCTTGGTGAAGTCGGAGTACATGCAGCTGTCCCAGCAGCGGAAGCGCTTGATGCCGTGGCCCGTATCGAAGTCGCGGACGTCGTAGCACTGGCAGGTGGGGCAGTGGAAGGTGCAGGTACCGCAGCCAAGGCAGCTCTCGGAAAGAGAAGCCCACTCGGGACGGTCGAAAAGCTCCTTGGTGAGCCCCTTGCCAAGCCCCTTGGTGGTAAGCCCTGCGAGAGGGAGCTTGCCAAGGATCGTGCGGATCCTTGCCTTGGCCTCGTCGGCGGCGGTGTCCGCAGTGTCGGTGAGAAGATCTGCCACCTTGGCAAGAAGCGCCTCGCCCTTTTCGGTGTTGGCGCGAAGGGCATAGCCGCCCTCGATCTCCCAGGCGGTGAGGTCACCCTTGGGATCAGCGGCGTCGATACCGAACGTCCCGCAGAAGCAGGTGTCGGTGG
>JAZQWF010000007.1:0-47110 GCA_045632185.1 Eubacteriales bacterium
GCCCGTTCACATCCCTTCGGGATGTAGGAAGATCGCTTCGCGACTTCCCCTCCGACCGCGCTTTGCGCTCGCGGAGTTTTCACCAAACCGCAGGAGCAACAAAAAGAACTCGGCACAAGGCCGAGGGCTTTTTGTTGGTGCTCCTGCGGAGACTCGAACTCCGGACACCTTGATTAAAAGTCAAGTGCTCTACCGTCTGAGCTACAGGGGCATATTGGGTGCATTTTCAGCACCCACATATTGTATCACAAACTTACCGTTTTGTCAACAGCATTTCAAGAAAAAGTTTATTTTTTCCGCAAACGGTCGGCAAGCGCGCGCACGTGCTCGGGCAAAAGCGTGGGAAGAACGTTATCCTCGTCTTCGCTTTCCAAGATACTGTTGCGGATCATACGCGTGAGCAGCTTGTCCAAGCCGCGCTGGCGAGAAAGCGTCAGATCCCCACCGAAATACAGCACCTCATCGGCGCTCTCGCGCAATTCGCGGGAAAAAGCCACGGCAAAATAGTGATCCAGATATTCGGCAAACGCGCAGCAAATAAACAGGGTATGCGGCACCTTTTCCAGTGCGCTCCCATACTTTTCCAGATATTTTCTAAGCGCCTTGTGCGCCTTATTCAGGCGGATCGAGCCACCGACCACGGCGTAATCAAACGCGGTGGGATCGGGCTGCTCTACGGCGAGGTCGCACAGCGTGATCTCGTGGCGGGGGAGCTGCTCGCAAAGCATCGTCGCCATCTCGCGGGCGCAGCCCGACTTGCTGGCAAAGGCAATCAAAAGCTTCATCTTTTTCTCTCCGATTTTACGTCTTTTCTATATTTTAGCACATTTTTGCCATCTGCGCACGCTTTCTTTGAAAAATTATTGAAAAAGACACACTTTCCCCCGCTCGCAATTGACAAAGCCCCCTATAAAATGGTATAATATAAGTTAGTATAACTGATAAAAGAAAGGAATTTCCCATGAAAGAGATTGCAGATCGCATCGAAAAGCTGCGCCGCCAGATCGAATACCACGCGAAGCGCTATTACAACGACGATGCCCCGGAAATTTCGGATTTTGAATACGACAAGATGTACGCGGAGCTGATCCGACTGGAAAGCGAAAACCCCGAGCTGGACGATCCCTCCTCCCCCACCCATCGCGTGGGCGGTACGGCGCTGGACAAGTTTGAAAAAGTGACGCACTCCGTCCCGCTCAACTCGCTCTCGGACGTCTTTTCCTTTGAGGAGCTGCGCGATTTTCTTACCCGTGTAGCCCCTATTTTGCCCAATGCCACTTATTCCGTAGAGCCAAAGATCGACGGTCTTTCCGTCGCGCTCCGCTATGAGAACGGCGTATTCGTGGGCGGTGCTACGCGTGGTGACGGTCAGGTGGGCGAGGACGTCACAAGCAACCTGCGCACCATTTACTCGATCCCCATGAAGCTGACCGAGCCCTTAACGCTCACCGTGCGCGGCGAGGTCTATATGCCCCGCGCCGTGTTTGAAAGGATCAACCAAAAGCGCGAGGCCGAGGGACAGGCGCTGATGGCCAATCCCCGCAACGCGGCAGCAGGCTCCCTGCGCCAGCTTGATCCTAAGATCGCGGCCGAGCGCAAGCTGGATATTTTCGTGTTCAATCTGCAAGAGGGTGAGCTTTACGCCGACGGCCACGCACCCTTGACGCACACCGAGGCGCTGGATCGCCTTGCCGAGCTTGGCTTTAAGGTGCTTTCCAACCGTACCGTAGCCACTACCGCAGAGGAGATCGAGGCACATGTTGAGAAGATCGGCGCGATGCGCGACGATCTCGCCTTTGACATCGACGGTATGGTCATCAAGATCGACAAGCTTGCCGACCGCGCCGTGCTTGGCGAGGGTACGAACACCCCCAAGTGGGCGGTGGCGTATAAATTCCCGCCCGAGCAAAAGCGCACCAAGCTGCTGGATATTACCGTGGCCGTGGGTCGCACGGGCGTGCTGACCCCCACTGCCATTCTCTCCCCCGTGCGCCTTGCAGGTACGACCGTTTCCCGCGCTACGCTGCACAACGAGGATTTCATTCACGAGCGCGATATCCGCATCGGTGACACCGTGACCGTACAGAAGGCGGGCGATATCATTCCCGAGGTCGTGGCCTCCCACCCCGAGGCAAGAAGCGGCGCGGAGAGTGTCTATTTCCTGCCCCGTATCTGCCCCTCTTGCGGCGAGCCCACGATGCGCGACAGTGACGAGGGCGCGGCCGTGCGCTGCACCAACGCTGCCTGCCCCGCACAGCTTTCCCGCAGTATTGAGCATTTCGCCTCCAAGGGTGCTATGAATATCGAGGGCCTTGGTCCGCAGGTAGTGGAAGCGCTGCTGCGTGCCAACCTCATTCACGATGCAGCCGATCTTTACACGCTGCGCGCCGACCAGATCGCGTCCCTGGAACGTATGGGCGAAAAATCTGCAAACAACCTGATCGCTGCCATTGAAAGCTCGAAAAAAGCGGGCTTGGAGCGCCTGATTTTTGCGCTTGGCATCCGCAGCATCGGCGAGGTGGCCGCCACGGCGCTTGCCGCACGCTACAAGACACTGGAAAACTGCTTCTCTGCCACGCGCGAGGAGCTGATTGAAATTGAAGATTTCGGCGAGATCACCGCCGACTACGTGCTGAACTATTTCTCGCATGAGCAAAACGTGGCGCTCTGCCGCCGCCTCATTGACGCGGGGCTTGTGACCGAGGCCGTTGCCGCTCCCACGGGTGACAAGCTGGCAGGTCTTACCTTCGTGCTGACGGGTACGCTGCCCGATATGTCGCGCGACGAGGCCGCCGCACGCATCAAGGCCGCAGGTGGCAAGGTGTCCGGCTCCGTATCCAAGAAGACCTCTTTTGTGGTCGCAGGCGAGGAAGCCGGCTCCAAGCTGACCAAGGCACAGGCGCTTGGCGTCCCCGTGATCGATCAGGACGCGATGCTGAAAATGATCGAGGGCGAACAATGACAGTACTCAGTGTAGCGGATCTTTCGCTTTCCTTCGGCACGCGAAAGATCTTAGACAAGATATCCTTTGCCCTTGCCGACAACGACAAATTGGGCATTATCGGCGTGAACGGGTGCGGAAAATCCACCCTTTTCAAGCTGTTAACGGGCGAATACACGCCCGACGAGGGCAGCATCTTTTTGGCAAACGACAAGAGCGTCGGGATCCTGACGCAGGACGGCGCGTTTGAGGTGGACGAGCGCTTTGGCGACACGCCCTTGGCGCAGATGATCGCCGCCTTCCCCGAGATGCTGGCCGCCGAGCAAAAGCTGTGGGAAATGGAGCAAGAGCTTGCCGAAAAGGCGCATCTCGCCGACACGCGCGAGTTTGAAATTCTGACGAACGCCTATACCGAGGCCAACGCCAAATTTATTGAGCGCGGGGGTCTTGAATTCAAGGGGCGCTGTGCCTCGATCCTTTCCCGCTTCGGCTTTGACGAAAACACGCAGAACCAGCCGCTTTCCACCCTTTCGGGCGGTCAGCGCACGCGCTTGGCGCTGGCAAGACAGCTTGCGCGCGAGCCGGACGTGCTGCTTTTGGACGAGCCGACCAACCATCTGGACATTGAAACGATGCTGTTTTTGGAAAACTTCCTCACGCAGTATCGCAAATGCGTGCTGATCATCTCGCACGACCGTTATTTCCTGGATCGCGTAACCAACAAGACGCTGGCACTGGAATACGGACGCGGTAAGCTGTATAACGGCGGCTACACCGCATCGATGGAGCAGCGCCGTATTGACCGCGAGATCGCGGAAAAGCACTATAAGAACCAGCAAAAGGAGATCGCCCGCCAAGAGGCATACATCGCGCAGCAGCGCGCGTGGAACCGCGAGCGCAATATCATCGCGGCGGAGTCCCGCTTAAAGATGCTTGCCAAAATGGAGCGCGTAGAGCGCCCGCGCGAGGCGCCGAAGTCGATCCGTCTTTCCTTCTCGCAGGCGTTTTCCAGCGGCAACGAGGTGCTGCACGTCAAAAAGCTGTCGATGGCCTTTGGCGAGAAGAAGCTGTTTGAGGATCTGAACTTCCTTTTGCAGAAAAAGGAGCGACTTTTCATTATCGGCCCAAACGGGTGCGGAAAATCCACCCTGATCAAGCTGATCCTTGGCAAATTGCAGCCCACGGCAGGACGCATTGAGGCGGGCTATAACGTGGAGATCGGCTACTACGATCAGGAAAATCAAAACCTGACCCCCGAGAACACGGTGCTGGACGAGCTGCACAACGCCTACCCCGAAAAAACGGATCTGGAAATCCGCAGCACCCTGGCACTTTTCCGCTTTGTGGGTGAGGACGTTTTCCGTACCGTTAGCGTACTTTCGGGCGGCGAGCGTGCAAGATTGACGCTGGCCAAGCTGATCTTGTCGCAGATGAACCTGCTGGTGCTGGACGAGCCGACCAACCATCTGGATATCGACTCGCGCGAGGCACTGGAAAGCGCCTTAGAGGCGTTTGAGGGCACGATCCTGACGGTATCGCACGACCGTTACTTTATGGACAAGCTTGCCACGCGCTTTATTGAGCTGCACCCCGGCCGCGCCTTTGAGGGCGATGCGCTGGACTACCCCATCAGCCGCGCAGGGCACGGATATAGCGAGTATCTGGAATTCAAGAAAAAGCGCGAGGCCGCATACGACGCCGACGCCGCCAAGCTCCCCGTTGCAGAGGAGATGAGCGACCAGAAGGCACAATACCTGGCGCGCAAGCAAAGCGGTGCCGAGGCCAGAAAAGAAAAGGCGCGCATGGAAAAATTGAAGCGCGAGGCCGCGGCCTTAGAAGAGGAGCTTGCTAAGTTAGAGGAGGAGCTGTTCGGCTCCGCTGCCACCGACTATGAAAGAGCCGCCGCAATTGACGCGCGCAAAACCGAGGCCGAGGAAAGATTGCTTGAAATTTACGAGATCATCGGCGTATAAGAAACAGGTTTTCTCCCTTGCCCGAAGGGGTAAGGGGGAAAATAAAAAAATCTTCAAAAAAATTCAAAAAGGGTGTTGACAAACCAATCCCTTTGTGATATAATATCGCAGTACGGCGGGATAGCTCAGTTGGCTAGAGCAACCGGTTCATACCCGGTAGGTCATGGGTTCAAGTCCAATTCCCGCTACCATAACAAACAAAATGCGGATTGTAAGATCCGCATTTTGTGAATAAGGCCCGTTGGTCAAGCGGTTAAGACACCGCCCTTTCACGGCGGTAACAGGAGTTCGATTCTCCTACGGGTCACCACAGAACGAAGCACCCCAATCGGGGTGCTTTTTTCGTTCTTTGAAGACACGCAGGCAAGAATTGATTTCGCGTGCGATCGGGGAGCTTTCCCTCTCTACGAACCGCAGACACGGGCACTTTTCTTTGCAAAAACGCACGTATCCATTGCTACGCGCGCGTTTTTGTGATATAATACTTTTATAACAACACAAGGAGGATCGTATGGAATACATTCTTCGTACCTTTGGGGTATCCAAGCGCTATCGCACAAGCAACGTGCTGAATGCGGTCAGCATGAATATTGCGCGCGGGGATATCTACGGCTTCGTGGGAGAGAACGGATCGGGCAAGACCACTGTGATCCGTCTGATCACGGGGCTTATCTCGGCAGACGCGGGCTCGTTGGAGCTTTTCGGCGTTCCCTCCACCTCGCCCGATATCACAAGCGTCAGAAAAAAGGTGGGCGCGATCGTGGAGGCCCCCTCGATCTACCGCAACATGTCGGCCTATCAGAACCTGAGCATGCAAAGTGAGATCCTGGGCCTTACTGACGAAGCGAAAATTATCGAGGTCTTGCAGGAGGTTGGCCTTCTTTACCTCTACAACGACAAGAAAAAGGCGGGCAATTTCTCGCTTGGCATGCGCCAGCGTCTTGGCATTGCCATGGCTCTTTTGGGAGATCCCGAATTCATCATTCTGGACGAGCCGATGAACGGTCTGGATCCCGCGGGCATCGTAGAGATCCGCGAGCTGATCCTGCGACTTAACCGCGAGCGCGGCATCACCTTCCTGATCTCCTCTCACATTCTCAACGAGCTGTCCCTGGTCGCCACCAAATACGGCATCATCTCGCGCGGCACGCTGCTCAAAGAGATCACCGCCGCAGAGCTGGAACAGGAGTGCCGCCCCACGACC
Organism: Eubacteriales bacterium; assembly: GCA_045632185.1. Taxonomy (GTDB): domain Bacteria; phylum Bacillota; class Clostridia; order Oscillospirales; family CAG-272; genus Firm-07. Next base: position 6,119 of record JAZQWF010000007.1, read on the forward strand.
GTGATCGAGGTCAACAATCCCGCAGCTCTTTGGGATCTGCTTTGCACACAGTTCCCGCGCGAGGATCTTTTCCCGCTGGCAAACGGCACGCGCATCACGGGTGCGCTCCATCTGGACACCCTGTTGAAGCGTATCCAACAGGCGGGCATTGAGATCCTGGGGGTAAACTGCTACAAATCCAGCCTTGAAAACTACTATTTATCCCTGCTTGGAGGTGCGCGTCATGGCTGATCTTTTGAAAACCGATCTTCGCAGAATTTTTGTAGATAAGCTGTTTATTGTGTGCTGTGTTCTCGGCGTCGTTTTCGCCCTTTTCACCCCATTCTTGTACGCACTGATCGTACTGATCCTGGGGGAGGGGTTGGACGTGCTTGCCCTGTTCACCACCTCCAAATCTCTGTTTTTCACCGCCTTCAATCCCTCCGGTAACTTCGGCCTGGTCGTTCCCATTCTGATCGCCGTTGTGCTGGGAAAGGATTTCAGCCACGGCACGGTCAGAAACAAGATCATCTGCGGCAAAAAGCGCCGCGACGTCTTCCTTTCGATGTTCCTTTCCGCCACCATCGTGATGTGCGGTCTGATGCTGCTGCACGCGCTGATGACGCTGATCGTTTCCCTTTTCTTCTTCCCCTACGGTGTGGAATTTGACGCAGGCGAGTTTGGCTATTTCCTGCTCTCGCTGCTCTTCTCTTTGCTGCTTTACGTTTTCATTGCGGCAGTCATCTCGCTTCTTTGTGTGCTGATGAAAAACACGGGACTTACCGTCGTGCTTTATATCGCCGTCAACTTCCTGTTCTCGATCATCGCCACCGTCGTTTCCGTTGCGGCAATGCTGGTGGACGTGGAAAACAAATTTGCCGTGCGTATGCTGGAAATCCTGCAAAAATCCAACCTGTTTATCACCACGCATATCGGCACCGGCACCACCTATACCGCCATCGATGTGCTGTGCGTGCTGATCCCCGCCCTTGGCGGCACTGCGCTGTTCTTGTTCCTTGGCAATCGCGTCTTTGCCAAAAAGGATCTGAAATAACAAACAAAAACAAAGCCCCACCCGAGCATAGTCGGGTGGGGCTTTTTATAGTAAACTCATCAGGATCAGAAGAACACGCCTCTTGCCTGCTGCTTGATCTCCTTGGAAGGGATGAAAGGGATACGCGTGGTATAGCCGTTCTTGGCGGCTACGATCATCTTGGTGGGCCAAGCATAGATATCCTTGTTGCAGTCGTTATAATCCTTGACCGTCTTTCTGTTTTGCTCAACGTTCACGGCTGAGCGCTGTATCAGCGCGTTCAGATATGTTTTCGTTTGTTCAAGGTGAAGATGCCTGAACTTGGTGTCAAAATCCTGCACCGGATTGAATATCATTGCATTCATGCCATCCCCCCTTTACTTATAGTATATTACTTTTTTTGGCAAAATTCAAGTCGAAAAGCAAATATTTCCCAAATAACGGCAGACGCTGCCTGCAAAAAAAGCACCCGTACGCCTGATGCGTGCGGGTGCTTTTTGTTTCAGATATCACCGAACAGGTACGTGCTGCGCTTTTGCAACGCGAGCAGCAGAAGCGTGCCAAGCACACCGACGGAGATGATCTCGCCTGCGGCAACGGTAAGGAACAGGATCGGCATTGCCACATCCACCATCAAATACGCATAGCGCAACACGAAGGGAACGATGATGGTATTTGCCAGAATGGGCGGCAACGGGGCGAGAAAACGCCACTTTTTCAACAATCTTGTGCCGATTGCGCCAAGCAGCGTAGCCAGCGTGCCGAACACGGTATCCAGCACGTGAGCGCCCGTCAGCAGATTTGAGATCAGGCAGCCGATCGCCAGCCCCGGCACGGCGGCAGGGGTGAAATACGGCAAGATGCAAAGTGCCTCGGAAAGGCGGACTTGGATCAGATTTTGACCGGAAAGTCCAAAGAGTGCCGAAAACCAGGTCAGCACAACGTACAGTGCGGCGATCACCGCCGCGCGCGTGATGTAACGCGTTTTTTTGGTGGATCTCATACTATTTACTCCTTAGTTTTATTTTAGGTGAGGATGGTTTCGAACTCACCGCGGCCTTGCCGCTTGCTATATTATAACGAAAAGTGGTGCTTTTGTCAATACCTCATCAAGCCCATTTTTTCAAGGGCGTCTGTGACCTCCACGTACATATAAAGCGATCCGAGCGAGAAAAGCGGCGTGCCCGTTTCGCGCGCATACGCAACAGCGGCGGCAACCGCATCCTCTACGGTATCGTGGGCGCTGGCCTCGATACCCGCCTTTGCATACACGGCGGCATAATCGGCGGCGGCAAGCGAGCGAGGATTGTCAGGGGTCAGCGTGAACACACGGCAGGTCACGGGAGCAAGCATACGCACCATATCCGTATAATCCTTATCCGCCATAACACCCGTCAGCAACGCGACGGGACGGTCCGGGAAATAATGTGCAATTCCCTTTGCGGCGGCGGCGATACCCTCGGGATTGTGCGCACCGTCCGAGAAGATCAGCGGCTTATCGCAAAGCTTTTCAAAGCGGCCGCGCCAGCGTACGGCGGCAAGCCCTGCGCGCACGGCCTCCTCGGGAATTTGCAAGCCGCGCGATTGCAAAACGTCCACGGTGGAAAGCACGGTGGCAAGGTTTTGCGGCTGGTAGGTGCCAAGCAACGGAAGCCGCACGTTTTCGCGCTTACCGTAGTCCACGACCGTACCGGAAAGCGTCATTTCTCGTACCTTCATAGGGGTATCCTCGGCGGCAACGAAAAAGGATCCCATCTCGCGCGCCTTGTTTTCGATCACGCTGCGCGCGCCCTTGTCGTATCCTCCCCAGACCACGGGAGAGCCCGCTTTGATGATGCCTGCCTTCTCGGCGGCGATCTTTTCCACGGTGTCACCAAGGAAGGCGGTATGATCCATCGCAATGCCCGTGATCACGCAAGCCAACGGATCCTTGATCACGTTGGTGGAGTCCAAACGCCCGCCCATGCCCGTTTCCAGTACGATCACGTCGCACTTCTCTTTAAGGAAATGCACAAGCCCGATGGCGGTGATCAGCTCAAACTCGGTGGGCGCGTCTGCCATACCGTCCGCAAAGGGGCGAACGTGGGCGGTGGCGGCGGCAAGATCCTCGTCCGAGATCGGCGTGCCATTCACGCAGATACGCTCGTTAAAATGCTTGATGTAGGGGGAAACGAAAAGCCCCGTTTTGTAGCCCGCAGCACGCAGGACGCTTTCCAGCATTGCGGAGTTCGAGCCCTTGCCGTTCGTGCCCGCAATGTGGATAAATTTCAACCCGTTTTGGGGGTTATTGAGCTTTTCAAGCAGCTCCGTGATGCGTTCAAGCCCGGGGCGGCTCCCCTTCCAAACGACGGAATGGATATATTCCAGTGCTTGCGTGTAGGTCATTTTCGGCACATCCTTTCCAGTTGCTTTTGAAAGCCGCGATGACGCAGGAGTGCATACAGAATAGCAATCTCCAACACGGCAATAATGGTGTAATTAAGCAGACGCCACAGCATCAGCTCAAAATAACCGAGATCATATTTCGACAGATACCACGCGGCGATCCCTGCGGTCTTGATACCCACCGAGCCAACCAGATGCGCAGCCACGGCGGAAAGTGAAAGCCGGCACAAAAGCGGCGTGCGGGCAAGCAGCCAGCTGACCACACCCGCCACCAATCCCACCGATGCCGCACCCAGCGTGATCAAAGGGTTGATGCTGTATCCGTAGGCAAGGCAGCCGACAAGATCTGCCACAGCCCCCGTCATCGCGCCCGCCAAGGGGCCAAGGGCGATGCCTGCCAGAATAACGGGCAAATTTTCAAAGCTGATGCGCACAAACTCGGCAAACGGGGTGGGAATTTGCAGGAATTTGCCCAAGATCAAGCTCATCGCCGCCAGCAAAGCAGCAAGGCAAAGCGCGCGCGGATTGCCAAATACGGCAATGGCGTACGGCGCACGTTTTTTCGTTTGTTTTTCCATAAATAAAAACCTCCCTTTCCCGAATTTCATCGAAAAAAGGAGGCCGAAGCGCTCTGTTTCGGTGAAGCGGGATGCAGAGCTTTGACCGCGCGGAAATGCTATCCGCTTCGTCCGACCGGCAACTCCCCGTCCCGTCGGCACTTGACGCCAAGGCTCTTACTCTTCCTTAGATGTCTTCATTATAAATTAACTGTCAAAAAAAGTCAATAGGTGCGCGAAAAAATCTTGTCAAACGGGGGGTTTTGTGCTACAATAAGGGTAATCTTAACAACGGAGGCGCCTATGCTGATCGAACAAGTTACCCTGCACCCCTTTGAGGCAACACTGACCTCGCTTTGCCTTACCAATTACGCAGGCTTGAAGCTTTCTCCCCGCCGTGCCGTGATCGTTTGCCCCGGCGGCGGTTACAGCGACCTTTCCCACCGCGAGGACGAGGTCGTCGCAGCGCAATATCTTGCCGCGGGCTTCGCTACCTTTATTTTGCACTATTCCGTAAAGGAAAATGCAAAAGATTTTCAACCCTTGAAGGAAGCAGCGCTTGCCATCAAGCATGTGCGCGAGAACGCACAGCATTACAGCGTTGATCCCAACTATATCTTCATCAGCGGATTTTCCGCAGGCGGTCACCTCGCCGCAAGTGCAGGTGTGTTTTGGGATCACCCCGCCGTGAAGGAGGTGCTTGGCACCGAGGACACCGGCATCGCGCGCCCCACTGGCATGATCCTTTCCTACCCCGTTATCACCACGGGGGAGTATACGCACGTACATTCCACGCAGCGCCTTTGCGGCAAGTTCAACAAGGAACCGATCCTTACCTACACGCGCGAGGAGGCAGACCGCTTTTCCTTGGAGCTGCACGTAAAGGAAAACACGCCCCCCGCTTTTCTCTGGCACACCGCTGCCGACCAGGCCGTCCCCGTGGAAAATTCCCTGCTTTTCGCCGCAGCGCTCTCCCGCGCCAAGGTGCCCTTTGAGCTGCACATTTTCCCTGAGGGCAAGCACGGTCTTTCCCTTTGCAACGACATCACGGCCAGCGGGCAGGACAGTTTCGTGGTCCCGCACAACGCCTGCTGGATCGAGCTGGCTTGCAAATGGGCACGCGAGCTGACCGTTTGAGCAAAAAAACGCCAAAAAATTCAAAATTTTTCACATATTTTTTGATTTTTCTTTTAAAAAGTTATTTACTTTTCACAAAATCTATGCTATAATGAAACTGTAATCCGATGGAGATCCCCAAGCGGTTACAGAAAGGCGGAAATCGCATGAAATTTACGATTAGTGGAAAGCAAATGACCGTTCGCCCCTCCCTCAAAGAATTGACTGAGAAGAAATTTTCTAAATTTGACCGTTTCTTCGATGACGATACCGAGGCGGTCGTTGTTTACAGCTGCCGCCACGATCTGCAATATATCGAGCTGACGATCCGTTACAACGGCACGATCTTCCGCGCCGAGGAGGGTGCCGACACCTTCCAGAACGCCATTGACGAGGCAGTAGAGTCGCTGGAACGCCAGATCCGCAAGAACAAGACGCGCCTTGAAAAGAAGCTGCGCGAGGGAGCGTTTGTGAACTACGTATCCGACGAGGAATACGATGAGGAGGAAGAGTTTGACATTCGCGTAAAATCCTTCCCCGTCAAGCCCATGTCCGTAGAGGAGGCCATCTTGCAGATGAACCTGCTCAAACATCAGTTCTACGTCTTCCGCGACGCCGAAACCGAGGAGGTCTGCGTGGTCTACGCCCGCAAGAACGGCGATTACGGCCTGATCGTTCCGGAATGATCCAAAATAAAAAAGGCGAGCATCGCTCGCCTTTTTTATTTTGTCGCCTCTATTGCCTTGATATATTCAAAGCAAAGCGCATCTTCACACGTTTCATACGCCATTTCATACTTGATGGCACCGTCACGGATCGTGTCCCCGTTCAAAATAAAGCTGTCAATACACGTACCGTCTGCCGCGTAAAAGGAAATGCTGTACACAAATCCGTCCACATAGCCGTACTCTGTCTTTCGCATCCTCACGTCAGAGATCCCTGACACGATATGCTCGATATCGGCGCGATCCTCGATCGCAAATTTCTCTCCGTTGGCGCCGTTGAACACCTCGATACGCGCCACGTCCGCGGGATCAACTCGCTTTAAAAATCTTACGGGCATATACCACCAGATATACCCCGCCAGCAAAACGGCGATCAGGACGCATCCGATTATGATAAAAAGACGCTTGCGTTGCATAAAGACCTCCTTATTCGACGTCGTCCTCCTGCGTATCCGTCTGCTCGGTGCGGTGCAGAAGAAACATGTTCATTCTCTTACGGCGCTCGTACTTGGGTGTCACCAGCGCCAGCACCAACGTCAGGGCAAGCATGCTTCCGCCCACGATCAACGGACGGTTCAAAAGAACGAAAATAACCTCCACGCCCTTGACAGCCAAAAACATATTGCCGACCATTTCGTAAAACTCGGGGTAAAGGAAGGGCAACAGCATCAAAAGCTCGGATAAAAACAGCCACACACGGTTCGGGAACGCGACCTTGAAGATCAGCTTCATACGGTCACTTTCCTCGCTTTCGTGTCCTGCTCGGAAGGCGCGTACCGCAGTATATGCGGCAAGTCCCGCAAAGAAAAGCGCAACAAGAAAGATCAGAATACCAACCACAGCACCCACTGTTACGATGCTGTAAAACCACGAGCGTCCCGCCACGGTGCTACCGCCGAAATAGGCGTGCATCCCCTTGAAGGTGTTGACGTAGGCGTTGAAAACAGAAAGCTCGTATATCTGTGTTTTGCCACCGATATAGATCTGAACACTGTCGAAAAAGCTCATCACAAAAAGCGTCAGCAGCGTGGCCACAGGCAACAAATAACGCGCCCAGATGGCAACAACGGGCAGTGCCTTACGGATACGGGCGCCAAGGCGCTGCTTCTTTTTCGCAGGGGCACTATCCTCCTCGGTTTCATCCTCGGTTTCGTCTGCGAGATCTTCCCCGGTTTCGTCCTCGTCCTGCACCCCGTCAAGCTCTTCTTCGTTCAGTGCGGGATCAAATTCCTTTTCTGCCATAGATACCTCTTACAGCTTCTTGGCGCGGTCTTCGATGAAATAGGCCGCCTCGGTATCCGCAAAATTCAACGCCACGGCAAGCGGGAACTTGGCGAAGGCATTGCCCACGTCGCGCTTGTCGTAGTCGCCGGAAAAGCCCATATGATAGCGGATAGCGAACGCCTCGTCACGCGTCAATCTCATATAACCGGACGCGATATAGACCGACTTTTCGCCGTGTCCGTAGGGGAGCTGATCGTCGATGGTATAGCAGGGCTTTGCCACCCAAACACCGTTCTCCTTGACGTTGCGGGTGCTTTCCTTGTAGAAATTCACCTTACAAAGGTCGTGCAGAAGGGCCGCGATGGCGATGCTCTCCTCCGAGTAATCCAAGCCGTAGACATCACGCACACGGTCGCGCGCCATATAGTCGCAAAGGCAGTCGTATACGTTCAAGCTATGCTCCAAAAGGCCGCCCGGATACGCGCCGTGATACTGCGTGCTGGCGGGGGCAGTGAAAAAGTCGCTGTTGTCAGAGCAAAGGAAATCCAAAAGGCGATCGGCACCCTCGCGGTGGATCTTGCTTTTGAAGATCGCAATAAAGCGCTCCTCGTTGGAAAGAGTACGGCTCTCACCCGAAAAATCAAAGGTCATCGGAATGTCCTCCTTAGGTTTATTGCCTATATTTTATCATATATTTTTTATCTTGTAAAGAGTATCGTGTTTTTTTGCACGAAAAGAATAGACAAACGGCGCGTTTTGTGTTATAATAAACAGGTATTACGATAGCAAACGGAAAGGACTTTTCAAATGGACAAGCTTTCGGTTCAGCCCTACAAGGGCACAAGAGATTTTTACCCCGCAGAAATGAAGCTGCGCAACTGGTTCTTCGGCAAGGTGCGAGGCACCCTGCAAAAGGCCTGCTTTGAGGAATACGACGGCCCGATGCTGGAATCCCTTGACCTCTACGCAGCCAAAAGCGGCGAGGAGCTGGCAAAGGAGCAGACCTATAATTTCACCGACCGCGGCGGTCGCGGTCTTGCCATTCGCCCCGAGATGACGCCCACCGTGGCGCGCATGGTTGCGGGCAAGATGGGCGAGCTGAACTACCCCCTCAAATGGTTCTGCATTTCTAACATGTACCGCTACGAGCGCCCTCAGCGCGGCAGACTGCGCGAGTTCTGGCAGCTCAACGTGGATATCTTCGGCTGTGACACCTTCGAGGCGGATCTGGACGTGATCCAGAGCGCCGTGAACGTGCTTCGCGCCTACGGTGCGGACGAAACGATGTTCTGCGTGCATATCAACAACCGTCGCTTCTTCAACGACGTGATCGCCGCCATTGCAGGCACAGATGCCGAGGGCGCCAAGCGCGTTTCCAAGGTCGTGGACCGCAAGAACAAGGTCACCCGCGAGGCATACGAGAACGCCATGAAGGAGCTGGGCCTTGGTGACGAGCAGATCGCCAAGATCGACGCGCTTTACGGTATGGGCGTAAAAGAAGCCACCGCACTTTGCCCCGATTCTCAGGGTGCTGCCGAGCTGACCGCCCTTTTCGACATGCTGGAAAAGACGGGCATGGACAAATACTGTGTATTTGACTTCGGCATTATCCGCGGTCTTGATTACTACACGGGCACCGTGTTTGAGGTGTTTGACCTCGCTCCCGAAAACAACCGCGCCATGTTCGGCGGCGGCCGCTATGACAACCTGGTCGGCCTTTTCGTTAAGAACGCCAAGATCTCCGGCGTGGGCTACGGCATGGGCGACGTCACGCTGGAAAACTTCCTTGTCACCCACAATCTTGTCCCCAACCTTTCCGATGAGGGCACCAAGGTGCTTGTTACCCGCTTTGACGACGTTCCCTACGAGGCGTATACCGCGTTGGTGGATACCCTGCGCGATGCAGGCGTGACCGCTTCCCTCTATCTTGGCAACAAGAAATTCGGCAAGCAGATCGACTACGCCGTGCGCGGCAATTACAGCCACGTAGCCATCATGGGCGGCAACGAGTATCAGGCGGGCGAGATCAAGCTGAAAAATCTGCAAACGCGCGAGGAAATCACCGTTCCCCTCAAAGACGTGGGCAGCTATCTGAACAAATAATCCCCGAACGGGGCAACTTTCCCACCCGACGGGCCCTGCTTGTCGGGTGGTTTTTGCAAAGGAGAACATCATGGTCTATCTGTTTTTGGCAAATGGATTTGAAGAAATTGAAGCGCTCGCTCCGCTGGATCTGTTGCGCCGCGCAGGCGTTGAGGTCACCACCGTGGGTGTGGGCGGCGAGATGATCCGCGGCTCGCACGGCATCGCGGTGCAGGCGGATATGTCCGACACGATGTATATGGACGCAAATCCCGAAATGATCATTCTGCCCGGTGGCATGCCCGGCTCAAAAAATCTGGACGAAAGCCGCATCGTGGACGCAGCCGTCCAGACCGCGGCACGCAAGGGCGCATATATCGCCGCCATCTGCGCCGCCCCCTTTATCCTTGGCAAGCGCGGCTTGCTTGCAGGCAAGGAGGCGATCTGCTACCCCGGCTTTGAGGATCAGCTGACAGGCGCAAAGATCTCCGCCGAAAAGGTCGTGCGCGACGGCAATTTCATCACCGCCGCAGGCATGGGCGTTGCCGTTGACTTCGGCCTTGCACTGGTTGAGGTGTTGAAAGATGCGCAAACTGCCGCAGACCTGCGCAAGACCATTCAATGCAAGTAAGCGATCTTATCGCCGAGAAAAACCGGCTTCGCGTACATTTCTCCGCGCTTCGCGCGGGGATTTCAAACGATGAAAAAGCCGCGCTGGACGCGGCGCTTTGCCACGCAGTTGCCGCTCACCCTACATTTCTTGCGTGCGACACGCTGCTTTGCTTTTCCCCCGTGCGTGACGAGCCGGATTTTACGGCATTATACGAATTAGCCCGCAAACGGGGCGTAAAAACCGCCTTCCCGCGTTGTGTGGGCACACAAATGACGTTCCACGTTGTGCAAAGCGAGCGCGAGCTTGTAAAGGGGCGTTTCGGCATTCCCACGCCCAAAGAGGACGCGCCGCAGGTTGTCTGCGACACGCGCACGCTTTGCCTTCTGCCCGCGTTGGCAGTAGCAAGGGACGGCACGCGCCTTGGCTACGGCGGCGGATTTTACGACCGCTTTTTGGCGTGCTTTGCAGGCACGTCCCTGCTTCCCATTTACAGTGCGCTCGTCTGTGACGCGCTCCCGCGCGAGCAGACCGACCAAACGCCCCAATACATTTTAACAGAGAAAGGAGAGCTGACGCAATATGTCTAATCTTTTGCCCCCGCGCCCGCACTATGCGCGCGAGCATGCCAAATATCCGCTTTTGATGCTGTTTTGCTTTGCTGCGCTGTTCACCGTGCGCCTTTTGGCAAAGCTCTCCCCCGCGCTGTTCTCCTCTGCACTTGTTTCCCTGTTTTTGCAATTGGCGATCCTGCTTTTGCCCGCCCTGTTTTTCATTCGCATGCGCGGGCGTGGCTACGGCAAAGCGATCCGATTGCGCCGTCCTGCCGCCGCGCACATTCCGCTTTTGATCTGCGCGTTCTTCCTTTTGCTGGTCGGCGGATTTTTGCTCTCTGCCCTTTTCGGTGGTACGCACACCATCGGCAACAGCTCCTCCTCCTTTGAACAGGCCTCTCCCAACGGTGCACTGCAAGCGCTGATCGCCATTCCCGTGCTGGCACTTTTGCCCGCCGTTTGCGAGGAGCTTTTGTTCCGCGGCATCCTTTGCACCGAGCTTGACCGCCGCGGTGCGCTGCGCGCGATCCTTGTTGGCTCGTTGCTTTTCGCGCTGATCCACTTTGATCTTGCCAACCTGCCCGTTTACTTCTACGCAGGGGCGCTACTGACGCTGGTGCTTTACGTGACGGACTCGCTGATCGCCACGATGATCATTCACGCGCTTTACAATCTGGTGTCGCTGTTTGGACAGCGTTACCTCAACGCCTTTTACAGCTTTACGGGAAATCCGGAGCTGTTCTTATTCCTTTTGATCCTGATCTTTTTGGTCGCACTGCTTTTCTTCGCACTACTTTGCGCAAACCACTACCGCGCCCGCGCGGAGCATAACGTCCGCCCGCCTCGCCGCGATATCCCCTACAACGTACAGCTTTATACGATGTTCGACGCGCTTTCCGAGCTGCCTGTTCTTTTTTGTATCGTCATCTCGGTGATCGGATTTATTTTGCTGTAAAACAATAAAAAAGCCGCACACGTGTGCGTCTTTTTTGTTTTTACTTATCCTGAACGAGCCAGGCGGCACGGCGCAGGATCTTGCGGAATACGTCCTTGTACTCCGCCCAGCTCAGCTTGCGCTCCACCGTCCAGGTGCGCTCTGCAAAGGCAGGGAAATTCTCCAAAAGGCGGGTGATATGCTGCTCGTAGGTCAGACCCCAAGAGCACATCGTGGCACCGAGCAGATCCTCGGTGGGCTTGATGTTGATGGGGTTGAGATACGCCACGGAATTCGGCCACCAATGCTGCCAGTTATATACGTTCCAGTTCAGCAGCTCCTCGGGACCCCAGCGCTTGGAAAGACTGTCCACAAGATACGTGGGCTGCCAGGAGGCGTTGATGATCTTAAAGCCGTTCTCCAACAGCTCTTGCGCCAGCTGATAGTGCGACTCCCAGGCAATAACAACGGTTTCCTTCGGTACGTAGTGCGAGCTTTCCTTGGGGAAGCCCTCCCAGACCATCGGCGTTTTTCCAAGAGAAAGCACGTACTCGGCTACGCGTCCGACGTACTCGCTATAAAGCTCGTGCGCGCTCTTAATTCCCTTCTTTTCCATATACGCGCGACAATCGCGGCACTGGTTCCACATCTCACAGGGTGCTTCGTCACCGCCGATATGGATATAGGGGGCGTCCGGGAACATCTCCACGATCTCGGCAAGCAACGTCTTAACACCCTCAAAGGCCACCTCGCTGCCCGCGCAAACAAGCTCGTCTGCCGCGATGGGGGCGCCCAGCTCGTTGAAGAACTGGCCCGTTTCGCCGTCCGCATGGTTCGAGAAGATCTCGGGGTACGCACGGTTGAGGGATCTGGCGTGACCGGGGCACTCAAACTCAGGCACAAGCAGAACACCGCGCGCTTTTGCGTAGCGGTTCATTTCTGCGATCTGCTCGTAGGTAAAATGCTTCTTGGAGGTCAGCTTGGGGAACGCCTTGGAGGGCAAGCTGTAACACACATTGTCGGCGATGTGCATATGCAGATGATTGATCTTATACATAAAGCAAAGATCAATGTATTTGAGCATCTTTTCAAAGGGCTGCCAGCAAAAGCCCACGTCGATCATGAACGCGCGGAACTCCTTTTCAGGCCAATCGTGGACCTTCAAGGTCTGCACCTTCAACTCGCCGTTAAGGCAAGTGGCCAGTTGAAGCACGCCGGCAAGACCGTAAAGCACGCCCTCTCGCGTGGCGGCGCGGATCACCAGCTTGTCGGTGCTGTCGATCATATAAGCGTTGGCCGCAAGCGAAGCGTCCTGTACAAGAACGATACCGCCCTCGGCACAGACGGGCAGCTTTTCTTCAAAGACCTTTTCAAAGCTTTCGCAAAAGCCCTCTACAATGTCCCCCCAATCGGCCACGTCGGTGGTCACACCAAGCGCGATCGGGTGGAAATCCTTATTGATCACCTCGTAATTTTTCGGGGTGGGAAGCAAATTGATCATAGAAAGCACCTCCTTGGGCTGATACCCCCATTGTAACACAAAAAACGCGTGATTTCAAGTGCGTTCTTGCACAAAATCACGCGTTTTTTTGCTTTTTTACTGCGTTTAACCGAACATTTCCTCTACCATTTCCACCAGCTTGAAGCGCACGCGGTAGCCCGTGCCCTCGCTCCCCGTGATAAAGCGGTACTGCCCCTCGGAAAGTCCCGCCGCAAGGCAGGTGGCCTCCCGCTCGGCAGAGGCGGTGGAAAGACACATCTGCGGGAACAGCACGCACCACCAATTCTGCCCCTCGGCCTCTCCGATCATCACGCGCAGCGAAAGATACTTGCCCGCAGGCAGAGCCGCCTGCTCGTAAGCGCGGCGAGGATACTCCTCTTTCGTCAGCGTGACCTCCACCGTGTTTTCCGCGCCAAGCTCGCGCAAGGTCTGCGCGGCCACGTCACGGATCTCTGCCAAATTTTCTTGAATGAGCGCCTCAGCTTCTTCCTTGGATCCAACGTTTTCCAACAGCTCGCCCGTGTATGCAAGCACCGCGTCACGCACCTTTAATTTGATGCTTTGATCCTCGTCGCTATCCGAATTGGCCAGCACGTGCAAGCGTATCACGCTGTCATACACTCCTGTGGCGGCGTGAACGGGCAGGATCAAAAGCGCGCTGATCAGCAGCGTCAATATCAAAATCATACTTGTCCAGCTTTTCATCGTCAAACACTCCTTTCCATTTGCACAAAGTGTTTCCGTAAAGCGTGCCCTTTATACAAAGAAAAGGAATATTTTTCCTTTTTTTGAAAAGCAAAAAAATCCAGGTACAAGGAAAATTTTTTCAAAATCTATTGACAATTACGTGGAACAGTGCTATACTCATATTGTCAAATGCGAAGAGCAGAAACCAGTAGGTTGGAAAGATCTTGGAGAGAGTTGCCGGTCGGTGCGAGGCAATGGGGGCGTCCTTCTCGAATTCATTCTGTTAGCAGTGCACTGAACAAGAGCAATCTTCATTAGGATGCAACGGGTGTTCCCGTCATAGAACTAAGGTATGTCAGTACCTGAAAAGGCCGCTACCGTGAGATAGCGGTGAACTGAGGTGGTACCACGGGAAAGCTTCTCGTCCTCTGTATTCTTTTCGGAATGCAAAGGGCGATTTTTTATTTGTCCTTCGCATCGAAAGCCCACCAAAAAGTCATAGTCATTATTCAGAAAGGGTGACGCAAATGGAACAACAAAACTACTTCCAAAAAGAAATCGAAACCATGCCCGCCGAGGAGATGAAAAAGCTCCAATCGCAAAAGCTTGTAAAGCAGGTCAAGCATGTGTATGAGAACGTGGCATACTACCGCGACCTCATGGACAAAGCGGGTGTAAAGCCCGAGGACATCAAAGGCATTGACGACTTACATAAGCTCCCCTTCCTCAGCAAGGCGGACCTGCGTGACGCCTACCCCTACGGCCTTCTGGCAAAGCCCCTTGACGAGTGCGTACGTATCCACTCCACCTCGGGCACCACGGGCAAGCGCGTTGTGGCCTTCTACACCCAGCACGACGTAGACCTTTGGGAGGATTGCTGCGCACGCGCCATTATGGCAACGGGCTCCACCAAGAAGGACGTGTGCCAGGTCGCATACGGCTACGGTCTGTTCACGGGTGGCATGGGCTTACACGGCGGCTCTCACAAGGTCGGGTGCCTCACGCTTCCGATGTCCTCCGGTAACACCGAGCGCCAGGTCCAGTTCATGATGGATCTGAACGCCACCCTTCTTTGCTGCACCCCCTCCTATGCCGCCTACGTGGGCGAGAGCTTGAAGGAGATGGGCTACAAGCCCGAGGATATCCCCCTCAAAGCCGGCATCTTCGGTGCCGAGCCCTGGACGGAGGAGATGCGCCAAAATATCGAGCAGACGCTTGGCATCAAGGCATATGATATCTACGGTCTGACCGAAACCACCGGCCCCGGTGTCGCATTCGAATGCAGCGAGCAAACGGGCATGCACGTCAACGAGGACCACTTCTATGCCGAGATCATTGATCCCGACACGGGCGAGGTGCTTCCTGAGGGCAGCAAGGGCGAGCTGGTGTTCACCTCTCTGGACAAGGAGGCATTCCCCCTTCTTCGCTACCGTACGCGCGATATCTGCGTGCTTTCCCGCAAGAAATGCTCCTGCGGTCGTACCCTTATCAAGATGGCAAAGCCGATGGGTAGAACCGACGATATGCTGATCATTCGCGGCGTCAACGTCTTCCCCAGCCAGATCGAAGCAGTTCTGCTGAAAGAAGGATACGAGCCCAACTATCAGATCATCGTTGACCGTGTGAACAACAACGACACCTTCGAGGTAAACGTAGAGATGTCCCCTGCACAGTTCACCGACAAGGTCGGCGAGATCCTGGCTATGGAAAAATCCCTTGCGAACGCAATGAAGATCATGCTTGGCATCAACCCCGCCGTGCATCTTGTAGCTCCCAAGAGCATCACAAGAAGCGAAGGCAAGGCCGTGCGCGTGATCGACAAGCGCAAGCTGATCTGAGAAAGGAGAAACAAAAATGGCTATTAAGCAATTGACTGTTTTCGTAGAAAACAAAAAGGGTACCGTTGTTTCCGTAACCGACATTCTTTCCAAAAACAACATCAACCTGCGCGCGCTTTCCATCGCAGAAACGCAGGAGTTCGGTATTCTGCGCCTGATCGTAAACGATGAGGCAACGGCAGAAAAGGTGCTGACCGAGAACGGCTACCTGATCAAGGTCATCGACGTAGTCGGTGTGAAGATCGGTGACGCGCCCGGCAAGCTTTCCCAGGCACTTGCCGTTCTGGACAAGGCCGACATCAATATGGAGTATCTGTACGCATTCATGGCGCGCACGGAAAAGCACGCCTACGTGGTATTCCGCGTGGAAAACAACGAAAAGGCAGAAAAGGCACTCACCGATGCAGGGTTCCACCTGATCGCAGAGGCCGACGTTGCCAAGCTGTAAGAAAATACGCGCAATAACAAAAAGCCGCGGCATATCCCAAACGGATATGCCGCGTTTTTTTGATGCTTATTGATCCAGCACCGCCACCTCTTTGAGAAGCGGACGGTAGGTGGTATAGAACAGATGGTGGTCGAAATAGCGCTCGATCTCAACCTCGTAAGCGCCGAAGCGGACAGCGAACTCCTTGAATTTATCAGAGGCCTCCACGTCCCTTTTCGCTGCCTTCAAGGCGAATACCTCGGCAAGACCGCGGCAGTACTCGCTATACTTTTGCAGAAGGCGGACGGACACGGTCTGCGCGCGCATCGGCATATTCTCGATCCTTTCAAGCAACGCGTCAAAGCGGTCACAAATGCCTGCTACCTCCTGCAAGGGGGCGATCATCTCTGCCTTGTGGTAGTGCGCCTTGTCGTATTTGAGCGAGTGCGGCACTTCCAGATATTTCTGCGAAAGGCGCGCGTCGATCTGCTCGAAGATCTCTAAGATCTCTTTCCAGCTCTCGCCGTATGCGTGCGAGAAATAATCCTCGATCAGCGCGTCGTAGCACACGGAATTGTCAAACAGGGTCTGGGCATATACCCAGTAGCAAAGGCCGCTGGGGAAAAAGCTGCGCTGCGAGCCGTCCTCAATGATACCGTCAAAGCCGTTTTGCTTGTAGGAGATAATATCCTCATAAATGCGCTTGGCGAAGGAGAGCACGCCGGGTGCAAAGAACTGGTGCTTCCAGAAGTGATACTCGTACGCAAAGGAGGCACACGGTGCGAAATTGCGCCAGTTCTGCGCGCGCATCACATACTCCTCCATACGGGTAAGGCGTCCGGACACATTCAGCACGAAGGGCGTCAGCTCCACGCGGGGATCCTTGCCTACCGAATAGGTATAGCTGCGCGAGATCGCGCCCAGCAGCATCGAGAAGCGATCGGGATTTTTGATATGCTCACAGGTGGGCTCGTAGGCGGTGTCGGAGTACGCACAGAACACCACGCGGGTATTCAAATTGCGTGCGGTCAGCTCCGCATCGATCTCGTTGAGCAATACGACGTACCAATCGGAGGGCGTTTTCACCACGCAATTTGCGCACTCACAATGGTTTCTCTGCCAGTCGGCAAGCCAGACGTGCAGATAGGTCACGTGCGCAGATTTTTGCGCGTAATCCGCCACGTATTTCACCACTTTGCCGCGCGCCTTTGCGTTGGACATACAGAAGTTGGTATTGAGCGCCACGCCCTTGTAAAGACCGCGCACGCCCTTGATCTCGGCAAGGTACTGCACCGACTCGGCGGGCACGGGATTTTCCATATTCTTCTTCCAGCCGTCGTCCGAGCGGATACCGAAGGACTCGCTCGTCCAGCCGTGTCCCATATCGTGGAACTGCAAGCCGCGGCGCTCGATCTCGCACTCGCACGCGCGCTTCCACTGCTTCACCGTTTCGGGCGCAACGGGCTCGGGGCGGCGGTTTTCCAGGTTGGTGCCGTGCGTATAGTAGCTGTCGTAGTAGGTGCGGGGATTGTCAAATTCCATCATATAGACGTTCATACCCACCTTGGGCGAAAAGTCGATGGTTTCGATCATACACTGCTGGCTCTCCGCGCCCTCGTTACATTGACCGCGGTAACGGCAATCCGCCATCTTATGGTAGGTCACTGCCTGCACGTCCTTTACGGGGATATACTCGCCGTCAATACCGGGGAAAAGCCAACGGCAGCCGTTTTCCTGCAAGTAGCGGTAGGCGGCCAGCAGGACCGAGCGCGGGTTGCTGCCCGCGATCACGCCGCTCTTTTTTGTGGTGTCGATATGAATGATATCGTCCAGCTCCACGTCGGCGGCTTCGCTGACATCAAGGCCGAAATCCTGCATCAGGCCAAGCACAAAGCCGTCGTTTTCTCGCACCGTAGTGCGGCTAATGGCAATATCGCCGCACTCTGGCATCATCATACGAAGATACTTTTTCAGCTCCTCGGCGGCGAAATCCACCACCATATGATCCGTCAGTTTATAAATTTTGTAAGTCATGGTTGCTCCTTATCCAATGATCTGGGTGATACTCGTTTGAAATTGCTCTTCAAAGATCTTGCGCAATGCGCTGACGCACATGTACTGATCATAATAACGCTCAATAGCGACCTCGCGCTTGCCGTACTCGGCCATAAAGGCGCGGAAAGCGCTCTGCGCCTCGTCGTGCTTGCCCTGACATTTGGGGATCATACACTTGGCAAGCCCCATGCAATAGTCTGCATGGTGTCCGAGCAGCTGCATTGACACGGTCTGCACGCGCATCGGGCAATTCGCGTGCTCATCAACGTATTTTTTGGCGTTTTTCGCTACCGTTATGATACTTTCCATTCTTTCCGCGCGGGAAGGATCAAAAAATTTACCGTTCGCGCGGTCGGTACTTGCCTCGCCCTTCATATAGGCAAATTCAAACAGATCGGTGATCGTTTTGAGGTAATCATACGCGAAATCCGCGTGCGCACCGTAGGCGTGCTTGAAGTAGTCACGCGTCAGCTCGTTTATATCGACGTCAAGGTCAAACAGCGTGTTGCCGTAGACGTAATAGGAAAGACCGTTCGGGAAAAAGCTGCGCTGAGAGCCGTCCTCAATAAGTCCCTCGATGCCACCCCTGATCATCGACTTGATATCCTCGCTGATACGGCGCGAGAAGTACATGCCGCCCACGTCAAAATACTGGTTGATCCAGAAATGGTATTCGTAGCAGAACACCGTTCCCTCCCAAAGCCGACGCCACTCGCTCAAATAGGCGTAGCAATCCTCAATGGTCTTGGGCATTCGCAGCTGATTGCGGATATAGGGCATCGTTTCCCCCTTCCCGCTTGCCACGTCCAGCGAGGTGAGATACTTGCGCGCGATGGGTGCAAACAAAAGCGCAAAGCGCTTCGGATTTTTGATCTTTACCTGCTCGGGGCCCCACATCGTATCCACGTAGGCGATAAACGCGATGCGCGCGTCGCTGCCGCGGGCAGTCAGCTCCTCGTCCAGCTCGTTCATCATCATCATATACCAGTCGGCGGGACGCATTTTGCGACACGCCTCGCACTCGCAATGATTGTTGCAGGCATCTGCCAGCCACACGTGCGTGTAGGCCACATTGGTGTGAGCCGTGGCGTAATCCGCCACGTATTTGGCGACCTTGCGGCGCGCCTCGGGGTTGGACATACAGATATTGGTGTTCAGCGGTACGCCACCGCAGAAGCGGCGGCTGGCAACACCGTTACTACCCTTACGGTAGGCAAGATACTGCCGCACGTCCTCGGGGATCGCACTCTCGTCCACCTTTTTCCACCCCTCGATCGAGGAGATGCCGAAGGGCTCTGCCGTCCAGCCGTGTCCCATATCGTGCAGCTGCAAGCCACGCTTTTCGATCTCACATTCGCACGCGCGCTTCCACTGCTTCACCGTTTCGTAGGTGACGGGCTCTTTTTTGCGATTTTTCTCGTTCTGGCGGTGGTTATAGTAGCTGTTATAGTAAGTAAAGGGATTGTCAAACTCGATCATATAGACGTTCATGCCGATCTTGGGCGTGAAGTCGATGGTTTCGATCATGCACTGCTGGCTTTCAGCGCCCTCGTTACATTGGCCGCGGTAGCGCGCATCTGCCTTTTTGTGATACTTGGTGGGTGCTACGTCGCGCACAGGGATATACTCGCCGTCAATGCCGGGATACAGCCAGCGGCAGCCGTTCTCGCGCAGGAAGCGGTACACGGCAAGCAGCACCGAGCGCGGGTTGCTCCCCGCGATCACACCGCCCACCTGCGTGGTGTCGATGTGCAAAATATCGTCCAGCGCGATATCCTCTGCCTCGCTCGTATCAAGGCCGAAATCTGCCATTACGCCAAGCGTGAAGGCGTCCTGCACGGGGGACAGGCAGCGCGTGATCAGGATATCGCCGCATTCCGGCATCATCATGCGCAGATATTTTTTCAGCTCCGCGGCGGCGAAGTCCACCACGCGGTCATCTGTTAATTTGCAAATTCTGTAAGGCATCAAAAACCCTCCGAAAAACGCATTTTTATCATTATAACACACGCGCGCGCGGTAAATCAAGTGCTTATCGGATTTTGCATCAAAAATGTAAGCAAAAAGCCGCGAACCGACATCGTTTCGCGGCTTTTTTATTAATTAATCGTTATATCCATTGGGGTTCTGAGATTGCCATCTCCACGAGTCGCGCACCATATCGGAAAGCGTGTGCGTTGCCTTCCAGCCAAGCACGCGCTCCGCCTTTTCGGGGTCCGCGTAGCAGGTGGCGATATCGCCGGGGCGGCGATCTGCGATACGGTAAGGCACTGCCACGCCGTTCTCGCGGCTGAACGCATTGACCATATCCAACACGCTGTATCCCGTACCCGTACCCAGGTTAAACACCTCAGTACCGTTCTTGTCGTAGCTCAGTGCTGCCACGTGACCGCGCGCCAGATCCACCACGTGGATATAATCGCGCACGCCCGTGCCGTCGGGAGTGGGATAATCGTTGCCAAACACGGAAAGCTGCTCGCGGATACCCACGGCGACCTGCGTGATATAGGGCATCAGATTGTTCGGGATACCGTTCGGCATCTCGCCGATCTTGCCGCTCTTATGTGCCCCAACGGGGTTGAAATAGCGCAAAAGCACGATCTGCATTTCGGGATTTGCCACGGCGTAGCCCATCAGGATCTGCTCGATCATATATTTCGTCCAACCGTAGGGGTTGGAGCAATTCCCTGTTTTGGCGTCCTCGGTAATGGGGCATTTTTCGGGGTTGCCGTAAACGGTTGCGGAGGAGCTGAAAATCAGCTTCTTCACGCCCGCCTTCTCCATCGCGCGCAGCAGAACAAAGGTCGTGCCCAAATTGTTTTCATAGTAGTCCAAGGGCTTTTGCACAGACTCGCCCACGGCCTTGAAGCCGGCGAAGTGCACCACAGCATCGATCTTATGCTCGCTGAAAATGCGATCCATCGCAGCGGCATCTGCCACGTCCGCCTCGTAAAGCGGGATCTTTTTACCAAGGATCTCCTCCACGCGCAGCATCGCCTTGGGGGAGCTGTTGGAGAAGTTATCCACCACGACAACGTCATGGCCTGCCTCGGTCATTTCAATGACGGTGTGCGAACCGATATAGCCGGCACCGCCGGTAAGTAAAACCTTCATAATAAGACCTCCTACCCTATCGGGATTATATATATAGTATACCATCTTTGAAGGAAAAAGTCAAAGGGAATGACCGAATTTACAGAAATTGTATGCGATTTCAAAGAATGCGGGCACGCAAAAAATCCCACGGAGGCAGGATCGCCTCCGTGGGATCGGTTGATCAGAAATCGTTGTTGAACCACTTTTCCAGCGAGTCGTCGTTGGGGTTGCTGGAAGAAGCAGAAAGCAGCTTGAACAGCTTGTCAAACGCCTCGGTATTGCGGATCAGCTTCGGACGAAGCAAGGGGGAGAAGCGGGCAAGAGAGTCGTGGTTGAAGTTGACACCGATGCCTACGGGGAAGATCTTCATTTCCTTTCTCATTACCATATCCGACACCTCGCGGGAGATGTAGGAGATATCGTCGGTAGGATCGCCGTCCGTCATCACCATCAAGATCGGCTTATAGTGCTCGATATCGTTGTCACGATAATACTGACGGCGCTCTTTGAGCAGCTCCACCGCCTTGGTCATCGCGGTGCCAAGGGGCGTGCCGCCGCTTGCCGCCAGGTGGCGGAAGTGGATACGGTCGACCGTATTGTAACGGGATACCACGCGCACAGCGTCACCCATCGTGATGATGCAAAGATCACAGATCTTTGCTGCCTTGGGGTCATTCTGCACGTAGGCAAGGAAGGCGTCGATATTTCTGTTCAGCTCGTCGATCTTGGGCATCTTCGTGCCATCGGGAAAGCGCATCGAGCCGCTGCAATCAAGCACCAGACAGATCGGCACCTTGCGCGTGCTGCTGGCTACCGGCGCACTGAAATCACCAAAATCCAAATCGTCAAAAAATCCGTTCATATCTGTTCTCCTTTATTCGTGAGATGTCTTTGTTTGTGCGGCCTGCTTAGACTGAATATACACGTCCAGCTCACGCAGCCAGTCGGCAAGATAGGTGACCTTGCCTTCCGTAAAATAGTAGTAGAAATAACGGCGCATCGCGGGGCTCAGCGAGAACCACACCTTCATATGGTAAGGAAGCGTGCGCGGATCCTGCGAGCGGTCAAATTCCAGCGGGTAGTTGAACTCGCGGCTGCCGTCGCCGTCGATCTCGGTATTGTCCTTGCTGTAAAACGGGCCTTTGAGCATCAATATCTCAAAGATGATCTTATTGATCGGGAAATATTCCTCACGCACGCTACGCAGAATTCTTTTCAGCTGATCGCCCGTATAAATACGCTCGGTATACTCCTTGTGGCACACGGTACAGGCGTAATCCTGCACCTGGAAGCTGCCCGCGTCGATGATGTGCACGTTGCAGTTCTTTTCCACCAGAATATTATCCAGCTTCATATCACCGACAAGGATATCTCTTTCGTGCAGATACGCCACGTTCGCAAGGAAGTTGCGCACGATCACGAAACGGTCCAGCAGGCGAAAATCGGAAAATCCGTCATCACGCAGCTCGTCCACAGACTTGGCATCGCGCAGCTCGTTCATCAGATATCCCACAAACTGATTGCGGTAATACAGGATATCCAGCGGCCAGGAGATATACGGCGTGCTGCACCCCATATCCACCATAGCTTGCAGCTTTTTGAGGTTGACGTAGGAGATGTGCTTTTTGAAATACAGCTTACAGAAAAGTCCGTTGTAGGTGCGATAGCAAACGCCCTCGCCGCCGGAAAACTCTTTGCTCTTATCCAACTTCAAATAGCCGTAACGGGGCGAATAAACGTAGGTCAGATCCTTGATATCAAAGGCATTGACGTAATTGTCATGCTCCAAATAAAACGCCTTGCCGTTCTCGTCCGTGCGCTTTGTAAAGGGCACAAGCTCGCCCTCTTGGAAGCACAGGATCGAAACGCCCTCTCCCAGTGCGGAAAAGACGTCTGCCTGCTTTTGCTGCTGCGTCAGCACCGTAAGGCGGCTCTCAATGGTAAAGGGCGCCAGCGGGGCGGGATCAAAGCCATCGTTGGTGTCGATTTGCAGCGTATTTCCAAGCGCGGCGAACAGATTGATCATGTTTTCCAGCGCCAGCGCATCTGCGATACGGCCCAGCGCACGGTAATCCGCAATACGCGCTTTCGCAGACACGTCTATCAGAAAATAGATCTCTGCATCGTCCTGCAAAAGCTGCTCGATCTTCAAGTAAAAGTCCTTCTCCAACAGCACGGAGTCGTCTATGTAATAATATTTTTTCATTGCGACACCTCACTTGTTAAGAAGGAAAGATCCATCGCCCCGCCCGCGGGCAAGGAGGGATCCAGCATATACGCATACGCGCTGACGCGCTTGACCTGCCCTGCGCCCTCGATCCCTGCGAAAAGCTCGGGTCTGTACTCGGCGGAGATCGCGGTGCTATCCGCGTTTTCCAGATACAAAAGGTTCAGACTAAGGTCATCAAAGCTGTGGCGCGCCACCGTTCTGGAAAGAAATCTTTCCAGGTTGTCGCGGTACTGCATCTCGCCCACGCCCGCGAAGTTATCAAACAGCTTCTGCGTGTTCTGGTGCATGCCGTTCGCCGCGCTGTAAAGCAGCTCCTCAGGGCCGTCGGACATCATCAGAATACCCTCCAACTGGTGGCACTCTCCGTGCAGAAGGCGCAGATGATCCTTGGCGTTATGGTCGGTGACGAAGAAGGTCACGTTCGGTCCTTCCCCGTTTTCGGGGTGCGAAAGCACCTCCACGCGGCGGGCAAGCCCGCGCTGGTAAAGGGCGGCCATCACGCCGTCACCCACGTGTCCCGCGATATAGCGGCCGTCCTTAACGGCGGCAAACTGCAAGGTGCAGCCGAAATCAAGCAGCGCGCGCTCGGCGCTGACCTGCTCGCGCAGGGCGTTCAGCACGGCGTCCAGGATCTCCAAGCGCAACGCCAGCAGCAAGGACTGTGCGTTCCTGCCGCCCTGTGCAATGCGCTCCATGCGGGCATAAAAATCATCAAATCTTTCCACAAGCAGCTGCACCGCCGCCTTGGTGGAATATTCCGATCCGATCTGCGAGAATTTGCGGCTGCCGCCGCCGTCAGAAAGTGCAATGGCATGCACGCCGTTGGCGCAAAGGGCTGCCACGTTGTCCTGGCAAACGACACCTGCGTCGATATGATCCTTGCCCTGTACGGCGATGCCGCAGGTCTTCCATTTTTGTAAGATCATAGCTCGGCCCACCCTTCAAAGTCGTTCTTGCGGAATTTCAGCGCGCCCTCCTCACCGGCCTGCGCGCGACGCGCCAGCAGCTCGGCAAAGAACGCAAAGAAGCTTTCGATACCGCCTTCCTTGACGGTGATCATATGCTTGACGCGGTCCAACGCCTGCATACGCTCGTTATACAGCTTTTGAGAAAGACGGAAGGGCAGATACAGGATCTTCCCTGCCTTTTCCCACGCATCCAGCTCCGTGGCAACCGCAGCGGGATCGTCAAAGGTAAAGCCATCGGAAAGCACGAACAGCCAGGGGCGGTAGGGCCCCTTCCCTTCCTTTTCCAGCTCCTCGGCACGCGCCACAAGTCTTGCGGCGGCACTTTGCATGGCACGCTCCAAAAGCGGCATGCGTCCTGCACGCACGGGCAGGATCTCCGCAGAGTGGAAGGATTTGATCACAGCGGGAGCAAAGCCGTCATAGCAGATCAGCTCCCATTCCATACCGGGGTATTTCTCCCCCTCCGCCGCCAGACGGCGGAAGCCGCCCATCAGGGCGGAAAGCTTCTCTTTGGACACCGAAGCGCTGTTGTCCAGCACGAAGCTGACCAATTGGATATTCTCGTTACTCATCGTCAGCCTCCTCTCTCGCAAAGCGCCAGCACGCGGTCAAACGCAAGGCGTGTGCTTTCCGTACGGTAGATCGCAGAGCGCAGGCGCACACGGTCGTGCTGCATCAAATAGGTGAGCAGCGCACGGCCAAAGCCGGCGGCAGCGCTCAGATCGGCTCCCTGCGGGAACACCAAGGGAGCGGGAACGTTATTCAGCTCTGCAAGCACGCTCTGCTTCACCTCGGGGCGGGCGTTGGAGCAAAGCAGCCAGCCGCAAAGCAGGGTGCGCAGGGTGGAAAGATCACCGAAGCTCAAAGTAAAGCGATATTCGCCAAGGAGCGCGGCCAGGCGCTCGGCGTCAAGGATCGCCCACTCGTCGGGGATCTCCATCATGTAATACAAAAGAATACGGGTTGCAGACTCGCAAAGTCCCTTGCCCAGCTGCGCCCCTCTTGCGTACAGGGAGGCGATCTCGCGTCTGTGCGCAAGGAACTGCTCGGTTTGTACAATATGAACGACCATCGCGCGCTCCTCATCGGAAAGCATCAGCTCGTCATAGCGATCAAACAGCATCATGGTCAGATTTTCAAACACGCTGCCCGTATTACCTACGGCATACTCGTTATCCAGGATCAGCGCAAAGGCCTTGACCTGCTTGGCGGCTTGCGAAAGCTCCGCGCCGTACGGGAACAGGGTCGTATCCTCCATGACCGCGCGCAGCACGGGCACGTGGGAAACGTCCATCTGCGAAAGGAAAAGATAGCACAGCGTCGTATCGTTGGCACGCAAAAGATCAACAAGGATCGCCTGCGCCTCGCGCACGTTATAGGACGCGACCATTCCCTCAGCAAACGCCCAATCCCATTTTTCGGGGATCATCACGCGCGTCACCATGGAAACGGGGATCTGCTTATTGTGATACAGCACGGTGGCAAGCCCACTGCGATCCGAGAATACAGCGGCCGCACGCATAAAGCGCGTCAGCGTTTCCTCGCTGATATAAACGCCAAGACCGTGCAAAAGCGTCATGATATTACCAAGCGCCACGGCGCCGGTGATCTCGCCCCTCTCGATCTGATCGATCACGATACCGGCCACCTGCGTGCCGTACGTGGTCTTGATCTCTGCCAGCAGATCGTCAATGGCGGCATCGTCAAAGTCGCGCAGAGGCACAACGCGCAGCTCGGGCTGCACCTCCTTGTGCAAGAACAGGGACAGGGCCTCATCAAAGTCACGCGTGATCTCCGCGGAGAAGCGGTCAATCTCCTTCATATACTCGTCCACCATTTTGCTGACGGGAGCGAACAGCTGGGAAAGGAAGGCGGGAGAGATGGGCTGTTTGAGATTGCGGTTAAAGGCGTTCAGCGTTGCATTCAGCTTGCCGTACAGCTCCTTGACGCGCTTGCGGCAGACCTCCATATTATAAAGCGTCTGCTCCTTGTTGGACATCAGGTACTCGACCTGCACATAGTAGGCGTCAAACACGCTGATATCACGTACGTATTTGCGTCTGGAAAGCGAGAAATAGACCGCAACGGCACTTGCCGCAAAGCAAAGCGCCAACGGGATCGCATACAGGCGGGAAACGGGCATCAGGGCATAGATCACGCCCATCGTCAGCGAGGCAAGTCCGATCACGCCGGAGATCACCGCCACGGGAATATCACGGTTGATGTAGAACAGATTGTTTTTCTTGCGATAATTTTCCAGCTTGATCTGCTGACGGCAGAACAGGCGGTACTCGGCACGCAACGCAAAGAACAGCGCCACGCCGCCGCCAAGCAGCAGCGCCAGCACGAAAAGCGGAGCCAATTTTTCAAAATTTGTCATACGATCCTCCTTCTGCGCAGGAAGAAGAATACCGCAGCCGCGATCATCAGCGCCGCCGGGATCATCATCAGAATAGCATAGGTAGTATGGGGATTACTGAATTCCAACACCAGCTCGGTGTACTCCGTGCCCGCATCCGAGCCCACCGTTTTCAAAAGGAACGCCCCCTCGATCTGCTGACCGTTCTTATCAAATGCGGTGATCACGTTCTTGCCCGAGGCAGCCACGCGGTAATCCCCCTCGATCTGCTTGCCGTTCACGTAGAAGGTCGCGTCCCAACGGGAAAGTTGAAGCGTGATCGGCTCTTCCAGAGAAAGGTCGTCTATCAGAAGCTGTACCTGCAAGTTCAACTGAGCGGGTGCAGGGCTGACATTGCTGACATTTCGGGTAGTGCCCCCCTTGGTCTGCTTTGCCGAAATGGTATGCTGCCCCACGGCGGTGATCTTATGCTCGCCGGGAGAAAGCAGCGTCACGCCGTCCAGATACACGGAAAAGCCCTCTCCAAAGTCGCCCACGGAAATCACCAGGCAGTTTTTGCCAAGCTCCTCGTCATAGGTCTTGGTTACAAGGCAGGCATGGATATCAATATACACAGAGGTAGCGTAGGTGCCGCTGACAAATTTCAGAACATGCTCGCCAAAAAGCGACTTTTCGCGTGCCTCCAAAAATTCCGCCGCGTTCGTACCGGTACTGATATCCGAGCGATCCAGCTCGATCCTGTCAACGTTTTCGCACACGATCGTGGGGAAATAATTATATGCGGTTCGCCAGAATTTTCCGGTGGAGTTATTGACGGCAAGATACTCACCGCTCATCTGTACCACGGGCATCATCGTCACCGTACAGGTCTTGATGGCGTTATCCAAAACACCTCTTGTGGTAATTGTGTATTCCCCCGCCACCCAAATGTAGCAGGAGCCCTGCCCGATCTCAACCTCAACGTTTTTCGTCTTGCAAACGACGCTCACGCTGATCACGTTGGGATCCCAGGAAAGCGTGGCATAACGGCGCAGATAATTTTTTGCCTCCGGCGCAAAGGAAAGCGTCCCTCCCTTGGGCGTTTCCCCCTCGTAATCCGGATCGTACAGATAGCTGACAACGTCTGCTGCATCGTCCTGCACCGCCTGTACGGAAAAGATCGCCAAAGGCAGCAGCAAAAGAAGCGCCGCCAGAGCAAAGCTGACTTTTCGTATCATAAAAAGCTCCTATCCTCAAACGCTTTGACATTTCGCGCATATTGCACAAACAAGTGCGTTTGACTTTTCTACATTTTATCATATTTTTCAAATGCGGTCAATCAAAAAACAGGAAATTTCATACCTTATTCATATATTTTAATGTTTATTCACACATTATCGCGCGGATGCGCACGAGGAACGGAGGGGCGAAAAACTTTTTATAAAAAAAATGATTTTTTTTCAAAAAAGGGCTTGACAAGTAGGAGCTTGTATGTTAGAATATACAGGTCGTTGACATCTGGGTGTGGCGCAGTTGGTAGCGCGCTACCTTGGGGTGGTAGAGGCCGCACGTTCAAGTCGTGTCACTCAGACCAACACAAGCCACGGCTTGTGACGATAAGGTGCTGCCATTCAGCGGCACCTTCCATATGCGGGCATGGCGGAATTGGCAGACGCGCTAGATTCAGGTTCTAGTGGGGGCAACTTCGTGGAGGTTCAAGTCCTCTTGCCCGCACCACAAAAACAAGAGGCATCACCTTGCGTGGTGCCTCTTGTTTTTTGCTTGTGCGGCAGCGGACGCACCGACACTGCGCATCACAAGCACCGGGAAAGCGCACATACTTCTCGCGCGGTGGAGGTCAAGTCCGCGCTTGGCGCAACGCGCCAAGATGTTTGCCACGCACCACAAAAAATAAGGGCATCACCTTGCGTGGTGCCTCTTGTTTTTTGCTTGTGCGGCAGCGGACGCACCGACACTGCGCATCACAAGCACCGGGAAAGCGCGCATACTTCTCGCGCGGTGGAGGTCAAGTCCGCGCTTGGCGCAACGCGCCAAGATGTTTTGCCACGCACCACAAAAATAAGGGCATCACCTTGTGTGGTGCCCTTGTTTTTTGCTTGTGCGGCAGCGGACGCACCGACACTGCGCATCACAAGCACCGGAAAAGCGCACATACTTCTCTCGCGTTGGAGGTCAAGTCCGCGCTTATTTTCAGGCAAATCATATGTCCGTTTTCCATGTTTTAACCAAATTTCATGCAAAAACAACGCATTTGGATATTTTCCTTCACATTTTATTTTTTTAAAAAGTATTTACAAATTTTGATTTTTGAGTATAATAGTATATTGTATTTCTAAAATGTAAAAGAAATGGGGTCACATATGAAAGAATTTTTCGGTTGGGACGGTTACGCCCGCGAGGCCGAGGGATATTTATCTTGGCAACATTTATTATTTGTAAGCTCTTTGATGGTTCTGATGGTCGGCCTTGCCGTATGGCTGGGACGCCGCTCGCATGGTCTTGAAGACAAACGAAAGAACAAGGTGCTGATCGGCGCTGCCTTTCTGATCGACGGATTTGAGATCTTCAAGATCATCATCTGCGGTCTGCGCTCAGGCGATCCGCTGTTCTGGACAACGCTGCTTCCCCTCTTCCTTTGCAGCATTCAGCTGATCACCATCCCCATGGCGGCCTTCTGCAAGGGGCGCTTGAAGGAGGCTGCACTGGATTTCGTCTTTATCTTCGGCATCCTCGGCGCGGTGCTTGGCACCTACGGCGCCGGTCAGGACTACAACGCCTACCCCGTACTAGGCTTTGACAATATGGTTTCCGGCATCACGCACGCCATTTCCGGCTTTGCCTCTCTCTACATTGTTATTTCCGGTATGGCCAGCATGAAAAAGCAGAATATCTGGATCACCTTCTCGATCCTTGGCGGCTTCTGCGTAGCGGCATATACCGCTAATATCGTGCTAGACTACAACTATATGTTCCTGATGCGTGATGATGGCACCCCCTATTCCATCTTCTACAACCTGGTAAACGGCCACAAGGTGCTTTATCCCATCGTTGTGGTGCTTCTGTTCCTGCTCTACATCACAGCCTTCTATTTTACTTATTTCTACGTTCAGAAAAAACGCGCACAAAAGGCGCGGAAGTAAAGAAAAAATCCCTCTCGCCGCGGCGAGAGGGATTTTTCTGCTTGCGTGAAGCATCACAACATATTTAGTATACCACAAAATATCGCGCTTGTAAAGAGTTTTTTGAGCATTTGAAACAATTTCTTTGTTTTCTACAATTTATTATTATAAACTTTGTACAAATTACATATTGCAATCCCGGCGCAAGTATGCTATACTAAAAGTACAAAAAAGGAGGTAAAGACCAATGAAAACTTAACTCCGGATCTTTCCCAAGTCGCCAAGCATGTGAGTGAATAAGGATCCACGGGGGATCCCGCAAGGCACTTGAAAAAAGATCAGACACTCGCCTTTGGAAGCCACGCAAACAAAACGCAAAACGGTGTTCTCGTTAAAGAACTTTAAATGGATGATTTGTTGGTTTAGTGTTGTGAAGTGCAGAAAAAGGTAGATAACAGAAAGAGAGGATATACAAAAGATGTTAGATATCAAGAGCGAACAGAAGTGACCCTTGATCGTGGGCTTACAACCATGGTCAAGGGTC
This sequence comes from Eubacteriales bacterium, assembly GCA_045632185.1. Classification (GTDB taxonomy): domain Bacteria; phylum Bacillota; class Clostridia; order Oscillospirales; family CAG-272; genus Firm-07. The sequence goes on from JAZQWF010000007.1 coordinate 36,142, forward strand.
ATTTCTCTTTTTTCTTGATTATTTTCCCCGATTGTGATATACTAATGCTATTACAACAATGCGAGGTCTGTATGTTTACCAAAGAGGATATTTTCCGTCAGCTGCAAAAAATGAACGCGCCGAGAAACAGCGTCGTTATCCTGCATTCCTCCTTCCGCACGGTGGGCGAGGTGGAAGGCGGCGCCGAGGGGTTTCTGAACGCTCTGATCGAATATTTCACTGCCGAGGGCGGGCTTTTTCTTGTCGTTTCGCACACCTGGAACAATCTTTTTAAGGACCGCATCACACTGGACATGCAAAATCCCGAAAGCAACACGGGGGTGATCTCCGTGCTGGCCGCAAAGCGCAAGGACGGCGTAAGATCGGAAAACCCCTGCCACTCTGTGGTGGTATTCGGTGATCGCACGCGTGCCGAGGCGCTGGTGAAAAACGAGCGGAATATCGACACCCCCATCGCACCCGACAGCGTCTACGGCGAGCTGTACCGCGAGAAGGGATACGTGCTGCTGGTCGGTGTGTCACAGGCCAAGAACACCTATCTGCACACGGTGGACGAGATGCTGCATATCCCCGACCGTATGGAAGATATCCTGACACCCACCACAGTAAGACGGCTTGACGGCGAGATCGTCACCCACCCGCTGCGCCTTTTCAAGTGCAGCACCACGGACGATATCTCCGAGCGCTTCCCCAAGTACGAAACCGCCTTCCGCTATCACGGTGCGATCACGGACGGCTTCGTCGGCTATGCGCCCGCGCAGCTTTGCGATGCGGTGAAAATGAAGGAGGTCGTGGAGCTGATCTTCTCCCGCAGCGAAGGAAAGGATCCGCTTGGTGACGAGCATCCTATCCCGTCCAAATGGTATTGCACGAAAAAGTAAGCTGCAAGCCAAACTTTACCAAGATTGTCGCGCGCGTTATTGACACGGGTGCACAAAAGTGTTAAAATGAAATAGTAAGCTCCCCTATTCTTTGAAAAGAGGTATAAAACTATGGCTAAAACTGTGAAGGACATTCTCAAACTGATTGAGGACAACGGCATCAAGATGGTTGATTTCAAGATGGTCGACATCAACGGTCAGTATCGTCACGTCACCATTCCCGCAGAGAACTTCTCTGAGGACACGCTGAAAAGCGGTATCGGCTTCTACGCCTCCAACTACGGCTATGCCGTGGTCGAGAAAAGCGACATGGTGTTCATTCCCGATCCTGACCCCGCCGTGATCGATCCCTTCTGCTCGATCCCCACCCTTTCGATGAGCGGCAACGCGATGATCATCGACTATCCCGAAAACCGTCCCCTTCCCCAGTACCCCCGCAACATTATCCGTGCTGCTGTGCAGTACATGAAGGATCTGGGCGTGGCTGACACGATGAACATTCTGCCCGAGTTCGAGTTCTATCTGTTCGATCAGGTGGGCTGGGAGGTCAGCGGCCGCGAGATCAGCGCCACTGTGGACGCCGTTCAGTCCTACTGGAACAGCGCAAGCGAGGGCCTTGGTGTGGTCGTTCCCAAGCAGAAGAACTATCACATCGCGAAACCCTTTGATATTTCCTACGAATGCCGCAGCGAAATGTGCATGCACATGAAGGACGCGGGCATTGAGATCAACTACCATCACCCCGAGGTAGCCGCCTCCGGTCAGTTTGAGATCGAGCCCCAGCTCGGCGAGGTCGTGCATATGGCCGACGCCACGATGATGATCAAGTATATTATCCACAACACCGCGCTCAAATACGGCAAGAGCGCCACCTTCATGCCCAAGCCCATTTACGGCGAGGCAGGCAGCGGTATGCACGTGCATATGCTTCTTTTCAAGGACGGCAAGCCCGTATTCGCCGGCGGTGACGAGGATTACGCACACCTTTCCAAGGAGGCGCACTACTTCATGGGCGGTCTGCTCAAGCACATCGGCTCTCTTTGCGCCATCACCAACCCCAGCACCAACTCCTTCAAGCGTCTGGTTCCCGGCTTTGAGGCACCCGTAACCGTTGGTTACGCAACCTCCAACCGTTCCGCCGTTATCCGTATTCCCGCATACGCAAAGTCCCCCGAGAAGCGCCGCTTCGAGCTTCGTAATCCCGATGCTACCTGCAACCCCTACTTCTGCTACGCAGCCATTCTGATGGCAGGTCTTGACGGCATCAAGAACAAGATCGATCCTCACGCAGAGGGTTGGGGCCCCTACGACTTCAACCTTTACAACCTCCCCGAGGAGGAAAAGAAGAAGCTCAAAGGCCTTCCCACCTCCCTGCCCGAGGCACTCGATGCGCTGGAAGCCGACAACGACTACCTCACCGCGGGCGGTGTATTCCCCAAGGAGCTGCTCACCAAGTTCATCGCTACCAAGCGTGCAGAGTGCGCAGAAATGTCCAAGATCCCCCACCCCCCACAGTTCGACAAGTACTACAACCTGTAAGATACAACAAAAAAGGACGAGAGCGATCTCGTCCTTTTTTTATACCGTTGGGGGGCTTATTGCGGCACCTCGGCGCAAACAAGCACCATATCGCCCGAAAGATGGGCGATGCCGTAATTCGCAGGGATAAAGAAACTATCGCCGCGCGAAATGGATTGGCCATCGAGTTGTCCCACACCCTCTACACAGGTGATGCACTTGAAGGAGCGCGCGTCCGTTTCGATCTGCCATTTGCCGCGCACCATTTGGCGCGTGACGTGGAAGTAAGGGCAGCTGCCGAGCAGCTCTGTGCCACATTCACCCCCTAACGGGTCGAGTTTTTCGTATTTTTTGAGATCGGTGACCGCCAGAGCCTTCTCTACGTGCAGCTCGCGCGGTTTACCGTCCGCACCCACGCGGCCGTAATCGAACACGCGGTAGGTAAGATTACTGTTTTGCTGAATTTCACAGATCACGCACCCCGCACCAATGGCGTGGATCGTGCCCGCAGGAATGAAGTAGCACTCCCCTTTTTGCACAGGATAAAAGTTCAAAAGCTCGCAAAGCGTACCGTCCGCGATGCCCTTTTCGTATTCCTCACGCGTCACGTCGCGAGAAAATCCGACGTAAAGCCCCGCGCCCTCGTCCGCCTCGACCACGTACCACATCTCGGTCTTGCCGAAGCTGTTTTCCTTTTCCAGCGCATAGGCATCATCGGGGTGCACCTGCACGGAAAGATTTTGCTTGGCGTCGATGAGCTTGATCAGCATCGGGAAAAAGGGGAAGCTCTCGCACGCCGTGCCGAGATCGGCGGGGGTGAGCAACTCACGAAGGGTGCGCCCATCCGCCACGCGCGTTTCACCGTCCTTGTGAAAGGACAGCTCCCAGGCCTCGGCCACGGGGGTGAAATCTGCCGTTTTTCCATACCGTTCGGGCAGCTTTGTGCCGCCCCAGATATAATTTTTGTATGCGGGATACAGCTTTAAGATCTCCATATTATCCACCTCTGTTCAGATTTCTGTACGCGCTTGGCGTCAATCCTGTTTCCTTTTTGAAGCTTTTTGCGAACACGGACGGCTCGTTATAGCCGCACTCGCTTGCCACGAAGGAGATCGGCTCGCCGGTGTCGCGCAGCAGCTGCTTGGCACGCACCACGCGCGCGGAATTGATATATGCGCCCACCGTCATTCCCGTTTCCGCCTTGAAAAGACGGCACAGGTAATGCTTGTTCACGTGCAGGGCGTCTGCCACGTCGGAAAGCGCCACGCCATGCTCCAAGCGCTCGTGGATATAGCCTACGGCCGCGGCCACCGTGCCGCTTGCCTCCCCCTTTTGCTCCTGCATTTGCGCCGTGCAAAGATGCAACAGCTCAAACACGCGGGAAAGCACCTCCAAGCTTGCCGCATTCGAAGAAAGCAATCCCTCCAAGGCCGCCAGCGCGCGATCCGCCTTGGCGGAGTGCGCGGGCGAGGGAACGCGATACAGATACCCGCCCGAAAGCAGCGGGGCAACCGCCCCCGCCGTCAGCGCCTTGTCAATGAAAAGCTTGTTTCTGACATAAGGGGTGTCCGCATCGGGGGAAACGTAATGCAGCACCGCTGCGTCCAGCAAAAACACCGCCTCGCCGCAAAACGGGATCACGCGCTCTCCCATAAAGACCTTGCCCTTACCGGAAAGGATATGGATCAGCTCAAACTCTCCCTCGTGCGCGTGCGGCACGTCGCTGTACGGATCTCTGCCGCGCTCGCGGCAAATCACCTTCACGTCCATTCTCTCTCCCCTTTCTTTTTTCTTTATTTTATCACGCGCACGCGAAAAAGTCAATATAAAACAGATTTTATGCAATATTTTACTTTTATTGCTCTTGCTTCTGTGCTACAATAAAGGTAATCACGGCCACGGCCGATATGGAAAGGAATTTACTATGACTGACGTAAAATTCAGCGGCATCTACACCGCCCTGCTTACTCCCTTTGATCAGAACGGCAAGATCAACGAAAACGCGCTGATCGATCATATCCATCAGAACATCGCCGCAGGTGCGACGGGCTTCTACGTCAACGGCTCCACGGCCGAGTCCTTCCTCCTCACCGAGGCGGAGCGCAAGTACATCTACGAGCTGGTCGCCGCCGAGGCCAAGGGCAAATGCACCCTGCTTGCGCAGATCGGCGCCATTTCTACCGATCAGGCGATCGGGTACGCCAAGCTTTGCGAAAAGCTCGGCTACGATGCGATCTCCTCCGTGGCACCCTTCTACTACAAGTTCGGTGCAAACGAGATCAAAAATTACTATTTTGACATCGTAAACGAGGTGTCGCTGCCGATGATCGTGTACCACATCCCCGCCTTCTCCGGCGTGGCGCTGGGTGCCGCCGCCTTTGAGGCATTCCTTACCGACGACCGCTTTGCGGGCGTCAAGTACACCGCCAACGACTATTTCCTGATGGAGCAGCTCAAAACCGCGTTCCCGAGCAAGGTCATCTACAACGGCTATGACGAGACCTTCCTTGCCGGCCTTTCGATGGGCGCTGACGGCGGTATCGGCTCGACCTACAACTGCATGGTCGACAAGTACGTGAAGATCGAGAAGCTCTTCCGCGAGGGCAAGATCGCCGAGGCGCAGGAGATCCAGCGCGAGGTCAACTTTATCATCAACATCTTCATCAAGCACGGCGTTATGGCCGCAGAGAAGGAGGTCCTCAACCAAAAGGGCCTTGCCTTCGGTAATTGCCGCCGTCCCTTTGCTCCCATCAGCGAGGAGGGCAAGAAAGAGATCGCCGAGCGCGTGATGCCTCTGCTTTGATGCGGTATGCGTGCATATTTTGAAGCAAAAGAGCTGTGGTGCGGTGGCGAGCAATACGAAAAGCACCGCATTCCCGGCCTTTTCATCACGCAAGCGGGCACGCTGCTTGCCTATAACGAGGCGCGCCGCACGGCCGAGGACTGGGCGCTGATGGACGTGCTTTGCCAACGCTCGACGGACGGGGGCAAAAGCTTTTCCGACTTTTTCCCTCTCGCCGCGGGAACCGAGGCACACCCCACAGTCAACAATCCTGTGATGATGCAGGATCAGAACGGCCGCATCCACCTTCTTTATTGCGAGGATTATGCCACGAACGGTGGGCGCGTATTGCGCCGCTTCTCGGACGACGACGGTCTTACGTGGAGTGACACGGTCGATATCACTCCCTTCACCGCCCCCGACAAGCGCACTTGCTTTGCGCTTGGCCCCGGTCACGGCATCACGCTGAAAAACGGCAGAATGCTGGTGCCGGTATGGCTGGTGCCGAAATGCTACAATCAGCCCACCCGCAAGCACGGCCCCTCCGTAGTTACGACCCTTTTCAGCGACGATTGCGGCGAGAGCTGGACGCTTGGCGAGTGGATCTGGACAAGCGCCACGGTCGTTTCCCCCAACGAAACCGCCGCGGCAGAGCTTGCAAGCGGACGCGTTTACCTGAACATTCGCTCGCAGGCAAGCTATCGCGCACGCGCATACAGCGCGGACGGCGCCAGCGCTTGGCAGGATATCGAGCCGGACTATGCCCTGCCCGATGCGCGCTGCTTCGGTTCGCTCACCACGGTAAATGATAAAAACGGCGAGCAGATCCTGCTGTTTGCCAACTGCGCAAATCCCGAGGCACGCGATCACGTCACTCTGCATGCCAGCCGTGACGGAGGCAGAACGTGGTTTGCCTCCAAGTGCATTGACGACACGCGCGGCGGCTACGTGGAGATCAACGCCGAGAGCGCCGAGCGCATCTATCTGCTTTACGAGGAGGACTGGGGCGCAAAATGCCATCTTTGCACCTTTGATCTGGATTGGCTTTTGGCGTAAACCCTTGACATTACCCCATCGTTTTGCTATACTGTAACTGAACATTACAGGCACCCGTATTGCACAAAAGTGTTCATACGGGTGCTTTTTTATAGGAGCTTTATGAATTTGAAAAAACTGCTGGCCTCGCTGACGCCGTTTGAATGGTGCCTGTGGGCCTTCTCACTTGCAGGGGTGCTTGTCTGCACGCTGCTTTCCCCCGATTTTCATCTGCTTAGTCTGATCGCCTCGCTGCTGGGCGTCACGTCCCTGATCTTTATTGCCAAGGGCGCGTGGCAGGGGCAGATCCTGATCGTGATCTTTGCCACGATGTACGGCATCGTATCCTTTGAGCAACGCTATTTCGGCGAGATGATCACCTATCTTTGCATGACCTTACCGATGGCGGTGATCTCGCTTATCGCGTGGTTCCGCCACCCTTACGAGCAAAGCAACGAGGTAAAGATCAATTCCCTGCGCCCCCTGCATCTGGCCGTTCTTCTGCCCGCCAGCGGTGCTGTCAGCGTGGCGCTTTACTTCCTGCTCGGCGCGCTTGGCACGCAGAACCTTGCCATCAGCACCCTCTCTGTTACTACCAGCTTTTTCGCGGCGTCCCTCACCTTTTTGCGCACCCCTTATTTCGCGCTTGCCTACGCCGTGAACGACGTGGTGCTGATCACGATGTGGACGATGGTCGCGGTGCGCGAGCCCGCGTATTTCTCGATGGTGATCTGCTTTTCCGTCTTTCTTGTAAACGACCTTTACAGCTTTTGTAACTGGCTGAAAATGCGCAAAAAGCAACGCGCGAAATCGTAATGTTTTAAAGCAAATCTGTCATTGACCGCACACGCCCCGTGTGCTATAATGAAAGCATCACTTCCGGGAGGTATCTCATATGCCTGATTTTGCCTTGATCGGTTACGGAAACCGCGGCATGACCTACGCCGCGATCCTTGCGGAAATGGGAGAAAAGGTGGTTGCCGTCTGCGACACGAGTAAGGAAAAGCTGCAAAACGCGGCCGCCCTTTGCCATCTGGACCAAAGCGCCCTTTACACAGACGAGGACGCGTTTTTTGCCGCAGGCAGGCTTGCCGACCTCCTGATCATCGCCAGCTGGGATCGCTTCCATTTGAACCAAGCGCTGCACGCCATGGAGCTTGGCTACGACCTGATCCTGGAAAAGCCGATCGCGCGCTCCGCCAAGGAGTGCCGCGAGATCGAGACGTGCGCCGCGCGCCTTGGCAGAAAGGTGTTTGTGTGCCACGTGCTGCGCTACGCGCCCTTTTTCTCGGTACTGAAAAAGGAGCTGGACAGCGGCAAGTACGGCCGCGTGTCCACCATCAACCTGACCGAAAACGTGGGTTATGAGCATCAGGCGCACAGCTACGTGCGCGGTAACACACGCCGCGAGGATCTCGCCACGCCGATGATCATCTCCAAATGCTGCCACGATCTTGACCTGATCACCTGGTTCGTGAACGAAAAATGCACCGCCGTCAGCTCCTTTGGCTCGCTGCGCTATTTCACCCCCGAAAACGCCCCCGAGGGCGCGGGTGAGCGCTGCATGTTCTGCGACTTGCAGGACACATGCGCGTACAGCGCGAAAAAGCACTACGTGCAAAAGATCATTGAGCGCGGCAAGCCGAACTGGGCCTGCCACGTGGTGATGCCAAACGCCACCGCGGAAACGATGGCGAAGGAGCTGGAAACTTCCCGCTGGGGTATCTGCGCCTTCAAGCTGGACAACGACGTGGTGGACCATCAGGTGGTGAACATGCAATTTGAGAGCGGCACGACCGCACACCTGACGATGACCGCCTTCTCCGACAAATGCTATCGCGAGATCCATTTGCACGGCGAGAAGGGTGAGATTTACGGCAACATGATGGAAAACGTGTTGCATTGCCGCATCTTCGGCGGCGAGAGCTACGACCTTGACTTGAACGAGCAGATCAACGCCCTCAGCGGCTATCACGGCGGCGGCGACTATCATCTGCTGCGCTCTATCATCAATCACCTGAACGGCGAGAAGGATCCCAACATCACCACCCTTGCAGTATCCATGCAAAGCCACTATATCGGCTTTGCGGCTGAAAGATCCCGTCACACGGGCGAAACCGTCAAGCTTTAAGAGGTGCTTATGAACCGTATATTGATCCTTTCCGAAAAGCCGAGCGACCTTTCGGATCTTATTTTGAAAAATTGCAAGGGCAGCAAGCTTCGCGCGCCCAATATCCCCTTTGACGGGGCGGATTTTGACGCGCTTTGCCTGCTTTGTGGCAACCGCGAGCACCCGCTTACCTACCCCTCGCCCGTGCGTGACTGCATTGAAAAATTCCGTGCTGCGGGCAAGCCCGTATTCGCAGAATTTGCGGAAGCGCTGGGGGGCTGCGTCGATAACGGCTTGGTGCAGACCACGCATCACCGCATGGTCTTTGATCCCACTGATTTCCCCGCAGAAAACCTGCCCGCGGGTGCGGTGCTGGACGACCACAACAACGATTGCATCATCTATGCCTTCCGCAACCACGCCAAAGCCCCGATCCTGACCGTTCACAACCACATCTGCGCGCACGATCAGATCGACATGAGCAAGGAGGAGCTGGAAAAGGGCGTTTGGGCACTTTGGTGGCTGTCGGACAACACGCTGATGTGCTCGTTCCGACTTTGCAACTTCCGCCGCGCACGCCTTGCGCCGCGCAGCTATTTTGAGGCGCTGATCGCCGCTATTCTTTCCTTCCTTGCGGGCGAAAAAGTCGCACCCGTATACGAAAAACCCGTATGCACCTATAAAAAACAGCGTGTTTGCGGTGCTGCGGACACAGACGCTGCCGTCACAAGGGCGTTGGACTGGTTCCACCGCGCAAAGATGTTGAAAAACGGCGGCAAGGAGGGCGCACACGAGGGCTTTGCGCATCATATCAAAGCCATAGACGGAACGCAGATCCGCCGCGAGGATATCCGCACTGACTGCACCGCAGAAACGGGCGGCGCTTTCCTTTTCGACGCGCTTCTGCGCGGCAACAAGGCAAGCAAACAGATCGCGGACGATCTTTTCAAATTCTGCTTTGATTGGATGCAGGAAAAGGACGGCCCGCACAAGGGCATGATCCGTTGGAGCGAGGTCGCATGGGAAACCTGCTATCAGGACGACGTGGCACGCGCGGTACTGCCGCTTTTGCTGCAACAGTATATAGACGGCGAGGTGCCCTACTTTGAACAGATCAAAGAGGGGCTTGTCTATCTGATGGACACCACGGGCGAGGACGGTCTGCGCGTATCGCGCACCGACTGGTTCCGCTTGGACGACGCCGAGCGCGAAAAGCTGAAAAAGCCGGGCGTTGGCATTCCCTGCGCACACCATAACGCCTTTTATATGGCGGTACTGGCGCTGGCTTATCGCGCCGGTGCGGATCAGCGCTTTTTGGAGGTTGCGGAAAAGGGCCTTTCTGCCATTATGGCGACCTATCCGAACACCCTGCGTGAAACGAGCGAGACCGAGGAAAATTGCCGCTTGCTATTAGCTCTTTCCGTGCTTTTTGAGGTCACAAAAAAAGAAAAATATCAAAAATGGCTGCAAACGGTATTGGAAAGCCTCACCCTGCGCAAGCAGGAATGTGGTGCGTATACCGAATGGGACACGGGCTATCAGGCCAAGTGCGCACGCAACCACACGGGCGAATGTGCCCTGCTTGCCAACAACGGTGACCCCGTGGTTGACCTGCTGTATTCCAACAACTGGCTGCCGCTGGCATTTGCGCACGCGTATCTGACCACAGGCGAGGAGAAATTCCGCGCGCTTTGGTGCGAGATCGCCTCCTTCCTTTTGTCCTGCCAGATCCATAGTGAGGATCCCCTGCTTGACGGCGCGTGGACACGCGCGTTTGATATCAAGCATTGGGAAAGCCACGGTGTTCCCCACGACGTGGGCTGGGCGCCCTGTTGCGTGGAAACGGGCTGGACGATGGGCGAGATCCTGATGGGTCTTGAATTTATGCACTTGGCCGAGAAAAAATAACAAAAAACACCGAGGATAACCTCGGTGTTTTTTTATACCGTTACGGCACTTATTTGCCTTTGCGGAACACGCCACTCACCTTATCGAATGCAGGGTTATAGGCGTAAAAGTTCTTGCTGTCCATCTTGTCCTGCGCGATGCGCAAGGCATCGCCGAAGCGCTGATAATGCACCAGCTCGCGCTGGCGCAGAAATTTGATCGGCTCGCGCACGTCGGGATCGTCCGCAAGGCGCAGGATATTGTCGTAGGTCGTGCGCGCCTTTTGCTCGGCGGCGAGGTCCTCGTTAAGGTCGGTGATCACGTCACCCTTCACGCCGACGTACTTCATATCAAAGGGGACACCGGCTGCCGCCACGGGGTACACACCCGTGGTGTGGTCCACAAAATAGGTGGCAAACGGGCTATTTTTGATCTCCTCCTCACTGAGGTTGCGCGTCAGCTGGTGCAGGATCGCTGCCACCATTTCGAGGTGGGCGAGCTCCTCCGTGCCGACATCGGTTAAGATGCCCTTGATCTCGTCATAGGGCATTGCATAACGCTGATGCAAATAGCGCATCGAGGCGGCAAGCTCCCCGTCAGGACCACCCAGCTGCGAGATGATGACCTGTGCCAGCTTGGGGTTGGGGTTCTTGATCTTCACGGGAAATTGCAGTTTTTTGTCATAGATCCACATACTCGCACCTCCTCAGTTGGCGTCGGGCTCCCAGGGCCAAGGCCCCTTTACCCATTCCCAGC
>JAZQWF010000008.1:0-7899 GCA_045632185.1 Eubacteriales bacterium
CGCGCGAAAACTCGCGCGGGAGCAATTTCCCCTATACGGGGTGCTTTTTTGATTACTTTACCACGACACGGCGGAAGTTCTTCTTGCCGCGTTTGAGCAAAAGGCCGTCCGCAAAATCAGCCACGGTGTAGGTCTTCTTGATGTCGGTGACTTTGTCGCCGCCAACGGTAGCACCGCCCTGCTCAACGGTACGGCGTGCCTCAGACTTAGAGGCGCAAAGACCGCTCTTTGCAAACAGGGTCAGCACGTCGATCGCGCCGTCTACGAAATCCTCTGCGGAAAGCTCAGCCACGGGGGCGTCCTCACCGCCGCCTGCACCGAACAGTGCCTTTGCAGCGGCCTCGGCCTTCTTGGCCTCCTCTTCGCCGTGAACAAGGGCCGTCAGCTCGTATGCCAGGATCTCCTTGGCTCTGTTGAGCTGCTGATCCTTCCAATCCTTCATCTGTTCGATCTGCTCAATGGGCAGGAAGGTCAGCATACGGATGCATTTCAGCACGTCTGCGTCACCCACGTTACGCCAGTACTGATAGAACTCGTAAGGCGTGGTCTTGTTGGGGTCAAGCCAAACGGCGCCGGACTGCGTCTTGCCCATCTTCTTGCCCTCAGAGTTGAGCAAGAGGGTGATGGTCATAGCGTGTGCGTCCTTTTGCAGCTTCTTGCGGATCAGCTCGGTACCGCCCAGCATGTTGGACCACTGGTCGTCACCGCCGAACTGCATATTGCAGCCGTACTCCTTGAACAGGTGATAGAAGTCGTAGGACTGCATGATCATATAGTTGAATTCCAAGAAGGAAAGTCCCTTCTCCATTCTCTGCTTATAGCACTCTGCGGAAAGCATCTTGTTGACAGAGAAGCAAGCGCCAACCTCACGCAGCACGTCCACGTAGTTCAGGTCCATCAGCCAGTCGGCGTTGTTGACAAGGATCGCCTTGCCCTCGCCAAAGTCGATGAAGCGGGACATCTGCTTCTTGAAGCACTCTACGTTGTGTGCGATGGTTTCGGTGGTCATCATCTGGCGCATATCGGTACGGCCGGAGGGATCGCCAACCATAGCGGTACCGCCGCCGATCAGCACCACGGGCTTGTTGCCCGCCATCTGCAATCTCTTCATCAGGCACAGCGCCATAAAGTGGCCGACGTGCAAGCTGTCTGCCGTGGGGTCAAAGCCGATGTAGAAGGTTGCCTTGCCCTCGTTGATCATCGAGCGGATCTCGTCCTCGTTGGTGACCTGCGCGATCAGGCCGCGCGCGATCAATTCTTCATAGATCTTCATAATATTTCTCCTTTGATGATATACGTAATTTCGGGTGGAAAACAAAAAAATCGCCCTTGCAAAACGCAAGAGGGCGACGGATCGCGGTACCACCTCTATTCGCCGATTAAACGGCCTCACACGGCACAGATCATGCCGATCTCGCATAAGGGGCGACACCGTCGCCGCCTACTTGCCACGTGGCTTTCGGGGCGCAACTCGCAAGGGTATTCGGCAAGTCCCTTTCACCGTCTTACACCAACCGACGGCTCTCTGCGCAAAGAAAACTTACTTACTATTCTTGGTCAACGTCTTTACCCGTATAGTATAGCATAAGAGCGATATTTTGTCAAGAGATTTTGCGCAAACAAAGCGGCTATGTGCCATCTCCTTTTCACAAAGGATTTTGAAAGGGGTGTGGGGGAAACTTTTACAAAAGTTTCCCCCACTCTTTTCTTATCTTCTCTTTTCAGCGATCTCGGCAAGGATATCGGCCTTGAACGCGTCAACGCTCTGCACGCCCTTGTCGCCGTCCTTACGGGAGCGCACAGCCACGGTCTTATCGTTCATCTCGTTGTCACCGATAACCAGCATATAGGGCAGCTTTTCCAGCTGCGCGTTGCGGATCTTCTTACCGATGGTCTCGTTGCGGTCGTCCACCTCTACGCGCACACCCTGTGCCTCCAAGGACTTCTTGATGTCATAAGCGTAGTCGATATGCTCGTCACCGATGGGCAGGATCTTGACCTGCACGGGAGCCATCCAGGTGGGCAGTGCGCCTGCGTAGCGCTCAATGAGGTATGCAAGCGTACGCTCGTAGCAGCCAAGCGAGGTGCGGTGAATGATATAGGGACGCTTCATCTGGCCGTCGCTGTCCACGTACTCCATGCCGAACTTCTCGGCAAGCAGCATGTCGATCTGAATGGTAACGATGGTGTCCTCTTTGCCGAACACGTTCTTGTACTGGATGTCCAGCTTGGGACCGTAGAAGGCAGCCTCGTCAATGCCGATGCTGTACTGTACGCCCAGGTTATCCAGAATGTTACCCATCACGCGCTGCGCCTCTTCCCACTGCTCGGGCGTGCCCTCGTACTTGATACCGGCACGGGCAGGATCCCACTGCGAGAAGCGGAAGGTGCAGTTTTCCAGCATACCAACCGTATCAAGAATGTACTTGGCAAGCTCCAAGCAACCGCGGAATTCTTCTTCCAGCTGCTCGGGGCGAAGCACCAAGTGGCCCTCGGAAATCGTGAACTGACGCACGCGGATAAGACCGTGCATCTCGCCGCTATCCTCGTTACGGAACAGCGTAGAGGTCTCGCCAAGGCGCATAGGAAGCTCGCGATAGGAGCGCATCTTGTTCAGAAATACCTGATACTGAAAGGGACAGGTCATGGGACGCAGCGCAAAGCATTCCTTGCTGTAATCGTCGGGATCGCCCATGATGAACATACCGTCACGGTAGTGATCCCAGTGACCGGAGATCTTGAAAAGCTCACGCTTTGCCATCAAGGGCGTCTTGGTCAGCAGAAAGCCGCGCTTCTGCTCCTCGTCCTCCACCCAGCGCTGCAACGTCTGAATGACGCGAGAGCCCTTGGGCAGAAGAATGGGCAGACCCTGACCGATCTCCTCTACGGTGGTGAAATATTCCAGCTCACGGCCAAGCTTGTTGTGGTCGCGCTTGCGCGCCTCCTCCAACTGCTCCATATGTGCTTTCAGCTCGTCCTTCGTGGGGAATGCCACGCCATACACGCGCTGCAACATCTTGTTCTTCTGATCGCCCTTCCAGTAAGCACCGGTGCACTGGGTCAGCTTGAACGCCTTGATCGCACCCGTAGAGAACAGGTGCGGGCCTGCGCAAAGGTCGGTGAACTCACCCTGCTTGTAGAAGCTGATGACAGCGTCTGCGGGCAGCTCCTCGATCAGCTGCACCTTGTAGGGCTCTTCCTTCTCCTGCATAAAGGCGATCGCCTCTGCACGGGGAAGCTCAAAGCGCTCGATCTTGTGATTTTCCTTTACGATCTTCTTCATCTCGCCCTCAATGGCGGCAAGCTGCTCGGGGCCAAAGGCCACCTCGCTGTCAAAGTCGTAGTAGAAGCCCTCCTCGATCGCAGGACCGATGGTCAGCTTTGCTGCGGGGAACAGGCGCTTCACGGCCTGCGCCATCACGTGTGCTGCACTGTGACGGAACACCTTCTTGCCAAGCTCGTCGGCAAAGGTAAGCAGCTGAACGCTGCAATCCTTGTCCAGCACATGCGTCATACCCACCAGCTCGCTGTTCACAAGAGCGGCAAGATGTGCGCGGGACACAAGCTCGGCGGCAGCAGCCGCCTCAAACACGGAAAGGGGGGCGTCAAAGGACATTTCCTTGTCGGCAAATTTTACTTGAAACATAATAGATCTCTCCTTATGATAATTTACAAAAAACACACCCCGAGGGCGGCAAAAAGCGCCCTCGGGGTGTGGATGATCCGCACGGTTCCACCCGAGTGTTTCACTCAAAGGTTATTCGTACTGGCAGTCGGGCGGTACCGGGGCGGGCTCTCCTGAAAAGCGTTTCAGCCGTGCGCTTTCTCTCTGGGCAGGATCTCTCCGCGGGCGTATTCCGACCACTTCGTGGTTACTGTCTTTTCTTGCGATTGTAATCGCTGATGGGATTGACGAATTCGCGCCAATCCAGATCGCCGCGTTCCAGGGCGGTGATCAGAACCTCCGCCGTTGCGATGTTGGTCGCCACGGGAATGTTATAGCGATCGCAGGTAAGCAAAAGCTCTTCCTCAATAGGGTTGACGGGCTTGCCCGCACGCGTGTCACGGAAGCAAAGCAACACGTCGATCTCGTCATACGCTACGCGCGTGGTGATCTGCTGCTCGCCGCCCTGATCTCCGGTAAGCAGGCGCTCGATTTTAAGGCCCGTTGCATCCGAGATGTACTTGGCGGTAATACTGGTGGCACAAAGGTTGTGCTTGCTCAAAATTCCACAGTACGCAATGCAAAATTGCGCCATGATCTCCTTTTTTACATCAGCGGCAATGATGGCAATTTCCAATATTAGGCCCTCCTTTTGGATAAAAGTATAGAGTTATCCCTATATTCCTATGTTATTATAGCATAAATCACCAACAGTGTCAACATATTTTTCAAAATCTTTTGCACTTTTTCACAAAAAATATACGGGGCTGCGCGCTTTTTTGCGGCAACCCCGTATTTTGAGCAGAAATTACTCTTCGTCAGCGGCAGCTTCCTCAGGCATAGCGGCCTCAGCGGCAGCTACTTCTTCAAGAAGGGCACGAATGGAAAGGCTGACCTTCTGCTTGTCGTTGTCGATCTCGATGATCTTAGCGTCCACGCTCTGGCCGATCTCCAACACGTCAGCGGGCTTGCCGATGCGGGCCATGGCGATCTGAGAGATGTGGATCAGACCGTCTACACCGTCGATGATCTCAGCGAATGCGCCGAATGCCATCATGTTGACGATCTTAACGGGTACAACGTCACCGACCTGATACTGGTTGGTGAAGATCACCCAGGGGTTGCTCTCCTCGGTCTTGTAGCCAAGAGAGATGCGCTTCTTCTCGCGGTCGAAGGACTTCACGAACACGGTGAGGGTCTCGCCAACGGAAACGACCTCAGCGGGGTTCTTGATGTGCTTCCAGGAAAGCTCGCTGGTGTGAACCATGCCGTCCACGCCGCCGAGATCTACGAATGCACCGTAGCTGGTCATGCTCTTCACCACACCGGTGTAGACCTTACCCTCTTCGATGCTGCCCCAGAATGCGTCCTCAACAGCACGGCGCTCTTCACGAGCAACGGCACGGATAGAGCCGATGGCCTTGTTGCCCTGGTCCTTGGTCTCGATGACCTTGAACTTCACGGTAGTGCCCTTCAAGGGAGCCAGATCGCCGTCCTTGGGAACACCGGTCTGAGATGCGGGAATGAACACGCGAGTGCCGTTCACGAACACGATCACGCCGCCCTTTACAACGTCAGACACCTCTGCTTCAAGCACGGTGCCCTCTTCCTTAGCGGCAACGATCTTACCCCAGTTCTTGCCGGAGTCAACGCGACGCTTGTCAAGCTCGATCACGCCGTCAACATCGCTGTTGCGGATAACCTTTGCCTCGATGGTGTCGCCGATCTTGTAGGCCTCGGTCAGCTTCACAGAAGTGTCGTCGCTGACTTTTTCAGCCTTGATGTAACCGGTCTGGCCAGTGCCAAGATCGAGTTCCAGCTCAGTATCAGAAACGTGGGTAACGATACCGGTGACGATTGCTCCTGCTTTATAAATTTTGACCTCAGTCTCTTCAAATAATTCTGCAAAGTTCTTTTCGCTCATTGTTTTATGTACCTCCTCAATGATGTCTGACGGAGTAGATGCTCCGGCAGCGATACCCACTTTGCGATGGGTCTTTACATACGTCTGTACAAGCGCAAGATCCGACCACCCTGTGATCCAAAGCGTATCCGGGCAATGCGCACGGCAGATCTCAAAAAGCTTCGCGGTGTTCGAGCTTTCCTTTCCGCCGATCACGATCATTCCGTCACACTCTGATGCAAGGGCTGCGGCTTCGGTTTGTCGCAGATGCGTAACATTACATATTGTATCAAAAATTAAAGCTTTTGTAAAGTGATTTCGCAAAACTTTTTGTGAATTTTTCCATTCTGTTAATTTTTGTGTCGTTTGTGCCACCATTACGGGCGTTTTTGACGAAAAATCAAGGCATTTTTCCCCCTCCAAAGCGGCTTGCAGCGCCTCGGCGGTGGCGAAAACGTGCTTCTCTCCCTCAAAGCAGCTCATAAAACCCTCTACCTCCGGGTGCTTGGCGCTGCCAAGGCAAAGGAATACGACCCGCTCCTTCTCGTCATTTTTCTCGCTTGCAATACGGTGGATCTTCTCCACAAAAACACAGGTGCAATCCACAAAATCGAAATGCGGATTTTGCATTTTCAAGCTTTCCAGCAAAGCGCGTGTCTGCACCGTGATGCCGTGCGCACGGATAAACACGGTCACCGGCGCGTCCGCACGCGCCTCACGCGCCAGCGCTTCCAGCTCGCACGCCTCAATGACGCGCACGCCTTTTTCCAAAAGCGAAGCGTTATAATCCTCGTTGTGGATCAGGTGACCCAGCGTAAAGATGCGCTCCCCCGCAGCACGTGTCTGAATTCTTCTGTGCAGGCGCTCGGTGGCGGCACGCACGCCGGGACAAAATCCCGCGTTGCGGGCAATTATTGCTTCGGGCATTTCAAGTTTTCCTCCAACGTGCAGATACGGTCATAGACCATATTCGCCATACGGGCATACTCGCCGGACGCCTCCTCGTTATAGGCCAGCTGCTCTGCGGAGATTGGCTCGCCGATCACCACCGTCACGCGGCGGAAGAACTTCCACTTGTGATTTTTCATATCGATATACACGGGCAGGATCTGCACACCGGAGCGCGCGGCGATCAAGCCGACGCCCGTCTTTACGGGACATTCGCGCAGCTCCTTTTCCGCACAGCGCGTTCCCTGCGGGAACATACCGACGGAGCGCTTCGTTTCCAGTAGCTTCAACGTGTGCTTGATCGCGCCCACGTCACTGCGGCCGCGGGACACGGGGAACGCACCCAGCCACTTGACAAGGCGACGCAGAACGGGCACGCGGAAAAGCCCTTCCTTTGCCATAAAGTGCGGCTGCTGGCGACGCAGCGCTACGCACAAAAAGATCACGTCCAGCACGGTCTGGTGATTGGCACAGACCAGATACGGGCCGTCTGCACGCTTCGGCTCGTTCTTTCTGCCACGCACACGGATGCGGAAGATCAGCTTTGCGGGCCAGTACAAAAGAAAGCGAATGATCACATAAAACACGCTTTTCATACGCTTGCCTCCTGCACACGGCGCACGATCTCCAATACGGCCTTCACGTTTTCCTCGGGCGTCATATCCGAGTTGTCCAGCAGGATCGCATCATCGGCTGCCACTGCGGGTGCTACCTCACGCTCGCGGTCGTTGCGGTCGCGCTCCTCCATTTCGCGCAGCACGTCCTCGTACTTCGCGTCAATTCCCTTTTGTGCCAGCTCCAACGTGCGGCGCTTGGCGCGTGCCTGCACAGAGGCAAACATAAAGATCTTGACCTCGGCATCAGGCAGGATCACCGTGCCGATATCACGGCCGTCCATGATCACACTGTTGTGTGCGGCAATATCGCGCTGCGTATCCAGCAAAAATGCACGCACGGCGGGCACAGCGGATACGGCGGAGGCGTACATCGAGATCTCGGGCTCGCGGATCTTATCGCCCAGATCCTCGCCGTTGAGATACACGTGCTGCGCACCGTTTTCATAGCGCACCTCGATCTTGATAAAGGGCAGGCATTTTTCGATGCCCTCCTTGTCTTCTCTTGTCACACCTTGGCTTCTGACGTAATAGCCCACGGTGCGGTAAAGCGCACCCGTGTCTACGTAAACTATGCCAAGCTTCGCCGCCACCGCCTTGGCGATCGTGCTTTTTCCTGCCCCGCTGGGCCCATCAATCGCAATTTGCATCATAACTCCTTCCAAAGCGAAAACCCGCTTTTCTCTCCCCGTTACGGGGCTAATTTCAAATTTCCTCCGAGAGCAGCGCGATCGCGGCACTCTCGCCGGCAAGCACAGCGGTAGAGAATG
>JAZQWF010000009.1:0-13743 GCA_045632185.1 Eubacteriales bacterium
CGCACTTGCTTTGCAAGTGCCTTGTTCGAATCAAGCAGCCAAGCCCGCCAAGTAAAGCAAAATCCCTCACCCCGAAAACGGGGTGAGGGATTTTGTTGGCTGGGCTGGCTGGATTCGAACCAGCGAAAATGCCAGAGTCAAAGTCTGGTGCCTTACCGCTTGGCGACAGCCCAATGCTATTTGAAATGGCAGGGATTTTCTGCCACCCGTATATTATAGCATAGGAGCGCCCCCGTGTCAAGAGAAAATTTGCGGTTTTGGAAAAATCAGCGCACGAAAAGTGTGCAGATCCAGTAAATCACGCCGTATAACGTCCCCGCCGCCGTGCCGTACAGCAGCACAGGGCCTGCTACGGTAAAGATCTTGGCACCCACGCCAAGCACAAATCCCTCTGCGCGGGCATCAATGGCAGGGGAGGCCACCGCGTTGGCAAAGCCCGTGATCGGCACCAGCGTTCCACCTCCTGCAAACTTGGCGATCTTGTCAAATACGCCGATTGCCGTCAGCACAACGGCGATCAGGATCAGAATGATCGCCGCCCAAGTGCCCGCCGTGTCCCTTGTCATGGCAAGGGTGCGGGTGAACAGCTGAATGATCCCCTCTGCAAAAAGGCAGATCCCCCCGCCCACCAAGAAGGCGTGCAAGCAGTTTTGAAAAAGCGGCGAGCGCGGTGCGCGGGCCTGAACGTAGCGTGCATAGGTTTTTTTATCCATATTCATAGCATACACCTCCACCCCTATTTTTTCCGCGCGTAACTTTTTTATGCAAAACGCTTTACTTTTTTGTCGCTTTGCGCTATACTTATAATATAACGCTATTTGAAATAGCGCGGAGAAAGGAGAACTGTTATGTCCAAAATGAATCGTTTTTTTGCCAAGGTTGGCAACGGCTTTAAAAAGTTCGGCGCAAAGGTAGAGGATACCTGCGACAATGCTGCCGATTCCGTACGCGCCAAGGGCTTGGAGATCCGTATTGACGAGCAATACGAGAACCTCGGCCGTCTTACCTATCGCGCACAGCATACCGGCGAGGATCTGGAACAAGAGGTGATGGAGGTCATCGCCAAGATCGACGCCATGTTTGACGAGCTGGAAAGCATCAAGGCCGCCAAGGAGGCGCGCAAGGCAAAGCCCGCAGCAGAGGAAGCTGACACTGAGGCCGAGTGTGATTGCGAGTGCGATTGCTGCGAAGAGGAAGCACCCGTAGCTGACGAGGAAGCAACTGACGCAGAATAAAGAATAATATGACGTGCCCCGTCCGTGCCGTTGCGGTGCGCGCGGGGCATCTGCCGGGGGAATGACCTATGGATGCAATGAAAAGATTTTTTGAGTATTTTTTCGCGGTGGGCGAAACGAAGGAGTTCACTAACTTCACCCTTGCGCACTTTCTGCCTCTTATTTTGGCCGCCGGTATCGTGTATCTGATCTACCGTTATCAGGACAGGATCCGCGCGTGGAAGCACGAGAAAACGCTGCGCCTTGCCATCGCGCTTGTGATGATCATTTGCGAAATGTCCTATTTCTGGCGCTTGGTCGGCGTGCCGTCCTTGCAGCCCAACCCTGTGGATCACCTGCCGATCACCGTGTGCGGCTGGGCCGTGATCCTGGGTAGCTATATGATCGTAACCAAGTCGCAGTCGCTTTTTGATATCGTGTATTTCTGGCTGTTTTCCGGCACGGTATTTGCGCTGCTTACCCCCACGGTCATTACTTATACGGGACCGACGCGCTTCCGTTACTATCAGTTCTGGACCGAGCATACCATTGGCTATATTGCGATCTTCTACACGATCTTCGTGTGCAAGCTGCGTCCGACGATCAAGTCGGCGATCAGGTCCTATGCCTGGTTTGCCGTGCTTGCCGTGATCGCGTTTTTCGCAAACCGCCTGATCGGCCCCGGTGCCAATTATCTGTACATGGCAAGACCGGAGGATACCCCTTCGATCCTGGATATTCTGCCCCCCAATTTCCTTGTCCGCCTTGTGGTGATGGTTGCTGTGATTACCTTGATGTACGCGCTGGCGTATCTGCCTTGGTATATCAAGGACAAACGCACCAAGGAAAGGGAAGCGGCCAAGGTCAAGGAATAAAGAAAAAGCCCCGCTTTCGGGGCTTTTTTCTCTTTTATATAATATAAAGAAAAATATTTCAGCAAATTTCCAAAAAAGTATTGACAAGCGCGATACGCTCGTGTTATAATAATTTGCCGCTTGAAAAGGGCTTTTTTAAGTGTAGGTGCATTTCGGTGCAGTTACCGCCCGCATGTCAGCGAGTCTATAAAAGAAAGAGAGGTGCTTTTCGTGTTTGCTATTATCGAAACCGGCGGAAAGCAGTACAAGGTCAACGAAGGCGAAATCATTTTCGTCGAGAAACTCGATGTCGAGGTTGGCGCAACTGTTGAGTTCGACAGCGTCAAGGCTCTGTCCAAGGACGGCGTTCTGAAAGTTGGTACTCCCAACGTTGAGGGTGCAAAGGTCGTTGCTACCGTAGTTCGTCAGGCTAAGGCAAAGAAGATCTACGTCTTCAAGTACAAGGCTAAGAAGAACGAGAAGAAGAAGATCGGCCACAGACAGCCTTACACCAAGCTTCAGATCACTGCGATCGAGGGCTAATTTCAGATGACAACCATCACATTTTTCAGAAGCGACGGAATCTTTTACGGGTTTGAAGAAAAGGGCCATGTTGGCTACGGCGATTGGGGAGAGGATCCCTTCTGCGCGATGCTTTCTTCCAGCACGATGTTTATCGTTGACGCTATTGAGGACGTGTACCGCGGTACCGTCAAGTACGACATCAACGAGGACAATACCGTGATTACCGTGCGTTCCCCCTCGGCGCTGCCCCAGTTTGAGGCCGACGAGAGAGTGCGCTTCGCAGTTTCCGGGTTATTTCTTACCTACTACCTGATGTTGGAGGATACCCTCCTGCACGAGGATACGTACGAGTTTGGCGGCGACGTCGGCTTTGAGATCAAGATCGTAGATAAGGATTTTGAGTAACCCGCAGTCCCACGGGGACATCTAAAAATTTAGGAGGATACGAACGATGTTAAGAATCAGCTTGCAGTTCTTCGCCCACAAGAAGGGCGTAGGTTCTACCAAGAACGGCCGCGATAGCGAGTCTAAGCGTCTTGGTGTAAAGGCCGCTGACGGTCAGACCGTTACGGCAGGTAGCATCATTGTTCGCCAGAGAGGTACTTCCATCCATCCCGGCAACAATGTTGGCATCGGCAAGGACGACACCCTGTTTGCTCTGATCGCAGGCAAGGTTAAGTTCGAGCAGAAGACCAAGGATAAGAAGCAGGTTAGCGTTTACGCTATCGAGGCTTAATTTCCATAAAGTCAAAAAAACGGCGCTCCGCACGGAGCGCCGTTTTGCTTTTCGTTAGGGACAGGCGTCCTTGTAAGGAGCGCAGTGGCGGAATAGCAAAGCCTTAGGTGAGCGTCCCGTCCGTGCGAATTAAAGATAACAAAAAAGGCACCCTTCCTGGTGCGTACACGATTTTGCGTCGAGAGAGGTATTCGCGCGTTGCGCGAAAATTCGCACGCCCTGCGCCTGGCAAGCGAGCTTGCCGATCTTCGGGCGGCGAAACCGAACTCTCGCCCCACCTTGTGGGGCAGAGTTCTCTTGAATCTCTCTCTCCGCCACGACAAAAAAGGCACCCGATTGGGTGCACACACGATTTCGCATTGAGAGAGGTATTCGCGCGTTGCGCGAAAATTCGCACGCCCTGCGCCTGGCAAGCGAGCTTGCCGATCTTTGAGCGGCGAAACCGAACTCTCGCCCCACTTTGTGGGGCAGAGTTCTCGTGGGGCTCTCTCTCCACCACGACAAAAAAGGCACCCGATTGGGTGCCTTCTTTTTATGGCGGAGAGAGAGAGATTATAACGCGCCACGAAATATGGTAAAAAATGATACAAAAAACACAATATATTGTATCCAATTCGCGGAGTGGGTACAAATTAGGAACGGCGGTGCGCTGCGGCAACTTCGCTTTCGACAGAGGAAAGGGAATTTAGGATCATAGTTTGATCGTCCGGCAGCATGTGTGAATAGGTATTGAGCGTTTGCGTGACATTGGAGTGCCCGAGGTGGTGGCTGACCGCTACGATCGACACGCCTTTATGGATCAGGAGCGAGGCACAGCTGTGGCGCAGGTCGTGGATGCGGATGCGCTTCACGCCCGCCGCATCGGCGGCTTGGTGGAATCGGCGGTCTATGGTGATGTGCGGGAACGGATTCTCGCCGCCAAACACGAAGTCCTGCGGCTCAGCGTCCTGCTCCTTTTTATAGGTACGGAGCATATCACAGAAAAAGGCGGGGAGGCACACGGTGCGGTTACTGCCGACGTTCTTCGGGGTGGTGATCGAGTACCATTTGCCTCCCTCGCGCACCTTGTTGGACACGCTCTTACAGATGTGGGCCGTGCCGCGCTTCAGGTCAATGTCGCTCCAAGTGAGCGCCAGTGCCTCGCCCTTGCGGCATCCCGTGAGGAACAGAAAACGGAACAGCATCGCG
The DNA here is from genome assembly GCA_045632185.1 of Eubacteriales bacterium. GTDB lineage: Bacteria > Bacillota > Clostridia > Oscillospirales > CAG-272 > Firm-07. Next base: position 4,518 of record JAZQWF010000009.1, read on the forward strand.
TACCCTTCTTGTTCTACTGTGGCGATCGCGGCGGAAAATTCCTCAGGCGTCCAGATCTGCATCTCCTTTTTGGCATTGAGATTGCGGGGCTTATCTACTTTTTTTGCCACGTTTTTGATATCATGATAGGTTTCCGCGTAATTGTAGATGGACACCATATACGCCATCAGATCCTTGCGGTAGGCGTAGCTGTATTCCGAGAGGGAATTTTGCCATTCCAAAATGGTAAAAGAGGTGACGTCCGCCACGTTCATGCGTTGGAAGAAGGGGAGCAGGCGCAGGGTGATCTTTTTTTCGATGTCATAGAACGAGGTGGGTTTTACGCGTGATTTTTTGAATTGCAGGTATTCTGCCACGAGGACAGAGAAGGGCATATCGGCGGGAGCGGTGGTCGGCTCCTCGGGCGGCACCTGCTCTGCGGCGGCTTTTTTTGCCGCTACGTAGTCCTCGTAGCCGTACTGCGCGTCCTTCTTCGTCTTAAAGCCCGAAAGGCGCTTATTGGTTGTTTTTCCGTCCTGTGGGGACACCTCGCGGAAGCGGACCGACCAGAGGCCGCTTGACTTGCTTTTTTCGTATGAGGGCATGGGGCAATCTCCTGTCAGTTGTCTCTCTCATAAACGGCGTAAACGGTCATATCTGATTGAACTTTATCCGTGTGAGGATTCCACGGGGTGACACCCTCTTTATCGGTATACCAGCCTTTGAATGTTGATCGATAGATACCGGTCCCCCAAGTTGTTTCTTTGTATTGCGAAAGATCTCCCAAAACTTCCCCTTCTTCGATGGTTAGGGTTGCTTTGTGGTTTTTTCGCTCTTTTAGATTGCTGATTTTGCAATAAGTATATATTTTGACGGTATAGGTTTCTTTTTGGGCGGGAATGATGACCAGAAAAACCAAGAGAAGGGTGGCAATTACCAGTACTAAGGAAATTCCTGAAATGATGATCCATTTTTTACTTCCTTTACTTATTGGTCCGCGAGTTTTTGTTTTGGTGGTATCTGTATATGCTGTTCCACAGCTGGAACAGAATTTTTCTCCATGAGGGGCAATCTTGCCGCAATTAGGGCAGCACTTGGGGGAGGACAGTTCGGCCAGAGAGCAGCCGCAATGAGGACAAAACTTTGTGCCGGTTTGGACGGGCTGACCGCATCTAGGACACAAGGCAAAATTGTTGTTTTCCATAATAAGCTCCTTTTTGCTTTATTGAGTTCCGTATCCGCGCTTTTCGCGGATCACGTTGGCTTTGTTTGCCCAGAAAATGTTGCCGGTGTTTTCGGCATAGACGGAGAAGATAGCCGTGACACACAACAGATAGTTGATTTTCCCGTTCAAAAATGCGAGGTCACCGTACATAAGGTTGGAGCAGGCGTCCGCGAACGCTACGACGACCTCTTCGCCGCACTCTTCGTTAATTTCGAGCATATCGGCTTCCGCTTCATCCGCTTCCTCTTCGGAGAGACCAACACCATGCGTGATGATATGCAGTAGGTTGGAGAAGTTTTCCCGGTATTCTTCGAGCGAGGGAAGCCCGGGCTTTACGAATTTTTGCAAAGCGGCGGACGGGTCATCGGCGCGAGCGATAGCGTAAATATCGCCGTCGTAAAGGCCGAGGGCATATTCTTCGTTGAGGTTTTCGAGCAAAACTTGCTTGCGCATGTACTCTCGTTCGATTTCTGCTTTCATCAGGGCGTTTACCGCACGGGAAATTTCTTCCTCTTTTTGGCATTCTTCGATAGCTTTTTTTGTGAGCACAACGTATGCTATTGCGGTTGGAGTTCCGAAAGAAAGGCACACTATTCCGCCGGCTGGATTCCCGTCCGCGAAACAAAAAATAGAGCAAAACAAGAACAGAGCGGCGCAAAGTGCCCAAAAAACATTTTTTGTGTAAGCTTTTTTCATATTGTGCCTTTCTGCCGCCCGAGAGGGGCGGCTTTTTTTATTCGGTAAAATTTACATTCCCCAAAGTTGGGAGATGTATAGTATCATAGAGGCACGGAGGTGCTTACTATGAATTACAAGGATTATCAGAAATCAAGAAATCTCGCGTGGGAGATCCTTCTGCGAGAGGGCGTGTGCGCGCTCCCCGTTGACGTGCTGGAGATTTGCAGACGTCTGGGAATTGCGGTGCGGCAGTACGATGAGCCGCGCCCCGATGTGGGGGACGGCTTCAGCTGCATTGTGCGCGGTGTGCCGTGTATCTGCATCTGGCGCGGGCAGAGCCGAAGGCGTGCGCGTTTTACGGTGGCGCACGAGCTGGGGCACATTTTGCTCGGGCACGTGGGCAAATACACGCTGGTCAACCGTGAGCCCTCGCCACACGACGATCCCGTGGAGCAGACCGCAAACGGCTTTGCCGCGCGCTTACTGGCTCCTGCCTGCGTACTGTGGGGGTGCAGGGTGTCCTCTGCCGCTGAAATTGCCGCGCTGTGCGATATCAGCGCTGTGGCGGCAAGGTACAGGTGGGAGCGGATGCAACTCCTATACGCAAGGGGCAAGTTTTTGGCGAGCCCCCTGGAGCGAACGCTTTACGCCCACTTTTCGCAATACATCAATTCTTATCGTCGAGATCAGTGACCTCGGGTAAGTCTATAATCTGCTGCAACTGGCTGTCCGTGACGGTGATCTCTTTGACACCGCCGCCACGGGCGGCTATTTTTATTTTGTGCGTGGTCGGTTGATACTTCTCGGCGGCAAGCAGGCCCGATACAAAGGCGTCTGCCTTAACGCGATCCAACTCGTCAAGCTGTGAGATTTTGCGCCAAAGCTCGTTGGCGGGATCCCCACCCGAGACGGTGATGCCATTGGCAGCCCATTGGGCGAGCGATTCGGAATCAAGGGAAGCATTATCCTTTCCTTCACGCGCGATACCTGCAATAGAAGGCTTTGGCTGCTCGTTGCCAAGCAAGTAGTTGATTGACACGCCGAAATAGTCCGCCATACGTTGCAGGGTGGCGCGGCGGGGAATGGATGTGTCCGTCCAGCAAGAAAAGGTTGCGGCAGATAAACCCAACTCGTTACAGGCGCGTGTGGGGGACACTCCTTTTTTATTGCAAAGGTCTATGAAAATTTTTTTGAACATATTTTCCTCCAAAATGCACGAACTGCAAAAACTAAAATTGTTAAAACCTAACAAACTTTATTTTTTGCACAGAAAAAACATTGACAAAGTTAGGTTTGTTAGGTTATAATGCAACTGTGCTTGCTAACTAACTTAAGAATAGCACAAAAAAACTAAAATGTCAAGAGAGGAGGACCGTTATGAGTGTAGCGGAAAATGTATGCAAGCTGCGCGCCGACAGTGGTATGACACAGCAGGCGCTGGCTGACAAGGTCGGTGTGAGCCGTCAAATGATTCAGCAGATCGAGAGGGGCTCCAAAATTCCGAGTGTTGTTTTAGGGCGCGATATTGCGGTGGCGCTTGGTGTCAGCGTCGAGGATTTATTGAAATAAGGAGGTGCTTTAATGGAAGCGGTAGCAAGGCAGATCGACGAGCGGTACATGCGTGCCTATATGGAAGGATACACGGCGGCGTTGGAGAAGGCGCAAGGGGAGCAGGAAAAGCCCTATCTGACTGTGAACGACGTAGCGGCGCGGTATGGTATCAGCAAAAGCAAGGCGTATGAGATCATGAACGCCGTGCGGCATTGCTGCAACGGCGGCAAGCTTCAGCACGATGGCAAGATCTTACGCGCTGAATTGGAGTGGTGGGAGAGCAAACCGGAGGTGAAGTTTGTCGAGCGACTTTGAGGCGATCTCTGGCGTTTTTGTGCGGTTTTGGGAATAAAAACGCGAAAATGCGAAAATAAAATGGAAAAAATCGATAGAAAAATGGAAAATCAAAAAATAAAACTGGAAAAAGAAAAGCCGCCCGAGAGGGACGGCAAAAAGAAAAAGGAGCTTCACAACGCCGGCAAGCAAACGTGAAGCTCCAAAAACAAAGACAGGGAACGGGATGAACCCTGTTCCTTGATTATAGCACAATTACGATCAAAAATCAAGGAGGATTTGAAAAAATGTCAATGGAACAGATGCGAGCCGAGGTTGCGGCGCTTTATCCGTGGGACGGATGGCGTATGAAGGTTGCCAAGATGCCCAACGGACAAATTCTTGCCATTTACAGCACTCGGGTGCTTGGGGGCTACACACGGAAGGGTGGTGGTCACAGATGAGCGGAAATACGGCAATTTTGACGCGAGAGGAGCAAATGCGGCGCAAAGCTGCGACCGAAAGGGTAAGAGAGCGCTTGCGTGCGATGATTAAGGAAGCCGTGGTAGAGCTCAATGGGGTGCTTGGCAAGGACTATGTGTTCTTTACCGAGTGCCAGGCAGGCTTTTACGGGCTTTACGTGAAGCAGCCCGTGTGTGAGCCCTATCGCCAGGCGATGCTGGCCGCCAACGACGTGGACCGGCTTGCGGACGCGGTGCTTTATTTACACAACATGATCCAAGGAGGAGTAAAGGTATGACACAGATACAGATCGATGCGGTCAAAAAATTACAGGATAAGGCGCAAAAGGATGGAGCGGTGAGCAAGTATGCAACTGCCGTATATGACAGCGTGCGCGACACGCTGATCGGCTTTTGCGAGCAGAACGCAGAATTTGCCGACGCCGTTTTACAGCAGGACAAGACGTTGGGCGAGTGTTGCGGCAAGATCATGCTAAAGTGCGGCAGCGCGATCTCTGATATCGAGGTTTACGCCCGTGCGGTCAATTTCTATTTTCCCGGCGCTAAGGTGGAGATGAAAATGACGGTCTATATGAGCGAGTTTGAGCGTGAGGAGAAGGGCGCCGAGAAGCCGAAAGCGAAGGTGCTTGACCTCAAATTAGAGGACCTGCTTGGGAGGTTGTGATGGACGGGATCAGAATTGAGTGTGAGGATCGCGAGCGCTTCGGTGCGGCCTTTCGGGATATGCCCGACGTACCGCTCTCGGAGCTTTTGAAGGTGCGCAAGACCTTTTGGCGGCATTTCGTTTTTTATCGCCGTGAGCGCGGCCGCGTTTGGGGGCGTTGCACCCGTTGTGGCGCCGAGATGCTTGCCTATCGTGAGCATGATGGCAGCGGGGATGCGTTGGAGGATCTGCTGCACGCCAAGCACGGTGAAGCGGGAAAGTGTCCTTCCTGTCACGGGAAAGCAGTATTCCTTGCTGCGGGGCGTTTCCGTGGTTTTTCAACGCTGGACGCCTATGATAACGTGATCTTCATCCTGCCGATCAACAACGGGCAAACGGTGTTTTTCCGCGCTTACACGGTGTTCGTGGACTATTCGGACGAGAGGGCGGCGCGGCTTTGCTTTGTAGAAAAGGCGCATTACCGCCTTTCGCCCGGTGAGTGGGTGATGGAGCGGCGCTCCTTTCCGATCTACGATTATATCCGCTGGGGTACGCTGGCATATTATCACGGGCATTACAGCTATGCGTCGTATGTGGGACGCTGGGAGGTGCGAAAGCGCCCATGCGATCCTTGGCAAGGTTTTATGTGGAACCTGATGCAGTATTCCTTTATCGGGCTTTCCAAGTTGGATCACACCTTTCTCAAATACAGCCGAGTGCTTGACTTTGACAAGGTGGCTCCGAAGCGGGGGTATTTCTCCGGGTATTACGGAAAGCACGGTCCCACCAAGCTGATGGCGTATCTGTGTTATTACACCAAATACCCTTCCTTGGAGATCGCGATGCGTGCAGGGGGCAGGGAAGCGGCGCGGGATCTTGTGTATTGCCATTTTCGCAATTTCCGCGTGGTGAATTGGCGGGCGAAAAACCCGTTGCAGTTCTGGCGCCTTACCAAGGAGGAATACCGCGCCACTGAGGGGATGGATCGTTTGGATTTTTTGCGGGATTGTGCGGAATATCGTGGGCGTTTGCCGCTTTCGGATCTTGCGCGGCTTTACCGAGATGGGAGCGGCAACGTGCGGAATTTCTTTCAAGTGCTGGACCTGCTCCCCGACGAAAAGCCGCAGCGACTTCTGCGCTACTGCCAAAATCACAGCAACCAGTACGTCGGTTATTTCCGTGACTATCTGGAGGCCGCGCGGGATATCGGGCGTGATCTTGGCGTACATAACGTGAGATTTCCAAAGGATCTGACGGCCGCCCACGACGAGGCCGTGGCGGCGCGGAACTGGATGCGCGAGCAGAAGCAAAATGCGGAGTGGGTGAAGCTGGCAAAGAAATACAAACTCAAGGACATTGATCGGCGCATCCTTTACAACTTCGCGGACGGCGAGTATTTCGTGCGTGTGGCAGAGAGCGGCGCCGAGATCGTGGCAGAGGGCAACGCGCTCCACCATTGTGTGGGCGGTTACGTGGACCGCCATATCACCTGCAAGACAACAATCCTGTTTCTGCGAAAGGCCGCAGAGCCGGACAAGCCCTTTTATACCGTGGAGATGCGCGGCGCGAAGCTCCAGCAGGTGCACGGTGATCGTAATTGTGCGATTGAGGGAGAAGCAAAGGTGTTTTTTGATCGCTGGCTCGTTTGGGTGGACCAGGGCGGCGGTCTTGTGAAGCAAAGAAAAAAACAGACGTCTGCGAAAGCGCGGGCAACAGAAAGGAAGGCAGTATAAATGGCAGAAAAGGATTTGAATATGATCGAATTGCGAGAGGGAGAGTTCCGCGACGTAACGGAGATGGGTGAGAGAACGCCCGAGCGCATCGCGGTGGAGATCAACGTGATCAAGGAGCGCGCGGCGCGGGATCTGCTCGCGGCGGCGGTGGACGTGGGGCGTCTTTTGTGCGAGGCCAAGGAAAAGGTGGCGTACGGTGAGTGGGGCGAGTGGCTGGAAAAGAACGTAGCTTACTCGGTATCCAACGCCAACAACATGATGCGCCTGTTCCAGGAGCAGCAGGCATCGGCACAAATTGATATGTTCGCAGATAATGCGTTTGCGATGTTTGAGGGCATGACGCCCTCGCAGGTGCTGGCACTTCTTCCCGTGCCCCGTCACGAGCGCGCAAAATTCATTGAGGAAAGCGGCGCAAAGGATATGTCGGTGCGCGAGATCAAGGAGGCGGTCAAAGCTCGCGAAAACGCCGAAAAACGAGCCGAGGAGGCAGAAAAGCGCGCGGCCGATGCCGAGCAACGCGAAAAAGCCGCCTTGGAGCGCGGTGATGACCTGTCGGCACGCCTGGAGAGTGCGGAAACGCAGATCAAGCTGATGGAGAGCATCCCTGCGAGTGTTCCCGACGAGGAGATCAAGCGCATTGAGCGCGAAGCCGCCGAAAAGGCGAAGGTCGAAGCGGACAAAAAGATCGAGGCCGCCAAGAAAAAGGCGGAGAAGGAGCTGGAAAAGGCACGTACCGAGGGTGCGGAGGCCGTGAAAAAAGCAGAAGCTGAGAGGGATGCCGCCATCAAGGCGGCCGAGGAGCAGGCCAGGGCTGCCGCCGAGCAGGAGGCCGCCGAGCGGATCACCGCGATGGAGCGCGAGCTTGCCGCCGCTCGCGTGAACGCCTCGCCCTATCTTACCCGCTTCAAGGAGCGCATGGAGGTGTTCCAGACAGCTTACGGCGCGATGGTTGCCGTGGTAGAGGACGCCGAGCGTAACGAGCCCGAAACGGGTGCGCAGCTGCGTGCGGCTATGGCGCAGATCGCGAGTGCGCTGGTGGGAGGTTGAGATGGCAGAGAGAAGGATGTTTTCCAAGACGGTGATCGACAGCGACGCCTTTATTGAGATGCCGCTTTCCGCGCAAGCACTTTATTTTCACTTGTCGATGCGAGCCGATGACGATGGCTTCGTAAATAACCCCAGACGCATCAGAAATGACGTGGGCGCGGCGGAGGATGACTTGAAGCTGCTGATCGCAAAGCGCTTTGTGATCGCCTTTGAAAGCGGCGTGATCGTGATCAAGCATTGGCGCATCCACAATTACATCCAGTCAGACCGCTACAAGCCAACGGTGTATCTCAAAGAACGCTCCACGCTGATGGTCTGCGAAAACAAAGCGTATACGGAATGTATACATCCTGTATCCAGCGTGGATACACAGGTTAGTATAGAGTTAGAGCAAGCTAAGGATAGAGGTAGTGATAGAGATAGTGACAGGATAGCATCCACCACTACCACCACCTTTTCTTTCCAGGATGCGGGCGCGGGCGCGCCCTCGCGCGAGGAAAAGGGGAACGAGGGGCAAAGGACAGATGTTCCGCCGCCTTCGGTGACGCAGGTCTACGCCTATATGCGTGTGGAGCTTTGCGAGGAGGTGAAGGCAAATGAAGCCGAAAAGTTTGTGGCTTGGAACGAGAAATTCGGTTGGGATTGCCTTCCTAACTGGCAGGGTGCGGCACGCTTGTGGTGCGCCAGGCGTGCAGAGAGAGGGCAGTGATGGGGCGATATAAAGATGATGCCGGCTTTGCGGAGCGCGAGTGTTGTATTTGCGGCAGGGTGTTTATCCCTGCCGTGGAGCACGTGTTTAAGGTTACGGGCAGGTGGTGTTGCACTTACCCGTGTTACCTCAAATTACAAGCGCAGATTGAGGCAGAGCAAGCCGCCGAGAGGGAGAAAGCGCTGGCAGAGAGGGCGGCAAGGAGGGCAAGGCGGCGAGCGCAAGCGGTTGCATTGCCAAAAAACGAAACGTTTGTGGAAACGGAGGGAGAGGAAGCATGAAAAAAGGAGATCGGGTTGTGATGAACGACAAATATCGTGTCGCGGAGAAGAACCAAGGTGTTGTTTTCACGGTGGCGAGTGAGCCGTGGGATTGCTGTGGGACAAAGGTAGTCCTGCTTGAAGGATACCGAGGCGGCTATGCCGTGGATGGTTTGACGGTTGTGGGAGGAACGAAAAATGGAAATTAAAAAGATCATCGGGCTTTGTAAGAGATCCAATATGCTGCATTTGATCGAGAACGATGGCGTGCAATGGTTGTCGGACGGGTACGGCATGTATCCGCTGTTTAATCTGCCGCGCTTCGACGAGGAAACGATCTGCCGCACCTTTGATATTTCCGAAAAGAAGGCGGCAAAGATGACGATCCGCTATGACGAAAAGCCGCCTGCGGCATTTTGCTTGAAGGACGATGTACTCGGCGAGGTGCCGTGTGACTTTGACGACGAGCTGTTCGGAGGCGTGATCCCCGTACAGACCTCGCAGGGGGTGATGTTCGTTCGGCGCGACCATCTGTCACCCTTCAATGATACGGCGCAAGACACCTTGCAGCTGTTTGAGCGACACACGCCAAGCGGTGGCATGTATTTCGCCGTAAAGATCGGCTTTATGCTGGTGGGCGTTATCA
>JAZQWF010000010.1:0-6310 GCA_045632185.1 Eubacteriales bacterium
GGTATTCACTGGGCATAAAATAAAAGGCGGCACCCATTTCGGGTGCCGCCTTTTATTTTGCGGGCTTTCTGCATAAAATCTCCTTTTCGCAAGTAATATTATAATGATAGAACTTTTGAGAGGGGAAAACGATGAAAAAACAAAAAGAATGTGTGGCGATGCTGCTGGCGGGCGGCGAGGGCAGCCGCTTGCAGCCACTGACACAGCATCTGGCCAAGCCCGCCGTGCCCTTTGGTGGAAAATACCGCATCGTGGATTTTACGCTTTCCAACTGCGCAAGCTCCGGGATCGATACCGTGGGGGTGCTGACGCAATATCAGCCGCTTTTGCTCAACGAGTATATCGGCAACGGACAACCGTGGGATCTTGACCGCAACTTTGGCGGCGTGCAGATCCTGCCGCCCTATAAGGCAAAGCGGGGTGGGGATTGGTATCACGGCACGGCCAACGCCGTTTGGCAAAATCGCCAGTTTATCGAGCGCTATCACCCGTCCTATGTGCTGGTGCTGTCGGGGGATCATATCTACCGCATGAATTACCGCGCGCTTTTGGCGCGACATAAGGAAAGCGGTGCTGACGCCACGATCGCCGTGATCGACGTGCCGCGCGAGGAGGCCTCTCGCTTCGGGATCCTTTCTGCCGATGAAAACGGCTTTATCACGGATTTTGAGGAAAAACCGAGGGAGCCGAAAAGCACGCTGGCCTCAATGGGCATTTACGTGTTCAATACCGAGTATCTGTTCCGCTATCTGGAAAAGGACGAGGCGGACAAATCCTCAAAAAACGATTTTGGCAAAAACGTGATCCCCGCGATGCTGGGGGAGGGCGGCAAGCTTGCCGTTTACCGCTTTGAGGGGTACTGGCGGGACGTGGGCACGCTGGAAAGCCTGTGGCAGGCCAATATGGATCTGACGGGTGAGCATCCCGCCTTTGATCTGTTCTGGGGGACAGGGCGCATCTTTTCCCGTAGCGACGGCAGCACGCCGCAGTATGTGGGACAGGGCGGCTGCGTGCAGGAAAGCATCCTTTCGCAGGGCTGCCGTATTTTTGGGCGCGTAGAGCGCTCGGTGCTATCTCCCGACGTCGTAGTAGAGCAGGGCGCCGTTGTAAGGGACAGTGTCTTGCTTGGCGGTGTGCACGTAAAGAAAGATGCGTGCGTGGAATACAGTATTTTGGACGAAATGGTAACGGTCGGTGAGGGAGAGCGCGTCGGCGCGCCCCTTGCAGAAGGAAAGCTGACCGTGATCGGAAGGGAGGGGAGCGTATGAGCGTTGCGGGGCTGATCTTTTCCAATCTGCACGATGCGGATCTTTCTCCGATGACCGCAAAGCGTACCACGGGCGCCGTCCCGTTCGGCGGACGCTACCGCCTGATCGATTTTCCGCTTTCTGCGATGGTCGGAGCGGGAATTTCCCGCATTTACGTGGTGGCGCACCACAATTATCAATCCTTGATGGAGCATATCGGCTCGGGCAAGGATTGGGATCTGGCCAGACACAATGGCGGTATCCATATTTTGCCCCCCTATAACGCCGCATACGCCAATCCCGAGGAAAATTACTCCTCGCGAATGCAATCACTGCTCAGTGTACGCGGTATGATCGAGCGCGTGGAGGAGGATCATATCCTTTGCTGCGACTGTGATGCCGTAGGCAGGCCTGATTTTGCCGCGTTTGTTGAGGCGCATAAGAAAAGCGGGCTTGCCATGACGGTAGGGAGCGCGCAAGGGGAGGGCACGGCGGATTTCGGCGCGCTTCACGTCTGGATCGCCAAAACCGCTTTCCTACGCGAGGTGCTGCACCGTGCGGAGGAGGGGAATTTCCATTCCTTTTACCGCGATGTGATCCGCCGCGAAGCGGCAAAAGGAAACGTGGGAACCTATCGCTTTCCCGAGCGCTTTTTCAAGCTGCACTCTCTTGCGGAATATTACCGTTTGCATATGCTTCTGGCCGGGGATACGGCGGTGCGCCGCGATCTTTTGGAAAGCGATGCGTATCCGCTTCTGACCAAGGCGCAAAACCTGCCCCCCGTAAAGTATGGCAAAAACGCGGTTGTAGAGCGCTCGCTGATCGCGGACGGCTGCGTGATCGAGGGCAGGGTGATCAATTCGGTACTGTTTCGCGGTGTGCATATCGGCGCGGGTTGCGTGGTGGAGAACGCCGTGATCTCCGAGCGCTGCGTGCTTTCCGGCCACGCCCGCGTAAGCGGTGCCATTTTGGATAAAAACGTGATCCTTGGCGGCAACGTACGCCTGTCGGGACATCCTTCCTTGCCGTTTTTTGTGGAGGAGGGGCGTGTCATCAACTGAAAAAAAGCCGCGAAAGCGGCTTTTTTGGTTAAAAAATACTTGTTTTTGCTCACCTTTTTGGTGCATATTAATTTTGAATTCTTAGCGGAGGTGGGCAATGGAAAAAGGGAAAAAACTGTTTTCTGGGACGCTGCTTGTCGGTGCTGCTGCCGCACTTGGGAAGCTGATCTCGCTTTTTATGCTTCCGTTTTTTACGTCTGCACTCTCGCCATCTGAGTTGGGTGTTGCCGAGGTCTTTATCAGCACCGCCGTGCTGCTTACCCCGCTGTTTTCCTTTTATGCGCCGCAGGCGACCTTTCGTTTTTTGGCCAAGGGAGAGCGCGGAGCCGTTCGTGCAGGAGGAATTTTGCTTGGCATCGGGTGTTTGCTGCTTGCGTGTGTGGTGCCGCTGTTGGGGTATTTCCAAGTGCTGCGCCCCTACCGCTTTTTGCTGTATTTTTACGTGTGCGCCTCGCTTGCCCGCTCCTTTCTGGCGCATATTCTACGCGCGCAAGGACGCTTTGGTGTGTTTGCGTTGCAACAGGTCTTTTGTATCCTTGTGACCGTGCTTTTGCAGCTTCTTTTCCTGCAAATCAGTGGGCTTGGCGTCAGCGGATATTTGCTTGCGATCCTGCTCGGAGATGCCGTTACCTTCTTCCTTTTGCTTTTCTGCTTTTTTCCGTATTTGGAAAAGGGCGAGCGTCCCTGTGCCGCGCTGCTTGGCGGCATGCTGCGCTTTGCGCTTCCGCTGATCCCCACCGCGCTTCTTCTGTGGGGAATGGGGGCAACGGAAAAATATTTTCTGCTGTATTACCATGGCGAAAAAAGCATGGGAGTGTATACCGTGGCAGGACGCTTTCCTGCTTTGATCGGCTTTGCGGCGGGGGTGTTTTTAGAGGTGTGGCACTATGTCGCTTTGCAAAGCGGAAAGGGGGAGGAGGAAGCGGATTTCGGGCGTATCTACGCGATGCTTTTGCCCCTTGCGATCACGGCTGGCGTGGCACTTGATCTGATCTCTCCGTTCCTGATCACGCGGATACTTGCCGCAGGGTATCACGAGGCGGCTCTTGCCGTCGGATTGCTGTGTGCGGGCGCGGTTTGCGGGGGATTGTCCTCCTTTTTGGATAGCGTTTACACCCTGCGGCTTTCCTCGCTTTCCTCTATGCTGACCGCCCTTTTGGCCATCGCGGTCAATCTGCTTTTGTCCTTTTTGCTGATCCCGCGCTGGGGCATGGTGGGCGCAGCGGCGGCAGGAGCACTTTCCTTTGTGTTTCTTTTCTTTTTACGCCTTGCCGATACGGCGCGTCTGCTTGCCTTCCCGAGGCATGTAAAAAGGAGCGCTCTGTCCTTGCTGCTGTTGCTTTTCAGCGGTGCTTTGATGGCGGGAGGGCGCGGCTCCTTGGCACTTATTCCGGCGCTGCTTGCACTCTTGCCCGTGGCGGATCTGCTTTTGCAGGTCGTGCGTTTCTTCTGGGGACAAGCACTGGCAATTCTTTCTGATATTGGAAAAATCGCAAAACGCACGGTGCAGGCAAAAAAAGACCGCTATCGGGACCGATAGCGGTCTTTTTTTATTGTCCGTCGTCAAAAACGGTCAGCTGCTCGCCGGGGCGGTTGGGCGCGTGATAGGGAAGTCCCAGATGCTCGTAAGCGCGTCTGGTCACGCAGCGTCCGCGGGGCGTGCGGGAAAGAAATCCGATCTGCATCAGGTACGGCTCGTAAACGTCCTCTAACGTCACCGCCTCCTCGCCGATGGTGGCGGCAAGGGTTTCCAGGCCCACGGGACCGCCGTCGTAGAATTTGATGATAGAGGAAAGCATGTGGCGGTCAACCGAGTCCAGACCCAGGTTGTCGATTTCCAGCTGTTGGAGCGCGTAATTGGCGATCTCGGAGGTGATGGCACCGTCGCCCTTGACCTGTGCGAAATCGCGCACGCGTTTGAGCAGGCGGTTGGCGATACGCGGCGTGCCGCGGGAGCGGGAGGCGATCTCGATCGCACCGTCGTCCGAAAGCTCAACGCCAAGGATATCTGCGCTGCGGCGCACGATCGAGGCAAGCTCCTCGGGGGTATAAAGCTCCAATTTCAGCACGACGCCGAAGCGGTCGCGCAAGGGGGTGCTTAATTGTCCTGCACGCGTGGTAGCGCCGATCAGCGTGAATTTGGGCAGATCAATGCGAATGCTGCGCGCGGAAGGGCCTTTGCCGATGATGATATCCAGTGCATAGTCCTCCATGGCGGGGTAAAGCACCTCCTCCACGGCGCGAGAAAGGCGGTGGATCTCGTCAATGAACAGCACGTCGCCCTCGGAAAGGTTGGTCAGCAGTGCCGCAAGGTCACCCTGCTTTTCAATGGCGGGGCCGGAGGTCACGCGGATATTCACGCCCATTTCATTGGCGATGATATTGGAAAGCGTGGTCTTACCAAGGCCGGGAGGGCCGTAAAGCAGCACGTGATCCAGCGAGTCGTTTCGCTTCTTGGCGGCGTCGATGTAAACTTTCAGATTTTCCTTGGCCTTATCCTGACCTACGTAGTCGGCAAGCGTTTGCGGGCGCAGGGAGGTGTCCGGCTCGGTATCGCCGCGGGTCTGGGAGGTGGACATGATGCGGTTTTCGTAATCAAATTCCACTTCGCCCGTAAAATCGTTCTTAAAATCCATACAAGCCCCCTCCTTACATCAGCTTTTTCAGCGCGGCGCGGATGATCTGATCCGAGCTCATGCCCGTGGTGTCCACGCCTGCAAGTGCGCGCAGGATCTCGGTGCGGTTGTAGCCAAGCACCACAAGCGCCTCCTGTGCGTCTGCCATTTCCGCGCCTGCGGGTGCAGTGGCGGCGGGCAGGGGAATATTGGCAAAATCCCCGCCAAGATCAATGCCGGTATTGCCTGCGGCAAGCTTGTCGTGCAGCTCCAAAATGATGCGTGCGGCGATCTTCGGGCCGATGCCATTGGCCTTGGCTACGGCCTTTCTGTCCTCGGTGCATACCGCCATCACGAACTGCTCGGGGGTGAATTGCGACAAAATGGCGATCGCGCCCTTGGGGCCGACACCGGATACGCTGGTCAGCAGCAGGAAGGTGTCCAGCTCCTGCTCGGTGGGGAAGCCGAACAGCTCCACGCCGTCCTCGCGCACGGCAAGGTGGGTGAACAGCTTGGCCTCGCTTTTGCCGGAAAGCGCCGCATAGGTACGCTCGCCGATGGTGACCTTATAGCCGACACCGCCCGCGTCGATCACGGCAAAGCTCGGTTTAAGAAGGGCAATGGCGCCTTTGAGAAAGTAAAACATAGTAACTCCTTTATGCTTCGGGGGGATTTTCAATGCGCTTGATGGCGCGCTCTAATTTGATGCGGTCAAGATCCATATCTCTTCCGCACCCAAGACACACCACGCGGCAGATACTGCCTACGCGCAGGATACGGAAGCGGCGATCGCCGCAAGGATGCGGCTTTTTCAGTTCCACTTGCATCTCGGGCAACAGCTTTATGATCTGCATACACGCCTCCATCATCATACTTTGTTTAAATTATAACACAAAAATCCCGCAAAGTAAATATAAATTAATACTTTTACAAAATATATTTGTTGACGCGCGCGTTTTTTTGTGTTATAATAAAGAGAATTATGATAGGGCAGTGTTTGCCGGAAGGGAGCGTCATGGTCATACTTGGTATCGACCCCGGTCTTGCGATCGTGGGCTGGGGAGTTGTGGATTATACCGCCGGGCGCTTCACAACGCTTGGCTATGGCTCGATCCAAACCCCTGCGGGAACGCGGACGGAGGAGCGCCTTGCGATCATCTACAAGCAGCTGAACGCGATCATCGATCATTTCAAGCCCGCTGAGATGGCGGTGGAGGAGCTGTTCTTCACCAACAACATTACCACGGGCATTCGCGTGGCCGAGGCGCGCGGCATCGTGCTGCTTTGCGGTGAACAAAAGGGAATTAATATACCGGAATACACCCCGATGCAGGGCAAGCAGGCGGTGGTTGGCTACGGAAAGGCAGAAAGAAAGCAGGTGATCGCC
>JAZQWF010000011.1:0-18195 GCA_045632185.1 Eubacteriales bacterium
AGATATCGCCGTTCTCGGCAGAGCCGCGAAGAACGGGATGCTCGGGGGTGATGGCGCGGGAGCGGAATGCCTTGATCGCGTCCATATCGACCATCTCGGCAAGATCCTTGTAGTCCCATGCCTCGATCTTCTGCACCTCGTGAGAGGTACGGAAGCCGTCGAAGAAGTTAAGCACGGGAACGCGGCCCTTGATGGTTGCAAGGTGAGCAACGGCACCCAGGTCCATGATCTCCTGCTGGTTGGTCTCAGCCAGCATTGCGTAACCGGTCTGACGGCAAGCGTACACGTCAGAGTGGTCGCCGAAGATGTTCAGTGCGTGAGAAGCCACGCAACGAGCGGATACGTGGATAACGCTGGGAAGCAGCTCGCCTGCGATCTTGTACATGTTGGGGATCATCAGAAGAAGGCCCTGAGATGCGGTGTAGGTGGTGGTCAGTGCGCCGGCGGCAAGAGAGCCGTGAACGGCACCTGCTGCACCTGCCTCGGACTGCATCTCGACCATCTGCACGCGCTCACCCATGATGTTACGGGCGGGCTCGCCAAAGATGTTCTTGTCAGCAGCGGACCAGGTGTCGGTCTGCTCAGCCATGGGGCTGGAAGGGGTGATGGGGTAGATGGCTGCCACTTCGGTGAACGCGTAGGACACGTGCGCCGCGGCGGTATTGCCATCCATTGAAATCTTTCTGCGTTTGATAGCCATTTTCGATTTCCTTTCGTTTTATATGGATTTTTTTGTTTTTTCTTCGTCTTTTGGTGAAAAATCTTCACCACTGTTCATTATAGCACGAATTATCCTGCTTGTAAAGGGATTTTCGCGCGTTTTTATTGGTTTTTACACAAAAAACTACCTCTATTATATACCGTTTGGACGCTTAGCCAAAGCTCGGCGTGTTCAAATACCACTCGCCGCTCTCCAAAACGAAGTCCACTGTCATCTGCTTGACCTCGTCAGAGCCCTCCAAGCGGTAGTCCAGCGTGATCGTGACCTTTCTGGCATTTCCCTTCACCATCTGCATCGTGGAGAAGTCGAAAACGGCCACAGGCAGCGGGTCGCGCCACTTCCAGGAGCCCGTATTGTTCGAGCGCATCAGGTAGCTGTTTCCCTCGTCATCGGAATAGTCCATATAGGCGGGCTGATTGGCCTCGTTGATGGCGCCGATCACACCCGTGAACAGGTATTCGTAAAGCGGGCCGGCAAAGGCGTTGGAATACACTGCCCCCACGGCGTCCTTGACGTCCTCCGTATGCGTGTAGGTGTCATTCGGGCGCACGAAGTCATAATGCTCGTCCTCGCTCTCCGCCTCGTAGACCTGCGCGTGGACAAGATCCTCGTTTTGATAGCTCGGCAGCGCGTAATAGTAGAAGCCGTCCTTTTCCAGCAAGGGCGTTTCCCCCTCGATCGGCGCTTCCGTCTTGCGCGCAAAGCGCGACGCGCCGTTCTCGTATTCCGTTAGCACGCGGCCGTTTTCCACATCGTAGACCGTATAAACGTTTACGGTCTGTATCTCGCCGTTCACCTCAACCTCGGTGGTCTTGCCCTCGGATACTCTGACCTGATATTCGTAAGCGATGATCGCGCCGTAGGTGGCGTCCTCAAACTGATAGTAGCGCAGCGCCTTTTTCACGGCTTGTCCGTCTTTGTCCAATACGGGGTCGCCGTTTTCCTTCACCACGTCCACCTCAAAGGTCTTGGTCGTGCGGTCGATCCGCGCGTAGGTGGGAAGTCCTGCGCCCCAGAGGATCTCGTTGATCTCCTGCGATTTCGTCAGCAGCAGCTCAAAGCGATCCCGCACGTCCTCCAACTTGGGCGGGCGGTTATTCAGCACGGTTACCACGGTCAGCACGATGGCCAGCACCAGCAGGATCGCACCCGTGACGATGCCCACCCTGATCAGTCTTTTCTTCGTGCGCGCCGACATCGGGGGGCGCGTGCTTTTTTTCTTGCCCTTGTTGTTCTTATCTTCCTTGTTGTTCTTATTGTCTTTTTCGTCCTTGTCCGCGCTCTCGTCCTTTTCCTTCGCTTTTTTCTTCGCGGCGGGCGCGGATTTTTCCGCTTTCTTTGCGGATTTTTCCTCTATTTTCTCAATATCCCCCGAAACGGTATCGATTTCGTCCGCTTTCGGGGAGATCTTTTTTTCCTTCTCGTCCATAAAATCCCCTTTTCGCATCTTATTTATGCACACAAAAAAGCGTCGCAATATGCCGTTCCCCCCGCCGTTTGGCGGGGGGAACGCGTCCTTTTCTCATACTGTTACCACGTCATATCCTTCAATTTTTTGCGTTTTCGGATAGGCGTAACGATGGCAAAGACAATGCCTGTAAGCAGAATGGGTGCGGCTACGGCGATACAGATGATGGGGCCGTAGGGGTTCTTGTACTCCGTCACCTTTGCGTTGCACTTTTCGCAGATCACGCTTTGATTGAGGGGGGTGAGGAACCCGCGCTCGGATACCACCACGGGCTCGCCCCAGGTATGCTCTACGGGGGGCTCGGGATTGGCGCGTCCGCACTTGGTACAGAAGCTGCTGCACGGCACCTTCGGAAATCTCAGCTGATAGTCATGATCGCAATGGTAGACCAGCTCGTACTCGGTCTTATCGTTCTTCTTGAACTTGCCCGTGATCTCCGTCTTTTCCCCCACGTATTCCAGGCCTTCCAGCGTTTTGGGGGTAATGGTGTACTCGTCACCGACGAAATAGCCGCCAACGGTGTACTTTTCGATCACGTCACCCTCTTCGTTCTTGCAAACAACGGTGACCGACTCGCCGAAATGGATCTTGTCGGTAAAGCGAGAGGTGACCTCGTCCTCCTCAATGGTGTTGTTGCCGTCCTTGTCCGTGCCGACCCAGTTGCGCTTGGCGTCGATCACGACCTTTTCAAAATCCTTCTGATTGCCTGCGTAATAGATGGTTTTCAGATTTTCACACTGGTAAAATACGGTGTGGTTGATCTTGAACAGGGAGTGCGGGAGATAAACCTCCTCGATCTGGTAGCCATACGCCAGCGAGTAGCGGCCAAGAGAGCCGATGCCCTCGTGCACGCGCACGGTCTTGACGTATTGCAAAAGAGAGTTTTCGGGGACAAATTCCAGATAGCCACCCTCGCCGATCTGCGTAGAGAAATCGCCGGGGTTTTCATTCTGCCAGGGCACCCAGTGGGGCGCGATGTAGGAAAGCATATACTGCACGCCGGTACTTCCCTCGTCGCAATAGATGTCCAGCTCGCCCTTTTCGGTGTCCAGCTTGTAGTTGATCTTGTGGGTGATCGCGTTCTCAAAGAATTCACGATCCTCCTCGGAAAGGTTGGTTGCGCCCGTGTTGGCCTTTACCACGGCCTCCACGTCAACGGCGCGGCCGGTGTAGATCTCCGCGCCCGTACCGATGCAAAGCACCGGTACAAGCATGCAGATCATCAGACATACGCACAATGCCTTTTTCATAAGCTCCATCTCCTTAATTTTCGGGGGTGGCTTCCTCAGTTGCGATCACAGGGGCGTCGGCCTTCGGTTGTTCTGCGTTTTCACTTCCCTCGCTCACTTCGCTCTCCTCGGTGACCTCCTCGTGGGCGACCTTAGAGAAGTTGACAAGCGACTGACCCTCGGCAAGGCGCATCACGATAACGCCGCTTGCCGCGCGGGAGTAGGTGTTGATATCCTTGACGGGGGTACGAATGATGGTACCTGCGTTGGTGATCATCATCAGATCGTCGCCGTCGTCCACGGCGGCAATGCCGGCAAGCAGGCCGGTCTTATCGGTCAGGTTGTGGCAGGTAACGCCAAGACCGCCGCGTCCCTTGACGCGGTACTCGTCAAACGAGGTACGCTTACCGTAGCCCTGCTCGGTCACGGTAATGAGCTGCTTGTCGTCCTCTACCTTCACGGCACCGACAACGTAGTCGCCCTCGCGCAGCTTCACGCCGCGCACGCCGCGTGCGGTACGGCCAAGAGGTCTGACGTCGCTCTCGCTAAATCTTGCGGCAGAGCCGTTGTGGGTAGCAAGGATAAGGTCTGCCTCGCCGTGGGTGTGCATCACGAACACCAGCTCGTCACCATCGTCAAGCGTCAACGCGCGCTTACCGCCCTTGCGCTGATACTCGTACTCGGCAAGCAGCGTGCGCTTGATAACACCGTACTTGGTGACCATGGTGAGGTAAGAGCCCTCGTCAAACTCGGGCACGGCGATCATTGCAGTGATCTTTTCACCGGGCTCGGTTTCGATGATATTGATGATATTGCTGCCCTTGGCGGTACGGGATGCCTCGGGGATCTGGTACGCCTTGCGCATAAAGACCTTGCCCGTGTTGGTGAACAGCATCAGGTAGGCGTGGCTATGCACGACCTGTACCATTTCGATGAAGTCCTCGTCCTTGGTGGTCATGGCCAGAATACCCTTGCCGCCCTTATGCTGTGCGGAGTAGGTATCGGCGGGCTGGCGCTTGATGTAGCCCGCGTGGGTGAGGGTGATCACGCAATCGTGGCGCTCGATCAGATCCTCCAAGTCGATATCGTCGGTGGCAGCCACGATCTCGGTGCGGCGATCGTCCGCGTACTTGCGGCGGATCTCCAACATTTCCTCCTTGATGATGGCGTAGATCTTCTGCTCGTCGGCAAGAATACCGCGCAGCTCCTCAATGAGGGCGTGAAGCTTGTTCAGCTCGTCCTCGATCTTCTGGCGCTCCAAGCCGGTCAGCTTGCCAAGCGTCATCTCCACGATGGCCTGTGCCTGAATATCGGTAAAGCCAAAGCGCTCGATCAGCTTCTCCTTCGCGTCTGCGATAGAGGAGGTGGAGCGGATCAGTGCGACGACCTCGTCAATGTTATCGTTGGCGATCTTGTAGCCCTCCAAAATGTGGGCGCGCGCCTCGGCCTTGCCCAGGTCAAACTGCGTGCGGCGGGTCACAACGTCCTTCTGGTGGGCGATATAGTGATCCAGGATCTGGGGCAGGTTGAGGATCTTCGGCTCGCCCCCCACAAGCGCCAGCATATTGATCGCGCAGGTGTCCTGCAACTGGGTATTCTTGTAAAGCTGGTTGAGAATGACCTGACCGTTTGCATCGCGGCGGAAGTAGATCAGCACGCGGATACCGTTACGGTCGGAGGATACGTCCTTGATATCGGTGATACCGTCAATGCGCTTATCCTTTACCAGCTGGGCAATATTCTGCACCAGGGTGCTCTTGTTGACCTGATAGGGGATCTCGGTAACGATGATCTGATGATGCTCCTCGTCCACCTCGCACTTGGCGCGTACCATCACGCGGCCGCGGCCGGTGCGGTAGGCATCAATGATGCCCTGCTGACCGTAGCAGGTTGCCGCCGTGGGGAAGTCGGGGCCTTTTACGTATTCCATCAGCTCCTCAACGGTACATTCGGGATTGTCGATACGCAGCACGGTGGCGTCGATCACCTCACCCAGGTTATGGGGCGGGATATTGGTCGCCATACCGACCGCGATACCCACCGAGCCGTTGACAAGCAGGTTGGGGAAGCGGCTGGGCAGCACAGAGGGCTCGCGCAGTCTGTTATCGAAGTTGGGGACGAAGGGCACGACCTCCTTTTCCAGGTCTGCCATCAGCTCCTCAGAGATCTTGGCAAGACGTGCCTCGGTATAACGGTAAGCGGCCGCGCCGTCACCGTCCACAGAGCCGAAGTTGCCCTGACCCTCAATGAGGGGGTAACGCAGAGAGAAATCCTGCGCCATACGCACCATCGTGCCGTACACGGCGGCGTCGCCGTGGGGGTGATAGCGGCCCAGCACGTTACCAACGGTGGTCGCAGACTTGCGGAAGGGCTTGTCGGCGGTCAGATGGTCCTCGTGCATGGCGTACATGATACGGCGCTGGCCGGGCTTCATACCGTCACGCACGTCGGGGAGCGCACGGGACATGATAACCGACATGGAGTACTCGATGAAGGCCTGCTTCACGCGCTTCTCCATATCAATGTCTTGTATGATCTGATTGGGGAACTCTAAATTATCGTTCTTATGTTCCACAGCTGTTTCCTCACTTATTTTGAAATTTACTTACGGTAACTTCTTGTATGCGCTCTTGCATCTGTGCCGCAGAGGGGAGCGCCGTTCCCTCCAAGGCAACCTTTGCCGCCGCTGCCGCGGTGGCTTTTTTCAAAGCATCGGCGCGGGCTTCGCCGCGAAGCACGGATACCGTGAAGGCGGAAAGGAAGGTATCACCCGCCGCCACCGTACCCCGCACGCGTGCGGGAAGTGCCTTTGCTTTCAGCATATTTTCTTGATCCACCAGTATCGCACCCTCGCTCCCAAGCGACAAAAGTAATACCGTTTGGGGGTATTTTTCGCAAAAACGGGTGATTTTGGCAGATAAGCTATCCCCTTCGGGGATCAGCCGTTCAAGCTCTGTGCGGTTGGGCTTGCACAGATCGGGTGCTGCTTGCAAGGTTTTCTCCAACACCTCGCCGTCGCAATCCGCGACTACGTATCCACCCTTTTGCCTTGCGATCTTCACGCACGCGGCGTAAAAATCACACGGCATTCCCTGCGGCAGGCTGCCTGCCAGATACAGGCAATCAAACTCTGCCCCGCGGAGTGCTTGCAGCATCGCTTCACACTCGCACTCGCTCACAGGGCCGCCCTTTTGATTACATTCGGTAAAGCTTGTACCGTCGGAAAGCTTCACGTTCATTCGCACGCCCGCCGCGGTGGGGATCGCCACCGTGCGCAGCGCCTCTTTTTGCAAAAAGCTTTCGTAAAGCGCGCCAAGCTCGCCACCCGTAAAGGTGAAATAGGTCACGTCCGCGCCAAGTCGGGAAAGCACGATGGCGGCGTTGCCACCCTTGCACCCCTGATTGGTCACGGTCCGCACGGCGCGGTTGACCTCACCCCTTTCCAAGGGGAGATCAAAATACATCGTGCGGTCGATACCGGGATTTACTGTCACCACCGCGATACGCGGTGCGTTGGTTTTTCCCATACCGTTTGCCGCTTAAATATCCAGGTTCTCGGCGAACTTGGCGTTTTCCTCAATAAAGACGCGGCGGGGCTCGACCTCATCACCCATCAAGGTGGAGAAGATCTGATCGCAAAGGATCGCGTCCTCCATGGTGACGCGCAAGAGAATTCTGCGCTCGGGGTCCATCGTGGTTTCCCACAGCTGGTTGGGGTTCATCTCACCAAGACCTTTATAACGGTCTGCTTCCATACCCTTGTTCTCGGCCAGCAGCGCGTCGCGCTCTGCCTCGGTGTAGGCGTATTTCTCGCCGCCGACCTTGCCCGATCTCTTATAGACCTTGTAGAGCGGGGGCTTTGCCAGATAGATATGGCCTGCCTCGATCAGCTGCTTCATGTGACGGAAGAAGAAGGTGAGCAAAAGGATCTGAATGTGCGAGCCGTCCACGTCCGCGTCCGCCATCAGAATGATCTTGTTGTAGCGCAGCTTCTCTATATCAAATTCCTCGCCGATGCCGCAGCCAAGCGCCTGAATGATCGGAATGATCTGCGTGTTGGCATAGATCTTGTCAAGGCGGGATTTTTCTACGTTCAAGATCTTACCGCGAAGGGGGAGGATCGCCTGGAAGCGCGGATCACGTCCCTGCTTTGCAGAACCGCCTGCCGAATCACCCTCTACAAGGTAAATTTCGGTCAGGTTCTTGTTTCTCTCGGTACAGTCGGCAAGCTTGCCGGGCAACGTCATGCTTTCCAGACCGTTTTTGCGGCGGGTTGCCTCGCGTGCCTTTCTTGCGGCCTCGCGGGCGCGGTTTGCCGTCAGCGCCTTTTCAATGATGATCTTGCCCACGCTGGGGTTTTCTTCAAAGAACTCGGTCAGCTTTTCGGTTACCAGCTTATCCACGAACTGGCGCACGTGTGCGTTACCCAGCTTGGTCTTGGTCTGGCCCTCAAACTGTGCCTCTTTGAGCTTGACGGAAACGATGGCGGTCATACCCTCGCGCACGTCCTCGCCAGAGAGGTTCTTTTCGTCCTCTTTGAGCATCTTGTACTTACGCGCATAGTCGTTGATAACCTTGGTGATGGCTCTCTTGAAGCCCTCCTCGTGCATACCGCCCTCGTGCGTGTTGATATCGTTGGCGAAGGTCATAAAGACCTCGGTATACGTGTCGGTGTATTGCAAAGCGATCTCCGCGATGGTGCGGCCGCGCTCCTCCTCGTTCTTTTCCCCGCGCATATAGATCACGTCGGGGTGGATCACCTGGCAGTGCTTCTGCTCGTTGAGGTAGCTGACAAAGTTCTTGATACCGCCCTCGTATTGCAGTACCTCGCCCTTGAAGTTGCCCTCCTCGTCCTGCTCGCGCTGATCCGTGATGGTGATCGTAAGGCCTGCGTTGAGGAACGCCTGCTCGCGCAATCTTTTCAGCAAGGTATCGTATTCAAATACCACCTCGTCAAAGATCTGGGGATCGGGCTTGAAGCGCACGTAAAGACCGTGCTTGTCCGTTTCGCCCTCGTCGCGGAACGCCCGTGCGACCACGCCGCGCTCAAAGCGCTCGGTGTAGCGCTTGCCCTGGTAGCAGTTTTCCAGCTCGATCCACTCGGAAAGCGCGTTTACAACAGACGAGCCAACGCCGTGCAGACCGCCCGAGAACTCGTAGCCGTTGCCGTCGAATTTACCGCCCGCATGAAGCACCGTAAAGATAACTTCCAGCGTGGGGATACCCATCTTGGGGTGAATGCCGCCGGGGATACCCTGGCCGTTGTCCTGAATGGATACCGAGCCGTCGGGCAGCAGCACCACGTCAATTTTGGAGCATCGGCCGGCCAGTGCCTCGTCGATGGAGTTGTCGACGATCTCGTAGACCAGATGATGCAATCCGCGTAAGGAGGTGGAGCCGATGTACATACCGGGGCGGCGACGAACCGCTTCCAGGCCTTCCAGAACCTGAATTTGGCTGTCGTCGTATACCTGTCTTACCTCTTCGTTGTTTGCCATTTTTTTGACCTTCCTTTTGTCTTTATAAAAAATGTTTATTTTTGAGTTTATGATTGGGCGGGGGAAACATTTTTTCAAAATTGTTTCCCCCGCACCCCCTTCAAAAAATCTTAAAAGAAGAATTTTGAGGTTTGTGCGTTGTATTTTTATATTATTTTGTGACTTCGTTAGCCCCCACTGGGGAAGTCTTTTAAAAACCGGCCAACCGTCTTATATAATTCAATTCGTATCGTCCCCGCTTCGCCCGTCCACCTCGCCCACGCAAAGCGTGTTGCGAGCTGAGCCGCGTTTAGCATCGTGAATTAATTGGTATCATCGCCACTGCGGCCGAGAAGCGCCGCCGAGGAAAGCTGGGAAAAGCAGATCTCGTATTTATCCTCTGCCTCGCCATGCTTGATATAAAGCACAAAGGACTTCGGGATCTCCTCCGAGGAGCTTTCCACCTCGCCGCGCTTTTGCGCCGCGGATAAAAATTTGCGCGTCACCGTTGAAACCGTGGACGTGTCGGCGTCAAAAATGCCGATGATGTCCCGCTCGCGGATATTGCGATTGTTGCCTACGTGTAGAAACATATTGGGGTATTGCGAGGAAACTTTTTTGCAAAAAAGTTTCCTCGCGCTCCTTCAAAAAAACTTTGAAATAATTTATGGTGTTTATGGGAATGTTGGTGCGTTGGTTTTACACCGTTTTCGCCAATAATATGGCTGTGCTCCAAGCCCCTTTTCGTTAAAGGTTTTTCGGGGGTGTGGGGGCGGCTTTTTCAAAAAAGCCCCCACATTATTCCCTGAACGTGCCTCCTTCTACATACACCACGTGGTCGGCGTGGCCGAAGCTTGGCTCGCAGGTGGTCATAATGACCTGCTTATCCTTGATACGGTGCAAGAGATACTCGCGGCGCGTGCCGTCCAGCTCGGATAACACGTCGTCCAAAAGGAACACGGGATATTCCCCGCAATCCTCGCGACAAAGCTCGCCCTCGGCCAGCTTCAATGCAAGCGAGAGAGATCTCTGCTGCCCTTGCGAAGCAAAGCTGCGCGCGTCCTTTTCGTTGAGAATGATCTCAATATCGTCCTTATGCACGCCGTAAAGCGTGGCGCCGGCACCGATCTCGCGGTCGTGATTTTTGCAAAGTCGCTCAAAAAGATGCGCCTCGATCGCGGCGATATCCTCGTAATCGGGCACCTCGGCACGGTCACAGCCCTGATAATTCAGCAACGGCACCTCGCGGGAGCTTGTCATCTCCGCAAAGCACGCCGCCACAAAGGGTGCGGCCTTTTCCACGTAGCGCTTACGCGAGCGCGCGATGTACGCGCCCTCGCGCGCTAATTGCTGCGACCAAAGATCCACCGTGGCATCAAACACGCTGCGATCCTTTTCCGCGGTGCGGATCAGTGCGTTTCTTTGCTTTAAAATGTGTCCGTAGCGTTGCAGAGCCGCCAGATAAGCGGGCTCACGCGCGCTGATGGCAATATCCAGAAACTGTCTGCGCTCGGCCGGGCCTCCCTTTACCAAAAGCAATTGCTCGGGGCAGAATAACACCGCGCGGAACGCGCCCATCAGCTCGGACATTTTTCCCACACGCACGTGATTTTTCTCTACCGTACGTATACGGGATTGAAACAGCTGCATCGTAATGTTCTGCACGCGGTTCTGTGCGGTAAAATCCACCGACAGCGCGGCACTTTCCTTGCCAAAGGCGATACATTCCTTGGCATGCAGAGAGCGGAAGCTCCTGCCGATGGCGGCAAAATAAATTGCCTCCAACAAATTGGTCTTCCCTTGCGCGTTATTGCCGTAAAGCACGTTCACGGAAGGGCAAAATCGCACGCTTGCGTTTTCAATATTGCGAAAATTAACAAGCGAAACGGCGTTACATTGCATAGTTTAGTCCTTCATACGGACGGGAAGGAGCATGAACAGATCCTCGCTTTTCCCATTCTCGCTATCCATGGGCTCGATATTCACGCTGGTCAGGTGAGAGGAAAGTGCGATACGCACGCGATCGCTCTCGCACGCGCGCACGCTATCGGTCAAAAATCTATTCTTGAACGCGATGATCAGATCCGTTCCCTCGTGATTGATGTCAATTTCATCATAGGTGCTGCCCGCAGCGGAATTTGCCATGACCTTCAAAACAGGGCCGTCCAGTTGCAGCTTCACGTTTGCCTTCAAGGCGCCGGAAACGCGCTCCTCGGTGATCAGAGCGGCACGATCCAGTGCAGAGAGCAGCTCCTCGCGCTCAAGATCAATATAGATCTTGTGCTGACGAATGATGATACGGTCAAAGTCGATATACTCGCCGTCTACCAAACGGGAGAAGAATACCAGGTTTTCGAAATAGAACACCATGTGCTTGCGCATCATATGAATACGTACCATTTCATCGGCATTTGCACCAAGCAGCTTATAAAGCTCGTTTACCGTCTTAACAGGCACGATAAACTTAAAGCGGATATCGCTGCCGTCAGCGTTGTTATTTTCAATCTCGGTATGAAGCAGACACTTGGCAAGCTTAAAGCTGTCGCAAGCAACCAGCAAGAGCTTATTTTCCTCTACCTCAATATAGCAGCCGTTCAACACGTTACGCTGATCGTTCACGCCCATTGCGTACATGACCTTGGTAAACATATCCTTCAAGGTGCCTGCCTTCACAGAGAAGCCGAGGTTACTTTCAAGTCTGGGGATCTCGGGAAAATCCTCGCCGCGCAGAGCCATCATCTTGTGAGAGGACTTACCGCACTCGATCACAGCGCCCAGATTACGGTCAACCGTCAAGGTAACCTCCTCACCGTTCATGACGCGCATGGTCTGGTTGAACTTCTGTGCGTTCACCACAAAGGTACCTTCCTCGATAACCTTTGCCTCGATCGTGGTACGCATACCCTTTTCCAGGTCATAGGTCGTCAGGATACAGGTATCGGGGCTGATCGCCTCGATCTTAATACCCTCGGTAGCGGCAAGCGTGGATTTACCTGCCGTAGCGGCAAGCAGGGGTGCGGTCGCGGCCATGATGGTCTGACGGTCAAAAATCACTTTCATGTCAAATACTCCTTTTTTCTTCCCGCGAAGCGGAAAAAGATGGTATGAATAGATATTATTTTTTTAGTAGTAATAGTAGTAGGGGCGGTGGAAACTGTGGAAAACCCGCAAACGCTTGTCCCATGCGGTTTTCCGTTTTTTGGGTACTGTTGGAACAGGTGGAATAACGGTGGAAAAGCGAAGGGATATTTGTGGGAAACTTTTTCCTGTTTTTTACTTTTCAAGCAGCAGTTTGGGGCAAAGCCCGCTTTTTTCAAAAAATCATTAAAAAAAGCTGTTTTACACCGTTTGAGTTTTCCACAAAATCCGTTTGCTTGGTGGAAAACCTTTCCTTTCCCCGCGTTAACGGCTTTTCTTGCGCGGTGGGGGTGTGCAAAGCGTGTGGATATTGCTTTTCTGCCTTGAAAGGGTGGATCAGTTCCCCGCGATCTCGGCTTTCAGATTTTCAATATCAGAGGAGAACAGCGGCTCGCGTGCCATTTTCGTTCTTACCCATTTACGGGAGGAAATGACGGTCGTATGATCGCGTCCGCCGAGAATGTCGCCAACGCGTCCCGTGGAAAGCTCGGTGATCTCCAAAAGCAGGAAGATGGTTACGTGGCGGGCGTTCATGATCTCCTTGGTGCGCTTCTGTCCCACGATCTCCTCGCGCGAAACGTTGTATTTTTTCACAACGGCGGCGAAGATCTTGTCAATGATAACTTCCAGCGGCTCGGTATCTCCCATCAGGTCAGCCAGGCACTTGCGCGCCAGCTCCAAGGAGATGTTTCTGCCGTCCACTAAGCTCATGGCTGCCAGCTTTTTGATCGAGCCCTCGATCTGGCGGATATTGGAGCGCAGATTTTCTGCAAGGTAAGTAAGCACCTCGGTGGGGATATCCACGGCAAGATCCTCTGCCTTTTTCTTCAAGATCGCCACGCGCAGCTCCAAGTTGGGCAGTCCCACGTCGGCCATCAGACCTCCCTCAAAGCGGGAGCGCAATCTTTCGTTCAAGGGGTTGATATCCTTGGGCGGACGGTCGGAGGCAAGGATGATACGCTTGCCCTCGTCAAAAAGGCTCTGGAAGGTATGGAAGATCTCGATCTGCGTGGACTCCTTGTCCGCGATGAACTGGATATCGTCGATCACGAGAATGTCTGCGGTGCGATAGTGATTGCGGAACGCTTCCATGCTGTTGCGGGAAAGGTGCGCGTACATATCGTTGAGGAAATCGTCACCCTTTGTGTAGATCACGCGAAGTCCAGGATTTTCCGCACAGAGCTTGTTGATGGTGGCGCACATCAGATGCGTTTTACCAACACCCGAGGGGCCGTAGATGAAAAGCGGATTGAACTCGTCAACCGAGGAAGCACCGCTTGCCACGCTCCAACAGATCGAACGGGCGAAATGGTTGGAGGCACCCACGATGAAGTTATCAAAGGTGTATTTGGAAAGCTGCGGCGCATCCCCCGCAAAGGGATTGGAGGGGACGACCTTCGGTGTTGCACCGATGCGGTCAAGGATATCCTCCTTTTCCACCACCTTACCCACAAAGCGGAAGCTGACGTTCAGCTGCATGCCCGCTTGCGTGAGAAACGCCCTTTCCACGGGATCCTTGTGCTGATTGTTCAGACCGTTGCAGATAAATTCGGATTTCGTTTCAAACACCAGCGTGTTCGTTTCGGGTTGGTATTCAGCGGGAGTAATTCCCCCGTACCACATTTCAAATGCGGCCGAGGACATGGTTCCCTTAAAGGATTCTTTTACGATCTCCCACATTTGTTTGATCTCTTCGGGACAGGTCATATGCTACCATCCTTTCGACAAATTTTGCAGCGCTTGCAATTATATTACGATAAATAAATGCGCGCACGCGCTCGCGCGCATACAATTAATAAATATTATATCATAAGAAATTAAAAAATACAAGTATACCTTGTGGAAAACTGCTATACTATTTACATAAAGTTTACATATATAGTTAAAATATAGTGGAAAATATCGCCGTCCAATCCTTGATCCTGCAAAAAATAATCGTTTGATCCTTTATAAACTAAAAATTTTCCCACGTTCTTGAAAACGCGGGAAAAATCGTTTATAATAAGTTATATTATCCTAACGAGAGGGGGTAATCCTTTGAAAAAGGAAATATTTGCCGTAACGGGTATGACGTGTGCGGCGTGCGTTTCACACGTAGAGCGCGCGGCGCGCGGTGTCCTTGACGGGCGGGAGTTCAGCGTCAGCTTGCTTTCCAATACGCTGAGTGTATCCTTGCAAGAGCAGGAAAACCCCGAAACGGTATTCAAAAAGCTTTCTCTGGCGCTTTCCCGCGCCGGGTACGGATTGGAAAAAAAGAACGTCCGCGGAGAGGACGAGCGCGAGAGATCTCGCCAAAAAAGTGCCAGAAATCGCCTGATCACCTCGATCTCGCTGACCGCACTTTTGATGATCGTGGCGATGTGGCATATGACACCGCTCCCCTTGCCCGCCATTTTTGACGGCACGCGCCATCCGATCTTCTTTTTCGCCATTCAGGCCGTCTTAACGGGCGCGGTGCTTGTGTTGCAGCGCCATTTCTTCAAAAACGGCTTTTCCGCGCTTTTTCACCGCGTAGCGAACATGGATACCCTTGTGGCGCTCGGTGCCGCTTCTGCCGCCATATACGGCGTTGTAGCAGGTGCTTTTATCGTTTATGGCGCCCTTGCGGGAGATACGGTGCTTTTGCATCAGTATCTGCATCAGCTTTATCTGGAATCCGCCGCGATGATCTTAACGCTGGTGTCGGTTGGAAAATATCTGGAAGGGCGAGCCCGCCACCGTGCCGCAGGCGCGGTACGCGCGCTGATCGCCGAGGAGGCAACCACCGCCCGCGTGATCTTGGCGGACGGAGAGCGTGAGATCTTATTAGAGGAAATTGAGGTCGGCATGCAGATCAAGGTGCTGACCGGCGAGAAGATCCCCGTGGACGGGGTGATTTTAAGCGGTGAGGGCAGCGTCAGCGAGGCCATGCTAACGGGCGAAGCCCTGCCCCGTACCGTGTGTGCGGGAGAGCGCGTTTTCGGCGCCACCGTGTTGGAGGAGGGTACGCTGACGATCAGCTGTGACCGCCCCGTGGAGGAAAGTGCCCTGCGCAGGATCGCCGCGCTTTTGGAGCAGACCGCCGCCAGCAAGGCCCCCGCGCAGCGCCTGGCTGACAAGGTCAGCGGCGTGTTCGTTCCCGTGGTGATCGGCATTTCCCTTTTGACCGCTATCGTGTGGCTGCTTGCCGCCCGCAATGCGGAAATGGCCTTCCGCGCGGCCGTATCCGTGCTGGTAATCTCCTGCCCCTGTGCGCTGGGACTTGCCACCCCCACCGCCATCACGGTGGGTAGCGGCCGTGCCGCAAAATTCGGCGTTCTTTTCAAAAGCGCCGAGGCATTGGAAACGCTGGCAAGCACCAGGTATCTGTTGACCGATAAAACAGGCACGCTGACGCGCGGAGAAATGCGCGTGACCGACGCAGAATATTTCACCCCCGACGAGGAGGGCGCCCGCGCGCTGATCGCCTCGATCGAAAGCTATTCCACCCACCCCGTGGCAAAGGCGATTTTGCCGCTTAGCGATACCCGTTTGCCGCTTTTTGAGGTCAAGAATTACGCAGGACAGGGCGTGGCTGCGACAGATGGAGAGGGGGATACCGTGCTGGCGGGCAACCGCAAGCTGTTTGAAGAAATGCAGAGATCTTCCCTTTTGAGCGAAGCGGTGCTTGCCTGTGAGGCACGTCTTGCCGCCGAGGGAAAAAGCACCGTGATCCTTGGCAAAAAGGATACCGTGCTGGCGGTTTTTGCCGTAAGTGACGTGTTGCGCGAGGACAGCGCCGATGCGATCGCGCAGCTGAAAAAAATGCACATCACCCCCGTGATGCTGACAGGAGATCAGAGCGCTGCCGCCGCCCGCGTGGCAGAGGCGGTCGGCATTTCGGAGTACCGTGCGGGACTTTTGCCCGCCGATAAGGAGCAGATCTCCCGCGAATTTTGCGCAAAGGGCGTGACCGCTATGGTCGGTGACGGCATCAACGACGCTCCCGCGCTGGCAGGAGCGGACGTAGGGCTTGCCATCGGCGCCGGCACAGGCGTGGCCATTGAGAGCGCGGGCGTGGTGCTGTCGGGCAGCTCCCTTCTGGACGCGGTCGCCGCCATTGAGCTTGGGCGCGCCACCCGCCGCAATATCGCGCAAAATCTGTTCTGGGCGCTATGCTACAATGCCGTTTGTATTCCCGTGGCTGCGGGCGTGCTTTACCCCACCTTTGGGATTTTGCTGACACCGATGATCGCCTCCGCCGCGATGAGTGTTTCCTCACTTTTCGTGGTCGGTAACGCGTTGCGTCTGTTCCGTTTTACACCGTCTGTGCGCAAAACGCGCGGACAAGCTACACAAAAAACAAAGAAAAAGGAGAATGACCAAATGTTTGGATTTAAGAAAAAGGAAGCCGCTACCTTTACCATTTCCGTAGAGGGTATGATGTGCATGCACTGCGTGGCACACGTAGAGAAGGCCCTGCTTGCCGTGAAGGGCGTGCAAAGCGCCAAGGCAGACCTTGCCGCCGCCAACGTGACCGTAAGCGCCGTGGGCGTGGAGGAGGCCGCTCTCAAAGCCGCCATCACCGCCGCAGGATATAAGGTGAAGTAACCGGTAACACCCAAAGAAAACAAAAAAGCGCAGAGATTTCTCTGTTGTTCTTAACGGAGAATTTGTAGGCGCAAAATTTCGGCAGAGAACTTATTTTCTCTGCCGATTTGTGTTATAATGGGGCTAACGAAAAGCCTCCCTTGTGTAAAGGGAGGTGCCGAGCGAATGCGAGGCGGAGGGATTGTAAAAGCAAAAGGCAACGAAAAACAATCCCTCACCCGCTCACGCGGGAGCCTTCGGCCCTGGTCGCAAGCATAGCTTGCTTCCCGCTTGGGCTAAAAATATGCCACTGGCATATTTTCTTAACGCGTCGCGCCCTTTACACAAGGGAGCCTTTGGAGATGCTTGTGCATCTTTAAGGGTATGGGCTTTGCCCGAAGCATTTGTATTACAAATGCGAAACTGGCGATAAAACAGAACGATAAATAAGAATTTGTAGGTACGTGCAATGAACCTAATAGAATTAACTCACAAGAACGATATTTTACAAACATATGAGATTTACAAACACGGTATGTTTATGCCTACCGAAGAAAAGTTTAATAAGAAAGTAGAACAATTTCTGAATAATAACTCTGTAAAAATCCTTGCTTGTTTTAGTCACGGAAAGATTGTGGGTGTTATGGCTGTTTCTTTTCTTGAACAGAAGAAAGTTGAGATATTAGGAATTGCGGTTGATTTATCTGATCGTGGCAAAGGCATTGGTTCTTATATGATAAAACAAGTGATAAATAATTATGATTTATTGTCTGTATATGCTGAAACGGATAATGATGCCGTCGGTTTTTATCAGAAGAACAATTTCAGTATTACAGAATTCTCTGAAATTTATGACGGTGAAACGGTTATCCGCTACAAATGTGAATTAACCCAATTCCAATAGGTCGAACAGTTAGGAAAATAAGAATTTGCAGGTGTGAATGATGAAAACTTTATATATGATTGGTGGCACTATGGGAGTTGGAAAAACAACTGTGTGCCAACAGCTCAAACAGGATTTATCGAATAGCGTATTTCTTGACGGAGATTGGTGTTGGGATGCAAGTCCGTTCCAAGTAACCGATGAAACCAAATCTATGGTGACGGATAATATTTGTTACTTGCTCAATAATTTTTTACATTGCTCTGCTTATGAAAATGTGATTTTCTGTTGGGTCATGCACGAGCAGTCTATCATTGATTCCATCTTAGAAAAACTGGATACACAAAACTGCGATGTGAAATGTATTTCGCTTATTGCTGACGAAGCTAATTTACGCAAGAGATTAACAAAGGATGTGAAGAGCGGTATTCGAGTTGAGGATATCATCGAAAGAAGTGTAACAAGGTTGCCGATGTATGACACACTCAACACGATTAAAATTGACACCAACGAAAAGACCGTGGCTATGATCGCCAATGAGATTAAGCAGTTGTAATACTGACAAATTCCAACAGGTAGAACAGTTAGGAAAACAAGAATTTGCAGGAGCGAATTAATATTGCTCCGCTTGTGGACTTGAAAGAAAGGGAAAATTCTGATGAATTATATAAAAAGTGGAAAATATCAAACGCATGACTTAATGAAGAGAATAATGGGGCCGAATCCGTTAA
>JAZQWF010000012.1:0-8889 GCA_045632185.1 Eubacteriales bacterium
CTTTCCGACCTGCGTGACTCCGGCTCTATCGAGCAGGACGCCGACGTGGTTATGTTCCTTTATCGTGACGAATACTACAAGGCGGGACGCTCGCCCGAGGATACGGGCGGCAGCACCGTTGAGGTCATCATTCAGAAGAACCGTCACGGCTCTACGGGTAATATCGAGATGGGCTGGGTCGGTCAGTACACCAAGTTCCTGACGCTGGATACCGATGGGCGCGAGGAGCCGTAAGATGACGCAAAAGCCCCTTTCGGGTTACACCCCTGCACACGTGCTTGCGGGAGTTACGCCCCACACGCCCCTTGCCGTAGCGCTTTCGGGCGGTGCGGATTCGGTGGCGCTTCTGCATATACTGAAAGCACAGCACGGGGGTACGCTTTGCGCCATTCACGTGCATCACGGTATCCGCGGTGCGGAGGCCGACCGCGATGCGGCATTTTGCCGCACGCTGTGCGAGGAGTTGCAGATCCCCTTTGCGTTGCTTCGCGTGGACGTTCCCGCCCTTTGCGCCGAGCGCGGTATGGGTATGGAGAGCGCGGCGCGTGCGGCGCGCTACGAGGCGATTGCCGAGGAAATGAAAAGGCGGGAGATCCCGCTGCTGGCGACCGCGCATCACGCGGACGATCAGCTGGAAACCCTGTTGCAAAATCTGTTGCGCGGCGCAGGAACAAGAGGCCTTTGCGGTATTCCCGCCGTGCGCCCGCTGCGAGAGGGAGAGCGCGCGCTTGTGGTGCGCCCCCTTTTGCAGATGACCAAGGAGCAGATCCTTGCCTATCTTGCCGAAAACGGCCTTGATTTCGTGACCGACAGCACAAACGATACACCCTGCTGCCCGCGCAACCGCTTGCGCGCCGAGGTGATGCCCGTTCTGCGCGAGCTTTGGCCTGCGGGAGCTGCCCGCGCCGCCCGTGCGGCCGTGTCGCTTGCCGAGGACGAGGCGTATTTGCGTTCGCTTGCCACCGATTTTCTGTTGCGAGAGGGAGATTTCCCCCGTGTGGAAAACCTGGCGGCGTTGCCGCGCCCCGTGTTTGCCCGCGTGATGCAGGAAATGTTGCCCGTCGTGCCCGAGGCCGCACATATCGATGCGCTTTGGGAGCTGGTGCAAAACGCCCGCCCGCACAAAACGCTTTCCTTGCCCTGTGTGCGTGTGCGCATCGAGCAGGGAAGACTGACGCCGGCCCCGGCGGGGGAGAGCGTGGTGCAGGATTACGAGATCCCGCTTGCCGACGGCATCACGCTTTTGCCTGACGGCATCGGCGTGGCAGTTCTTGGGGAAAAAGACGGAAATTGCTTGCCGGACGGAATGAATGTTTACAGATACGAAACGCGCGTGGATTTTTGCTCTGCTATACTGAAAGGGGACGCCGTGCTGCGCAATCGCCGCGCGGGGGACCGGATCCTTTCGGGGAAATGCCACAAAACGGTGCGGAAATTGCCCTGCATGACGAAATTCCCCCCGGAAACAAGAGAGCGCATGCCGCTTTTGTGTGACGCGCAGGGCGTGCTTGCCGTGCCCACGGGTCCCGTGCGGGACGGTGCGAAGAAAAACGCGGACAAAACGCTGTATCTGTTTTTTAACTGACGAATATTACCGATACCAAGGTGTCGGAAGTATATACCATAGAGTGTGCGGCAAAACGGGCGCACACTAATTCCATACACGGAGGAACCCATGAAGAAACATCTGAAATCCATTCTTTTTTACCTGCTTCTGATCGGTGTGATCATCGCCGTTGTGTCGATGATCTTCCAAAGCACCGAGGAGGAAAAGCTGATTTTAAGCGACGTGGTCGGCTATTTTGAGGACGACCGCGTGCAGGAATTCGTCATCGACGAGGATTATTACCTGACGATGACGGTCATCAAGGTCGATGCCAACGGCGTGCCTTTGCTGAAAGCGGACGGCAGCGGCTTTGAAACCGAAACGAAGAGCTATCAGCTCCAATCGCTCGGTCTTTTCCAGGAATATTGCGGCGGCTACGTGGCCACCAACGCCAATCTGGCGGATTACGAGGTGCAGCCCGTGACACCTACCCCCTGGTGGGTAAGCTTTATCCCCTATGCCATCATTCTGCTGGTCGTGATCGTGCTGTGGTTCTTTATGATGGGCTCGGCGGGACACGGCGGCTCGAAGCTTTCCAATTTCGGCAAGGCGCGCGTGCATACCCCCGGCGAGGGCAAGGATAAGGTCACCTTTGCAGACGTGGCAGGTGCAGACGAGGAAAAGCAGGAGCTGGAAGAGATCGTCGAGTTCTTGAAGGATCCTGCAAAATTCACCCGTTTGGGTGCTAAAATTCCCCACGGCGTGCTGCTTGTGGGCCCTCCCGGTACGGGTAAGACGCTGCTTGCCAAGGCCGTTGCCGGCGAGGCGGGCGTGCCCTTCTACTCGATCTCCGGCTCTGACTTCGTGGAAATGTATGTCGGCGTGGGTGCGTCCCGCGTGCGCGACCTGTTTGAAACTGCCAGAAAGTCCCCCGCCAGCATCGTCTTTATCGACGAGATCGACGCGGTGGGCCGTCACCGCGGTGCCGGTCTTGGCGGCGGACATGACGAAAGAGAGCAGACGCTTAACCAGCTGCTTGTTGAGATGGACGGCTTCGGCTCGCACGACGGCATCATCGTGATGGCTGCGACCAACCGCCCCGACATTCTTGACCCCGCATTGCTTCGTCCCGGC
Source organism: Eubacteriales bacterium (assembly GCA_045632185.1). GTDB lineage: Bacteria > Bacillota > Clostridia > Oscillospirales > CAG-272 > Firm-07. The sequence continues at coordinate 2,681 of JAZQWF010000012.1, forward strand.
CGCTTTGACCGCGAGATCACCGTGGGCGCTCCCGATATCAAGGGCCGTGCCGAGATCCTGCGCGTGCATGCCAGAAACAAGCCCCTGGAAGTGGGTGTGGATCTGGAAACCGTGGCGAAAAAGACCGCCGGCTTCACCGGTGCGGATCTTGCCAACCTGCTCAACGAGGCGGCGTTGCTTGCTGCCCGCCGTAACAAGTCCCTGATCGGTATGGAGGATATTGACGACGCGTTTATCCGCGTGATCGCAGGCCCCAAGAAGGTGTCCCGCGTGATGAGCGAGCGCGAGAGAAGAAACACCGCCTACCACGAGGCAGGACACGCCATCGTGGCGCACGTGCTGCCCCATCTTGACCGCGTGCATCAGATCTCTATCATTCCCTCCGGCCGTGCGCTTGGCTATACCATGAGCCTGCCCGCAGAGGATAAGTACAGCGTATACAAAGAGGAGCTCAAAGAGAAGATCGCCGAGCTGCTGGCCGGCCGTGTGGCCGAGCAGGTCATCTTCGGGGATATCTCCGGCGGTGCCTCCAATGATATCGAGCGTGCCACCGACATCGCACGCAAGATGGTCACGCAGCTGGGCATGTCCGAGCTTCTTGGCCCTGTCAAGTACGGCACGGGACACAGCGAGGTATTCCTTGGCCGCGATTTCTCGAACGGTGCGGATTACTCGCCCGAAACCGCAGCCCTGATCGACAAGGAGATCAAGGCGCTGGTGGACGCGGGCTACGCAACCGCCGAGCGTGTGCTGACCGAGCAGCGCGCGAAGCTGGACTTTGTGGCTGAGTATCTGCTTTCTCACGAAACGATGGACGGCGAGCAGTTTGCCGCTGCCATGGACGGTGATCCCACCGTGGAGGAGTTGGAGGAAATGGACGCAGCCAAGAAGCGCCGCAGCGTGAAGGAAAACGAGGCCGAGCGCGAGAAGGCACAGATCGCTCTGCCGCGCAGCACGGGGCTTCCCACCTTGGAGGAGCTGACCGCCGAGCTTGCACTGGAAGAGTTGCAGGAGGAGGCCGAGCAAGCTCCCGCAGCTGAGCAAGAGGATCAAAACGACGAGGAATAACAGATAGACCGCCCGCCACCGCTTGCGGTGGCGGGACACTCCCAAAGGGAGGCGTATCTGCCCCTTTTACGCTACGCACGCACGTGCGTGGCGTACGAATGTGCAGATGCACGGATCCGTGATGCAGAAAAAGAAACGGAGAATAATTATGACGAAGGTCCCGTTTGCCCTTTTGGGTATCGACATCGGCTCCACCACCGCAAAGGTCGTATTGGAGCAGAATGGAAAAATTACATATCAGTGCTACGAGCGCCATTTCTCTCAGGTGCGCGTCAAGACCTTGGAGATCCTTTCTCGCTTGAAGGAAATGATCGGCGAGGATCAGATCAAGGTGGCGATCTCCGGCTCGGCAGGACTTGGTCTTGCGAACGCCGCGGGTCTGCCCTTCGTGCAGGAGGTCTTTGCCACGGGCGAGGTCGTGCGCAAGCTGCAACCCGACACCAACGCGGTGGTCGAGCTTGGCGGCGAGGACGCTAAGGTCATCTTCTTTGACGGCGGCACGGACGAGCGTATGAACGGCTCCTGCGCCGGCGGCACGGGTGCATTCATTGACCAGATGGCAACCCTGCTGGATCTTACCGTAGAGGAAATGGACGAGCTTTCCTTGCAGGCAGAGCGCGTTTATCCCATCGCGTCGCGCTGCGGCGTGTTTGCCAAAACGGATATCCAGCCCCTGCTCAATCAGGGCGCGGCCAAGGCGGATATTGCCGCCAGTATTTACCGCGCGGTGGTCAATCAGACCATTGCGGGACTTGCGCAGGGACGTAGGATCGAGGGTAAGGTCATGTTCCTTGGCGGCCCGCTTTCCTTCAACGAGGGATTGCGCAAGCAATTCCTGCACGTATTGAAGCTGGAACCGGAAAATGCGGTGTTCCCGCCCTACGCCCGCGTTTCCGTGGCAATGGGAGCGGCCATTTACGCCGCGGATCTTTCGCAAAGCTTCTCTTTTGCGGATCTTGTTTCCCGCATCGAGGCGGCAACCACCGCTACCACGGATACCGTAACTCTTTCTCCGCTTTTTGAAAACGAGGCGGAGTACGAGCAATTCCGCACGCGCCACGCACGCGCCACGCTTCCGCAGATCGACCCCGCCACCTACGAGGGCGAGGCCTATCTTGGCATTGACTGCGGCTCTACTACTACCAAGCTTTTGCTGATGAGCGAGGAGCGCGAGATCCTTTATACCTATTACAGCTCGAACAAGGGCAACCCCGTCAGCATCGTGAAGGAGCAGTTGGAGGAGATCTATGTCCTTTGCGGCGATCGCATCACCATTCGCGGCGCGGCCGTGACGGGATATGGAGAGGAGCTGATCCGCAACGCCTTCCATCTGGACCATGGCCTTGTGGAAACGATGGCGCATTTTACCGCCGCCCGCCATTTCAACCCCAACGTAGACTTCATTCTGGACATCGGTGGTCAGGACATCAAGTGCTTCCAGATCCGTAACGGCGCGATCGACAGTATCATGCTCAACGAGGCCTGCTCCTCGGGCTGTGGATCCTTTATTGAAACCTTTGCCCGCGGACTTGGCTATAATTCCGAGGAGTTTGCGCATCTCGGCCTTTTCGCAAAGGCCCCCGTGGACCTTGGCTCGCGCTGTACCGTGTTTATGAATTCCTCGGTAAAGCAGGCGCAAAAGGACGGCGCCACCGTGGGAGATATCTCTGCGGGGCTTTCCGCGTCCGTTGTAAAGAACGCCATTTATAAGGTCATTCGTGCCGGCTCCGCTGACGAGCTGGGCGAGAATATCGTGGTGCAGGGCGGCACCTTCCTCAACGACGCCGTGCTGCGCGCCTTCGAGCGCGAGCTGGGACGCGAGGTCATCCGCCCCTCTATTGCCGGTCTGATGGGTGCGCTTGGCGCGGCCATCTACGCGCAGAAAAAGCGCACGCTTTGCTCGGCCATGCTTTCCCGCGAGGAGCTGGCGGGCTTTGTGCATACCTCGAACGCGATCGTCTGCAAGGGCTGCACCAACCGCTGCAACCTGACCATCAACACCTTCGCCGACGGCGAAAAATACATCTCGGGCAACAAGTGTGAGAAGGGTGCGGGCAAAAAGCCCTCGGAAAACCCGTTGCCCAACCTGCACGCATACAAGCGCGAGGTCTTTGAAAAAATGACGCCCGTGGAGGGCGCACGCGGCATCACCATCGGTCTGCCGTTGGCGCTTGGCATGTATGAGCTGGGGCCCTTCTGGTATACCATGTTCCGCGAGCTTGGCTTTGGCGTGCGCTTCTCCGGATTTTCCACGCGCAAGGTCTATCAGAAGGGGCAGTACAGTATCCCCTCGGATACCGCGTGCTACCCCGCCAAGATCATGCACGGGCATATCGAGCAGCTGATCGAGGAGGGCGTGGACGCGATCTTCTATCCCAGCGTGACCTACAACGTCAACGAAAATACGGGCGATAACCACTATAACTGCCCCGTCGTGGCCTATTACGGTGAGGTGGTGCAGAACAATATGGACAGCTTGGACACGGTGAAATTCCTGTACCCGTACCTGTGCCTGGAACGCGAGAGCGAGCTGGCGCGCGAGGTGCTGGTATTCCTCAACGAGCGCTTCGGCGGCTTTGAGAAGGCCGAGGTGAAGAACGCCGTGCGCAAGGCGGGCAAGGTCTACGCCCGCCACATGGCGGCTATCCGCCGCGAGGGCGAGCGCGCCTGGCGCTTCGCCAAGGAGCAGGGCAAGAGATTGATGGTGCTTTGCGGCCGTCCCTACCACGTGGATCCCGAGATCGGACATGGCATTGACAAGCTGGCAACCTCTCTTGATTTCGTTGTGGCAAGTGAGGACTCCGTGGCGCATCTGGCCAGTGCCCCCGTGCGCCCGCGCGTGCTCAATCAGTGGACGTATCACGCCCGACTTTACAACGCCGCACGCTTCGCCACCGAGCATAAAAACGTGGAGCTGGTGCAGCTGGTATCCTTTGGGTGCGGCATCGATGCCATCACCACCGACGAGGTGCGTGAGATCCTGGAAAAGGGCAAAAAGCTGTATACCCAGATCAAGATAGACGAGATCACCAATCTCGGCGCCGTTACGATCCGTCTGCGCAGTCTGATCGGCGCCCTGGATCAGCAGAAAAAGGAGGGATAAGCCATGGCAAATATTGACCGCGTCGTCTTTACCAAGGAGATGAAAAAGGATTACACCATTCTTGTCCCCAATATGCTGCACATGCATTTCAAGGTGATGGTGCCGATCTTCAATACCTGTGGATATCATTGTGTGCTGCTGGAAAACGAGGAGCGCTCTGTGATCGAGGCGGGCCTCAAATACGTACATAACGACACCTGCTATCCCGCGCTTCTGGTCATCGGTCAGTTCATCGACGCGCTGCAAAGCGGCAAGTATGACGTGAACAAGACCGCGCTGCTGCTTACGCAAACGGGTGGTGGCTGCCGTGCCTCCAACTACGTGCCGCTGCTGCGCAAGGCACTGGAAAAGGCGGGCTTTGCACAAGTCCCCGTCATTGCCATCAGCTTGGGACGTATCGAGAAAAATCCCGGCTTCAAGACCTCGGTAAGCTTCCTCAAACAGGTGCTTTACGGCGTGTATTTCGGCGACCTTTTGATGAACCTGTATAACCAATGCCGCCCGTACGAGATGGAGGCAGGCGCCACGCAGCGAATGGCGGACAAATGGATCGTCAAGCTTGTGGAGCTGATGAAGCACCGCAAAAACCTCAAATATAAGGTTTTGCGCAACACGTATATTGATATATTGAAGGATTTTGAGCATAACCTGCCCCGCGTCAAGACCGAAAAGGTTAAGGTGGGCATCGTGGGAGAGATCTACGTCAAGTTTTCGCCGCTTGCCAACAACCACTTGGAGGATTTTCTGGTGGGGGAGGGAGCGGAAACCTCGATGGGTGGCCTGCTTGACTTCTTTATGTACTGCCTGGACGGCTACGAGGTGGATCGCCGCCTTTACGGTAAGTTCGGCATCGCCGCGCGCGTGATGCGTATTTTAAGCAATTACCTGCACAAAAAGCAGTTGGATTTCATTTCCATGTACCGCGAGCATACCTCCTTCGTGCCGCCCTCTGATTTCTACAAGCTGAAACGGATGATCGAGGGATACGTGGGCGAGGGCATGCGCATGGGTGAGGGCTGGCTGCTGACCGCCGAGATGCTGGAACTGATCGAAATGGGTGTGAAGAACGTGGTATGCGCACAGCCCTTCGGCTGCCTGCCCAATCATATCGTGGGCAAGGGAATGATGAAGATCATTCGCGAGCATCACCCCGGTGTGAACCTTGTTTCCATTGACTATGACGCCAGCGCTTCCCGCATCAATCAGGAGAACCGACTCAAGCTGATGCTGGCCAACGCCGCGCGCGTGATGCGCGAGGAAGGCAAGGCAAGCGAGGAGGCGGACACCGCCCCCGCAGCCGAGGAAATCTTAAATTAACCCCCAAACGGTATCAAAACACCGCCTCAACACAGGTTGAGGCGGTGTTTTTTCGCACTTTTTCTCGGGGCTGCATATACTGGCAAGCAGAGAGGGGGGATTGCATGAAGCTGGACAGAAGGGCGTTGGAGCGCCTGCTTTCCTTGAATGATGCGCAGCTTGCGGCCGTGATCGAAAAGCTGACGCGGGAATACGGCATGGATCTTTCAAGCTTAAATATCAGCACGGCGGATATGGCCGCACTGCGTCGCACGCTGAAAAATACAAGCGACGAGGATCTGATGAATTTTACGCGCAAGCTGCGCGGCGGGAAATGAGCGAGCGGGAGGGGACGGGGCTCCCGGAGGGGGAGTTTGCCGATGTGATGGCGGGGATCGATAAGGCCGCGCCCTTGCTGCGCGCGATATCGGGGAAGGGGGAGGGGGCAGGCACCCCCTCCCACCGTCAGGCGCTTTTGCACGCCTTAAAGCCCTATCTTTCCCCCGCGCGCCGAGAGGCGGCGGACTACCTGCTGCGCCTTTGGCAGATGGGGGAGCTGTTGAAGAATTTTACAAGGGAGGAGTAAGGGTGTATATTCAGGAAAACACCGCAGACAAGGAGCGCACGGCGCCGCCCGACTATCGCGGGCATACTTACGTGTCGCAAGAGCCGCCCGCTCCGCTGACGCCGAGCGCGCAAGAGGGCGCACCCCCACCAAGGGAGGTGAACGCCGAGGGTCCCT
>JAZQWF010000013.1:0-23479 GCA_045632185.1 Eubacteriales bacterium
GGTTGGCGGTGCGGTCAAACAGCTTGCAGCCAAGCTCCGCCTCCAATCGCTTTACCGATGCCGATACCGACGTAGTCGGTACCATATATTTCTCCGCCGTTTTGGCAAAGCTTTCCGTTTGTGCGCTTTCGTAAAAATAGCGTAATTGCAGCAGCTCCATTTTCATACACTCCTTTGTGGTCTGAATTTATTTTACCACATTTTCTGCGATGGGGCAATAGCATTTCAGAATATTATTTACAATCCTGTCGAAATTTGCTAAAATGATAGTATCATTTTCATAAAGGAGCTTAAAAATGAAAGCAGATCTTTTGTTTTTGAACAATAAGGCGATGGAGGAGCTGGGCGTTCTGGATATGCGTGCCGTGATGCACGACGTAGAGCGCGTGTACGTCCTCAATCATAAGGGCGACGTGATCGCCCCCGGCAAGTGCGTGATGCGTTGGGGTAAGACCACCGAGGACGAGAATACCCTTGGCCGTATCAACGCCATGCCCGGTTACATCGGCGGCGAGTACGATATGGCAGGCATCAAGTGGATCGGCTCCGGCCCCCAGAACTACAAAAAGGGCTTGCCCCGCGCCAGCGTGACCGTGATCCTCAACGATCCCGACACCAAGCTGCCCGTTTGCGTGGCAGACGGTACGGCGGTAAGCACCATGCGCACCGGCGCTTCGGGCGGTATTGCCGTGAAGCTTTTGGCGAAGAGTGATGCCGAAACGATGCTGATCTGCGGCGCGGGCGCGCAGGCACCCACGCAGCTGGAAGCGGCACTCATCGGTCGTCCCTCGATCAAGAAGCTGTACGTGTACGACATCGTGCTTGCCAATGCCGAGCGCTTTGCCAACGCGACCAGAGCCAAGTATCCCCAGCTGGAAGTTATCCCCACGATGGACGTGGAAATGGCTACACGTAATAGCGATATCATCGACTGTGTGACCCTTGCCAGCGAGCCCTTTATCAAGGGCGAATGGCTGAAAAAGGGCGCACTGGTGATGAATATGGCCGACTATGAGGTGGATCACGAGTGCGTGAAGCGCGCCTCTAAGCTGGTCGTGGACTACTGGGAAAACATCAAGCACCGTATGATCAGCACCGTGGCGCTGATGTGGAAGGACGGCCTTGTGCAGGATAGCGACATTCACGCCGAGCTTGGTGAGATCCTTTCCGGCGACAAGTGCGCACGCGAGAACGATGATGAGATCATCTACTTCAACGCCGTTGGCGCAGGTATTCTGGACATCGCCGTGACCGCACGCTGCTACTACAACGCAAAAGAGCAGGGCAAGGGCATCTGCCTGCCCTTCTGGGAAGAATAAATCAAAGAAAAAGCGGGAGTGCAAGCCAAGCGCTTGCACTCCCGCCTTTTCTTTTATAATATATTCTAAAAGTTGATTGTATATATTGACAAAATGCGACAATTGTGCTATTCTTAAAGCGTAATGAACATTTCATTAACATTTTGAAAACGCAGAGGCCTGAGCAAATGATACCCACCATTATCATCAGCGCGATCACGTGTATCACTATGATATGCGCCGTGCTGTTCTTCCCGAAGATCAAAATTTTTAAGCTGACACTCGGCTCCTATTGGCTTGTCACCCTGTTGGGGGCCGCCACGCTGCTGATCACGCGCTCCGTGGAGCTGAAAACCGTAAGCAGCGCGCTGGTGGCGGACACGGCCATCAATCCGATCAAAATTCTGGTGCTGTTTATTTCCATGACGTTCCTGTCCATCTTCTTAGACGAGCTTGGATTTTTCCGCTATCTGGCAAGCGCCACCTTGAAGCGGGCAGGGAAAAGCCAGGTGAAGCTGTTTTTGCTTCTTTACGTTACGGTGTCGGTGCTGACCGTTTTTACCTCAAACGACATCATCATTCTTTCCTTTACCCCCTTTATCTGTTATTTTGCCAAGAGTGCCAAGATCAGCCCCATTCCCTATCTGGCGGCCGAGTTTGTGGCAGCCAACACGTGGAGCATGGCATTGATCATCGGCAATCCGACAAACATTTATCTGGTGACGGCAGCGGGCGGAGATTTCCTTTCCCATCTGACGGTCATGATCCTGCCGACACTGGCGGCGGGCACCGTGGCGTTTTTGTTGCTGCTGCTGATCTTCAAAAAAAGACTTTCCGCCCCCATTTCGGCAGAGCCGGACGACGTGGCCATCAGCGACAAGCCCTTGTTGATCGTGGGTATTGCGCATTTGGCGGTATGCACGTTGATCCTGGCGATCGGCTCTTATGTGGGCATTGAAATGTGGCTGGTTTCCCTGATATCCGCCCTGAGCTTGTTCGCGTGCAGCGCGTTGATCTGTGCGGTGCGCAGACAGCGGCCGCAGGCACTGCTTTCCTGCTTTAAGCGCGCCCCCTGGGAGCTGGTTCCTTTCATCATTTCAATGTTCGTGATTGTCGAGGCACTCAGCGCCAACGGCGTGACAGAGGCGATCTTTGGTCTGCTGGATAACGGTGTGCCTGTTTGGAGCTACGGCATCACCTCCTTCCTTGTGGCCAACCTTGCCAACAATATCCCGATGAGCGTGCTGTACTCCTCGATCCTTGGCTCCTCCAACTCCCTCGGGGCCGTGTATGCCACCGTGATCGGCTCCAATCTGGGCGCTTGTCTTACCCCCATCGGTGCGCTGGCCGGAATTATGTGGAGCTCGATCTTGCGCGAGCACGATCTGAAATTCGGTTATCTGGATTTCCTCAAGATCGGGCTTAGCGTGGCAACCCCCGCGCTGCTTGCGGCACTGTTCACCCTTGGGCTTGTAGTTTGATACTGATAAAAAAGAGCAGGCAGGTGCCTGCTCTTTTTAGTTTTTTAAATGTGAATAAAATGTGAATCCTAAAATCGAGGGGTTCGGACGGGCGATTTTTGTCCGCTGCCATGTGATATAATGGTTAGTGAAAGGGTGGACGGAAGATCCCCAAAAAGGAGAGAAAAGTGCAACCTTTTTTTATCAACACGGGTGCTTTTTGGGATCAATATCCTGAGGCACCTTATGACATTGTGCGCTATGTAGTAAGAAATGATGACGGCAGTGTTGCCGAGGTTTGGGAACGGGATGACGATGGATTTATGATTTGTACTTATGAGGAGTTCTGGGATATGGATGAAATCAAAAAAAGAAACAACAAGAAAAAATTGATCATCGTATACGTATTGAATGTGTTGAGGATGACAAACAAGGATCGCCCCATCACGCAAACGGTGATCAGCGATTACCTAAACGAGATTGGCATCGCCTGTGATCGCAAGACCGTGGGCAGAAACGTTGAATACTTGCGGGAGATGGGTTATCCCATTGTCAAGGTGCCTAACGTGGGGATGTATTTTGACCACGAGAATTTCGTGTCAGATCAAAGAAAATTTATTTTATGAGGAAGGGGTAAATTATGGAAGGAAAAGTTAAACCTACAATTATTACTTTAGGAGAACAGATTTTACACAAGACCTTTGGAAAAGGCAAAATTGTTGGTGTAAAAAAAGAAGGTTCGCTGATGATTACCGTTCAGTTTGATAGCAACGGAAGAAAAAAAGATTTCATTTATCCTCACCCGGCAATACAGATAGGGGATAAAGAGGTGGAAAAAACGCAGACAATCCCCAGCGGTGCATCTACTACTTCTGCGTGTGTTTCGCATGCGAATGACAAGAAAATCTTACGTACCGTGTATGTAGATAAGAATTATAAATTTTTAAATTCGGTGTTTGGACTTTCATATAAAGGTTATTATAAATCGGTTTGGCCCTATTATGGAAATCAAGATTTAATTGTTTGGATGGTGCGTTTTCACTCTAGTGGTGACGAATGGAAAAACGAATTGTTACAGCAAAATGGGGTGTTTGTAGCAAGAGAAACATATATAGGTCATGGAAATACTTGGGAAGGTAAACCTTTAACACGCGAAAATATAGTGGGAAAGATAAGAGTTGTTGTGGGTAAAGAGAAGGGTTGTTTTTGTATTTACGGTGTATTTAAGCTTGGAGCGGAAAGTACGGGCAAATGCCGTATTTGGGAAAAGATCCCCGATGATGTTGCGTGCAAAATGGTGCCGGAAATTTTTGAATAGACGAAAAAGCGCACGGATAACCGTGCGCTTTTTTATACCGTTTCGGGGTGTTTTCTTTTATATTAAACTCCGCTGTAAGCAGAGAAGCCGCCGTCAACGGGGATTACCGTGCCCGTGACGAAGCCGCTGGCACTGTCGTCCGCCAGCCAGAGCAGGCAGCCGATCAGATCGCTGATCTCGCCAAACTTCTTCATAGGCGTGGCGGCAAGGATCTTGCCCGTACGCGGGGTGGGCGTGCCGTCCTCGTTAAAGAGCAGGGCGCGGTTCTGGTTGGTCACGAAGAAGCCGGGGGCGATGGCGTTGCAACGAATGTTGCAGGGCGCAAAATGCACGGCCAGCCACTGGGTAAAATTGCTGATGCCCGCTTTCGCTGCGCTGTACGCAGGGATCTTGGTCAGGGGTCTGAACGCATTCATCGAGCTGATGTTGATGATGTTACCGCCCGTCTTTACCATATCGGTGGCAAACACCTGCGTGGTGAGGAACGCAGAGGTGATGTTCAGGTCAAACACGAATTTCAGGCCGCTTTCTTCCAGTGCGAAAAAGTCCTTCACACCTTCCAGATCGGGGGACATGGTTTCGTTGTCGGTGGAGGCACGGGGATTGTTTCCGCCCGCACCGTTGATCAGGAAATTGACCGCGCCGAACTTGGCGTTGATCGCCTTCTTGGCCTCCTCGATGCTTGCCTTGTCTAGGCAGTTGCACTTCACGGCGATGGCGTTCTCGCCGATCTCGTCAGCGTACTTCTGTGCGGCCTCCTCGTTAATGTCAAGAAGCGCGACCTTCGCGCCGTTCTCGGCCAGGGCCTTGGCAAACGCGCTGCAAATAATGCCGCCAGCGCCCGTGATGGCCACAACTTTATTTTTCAGATCCACTTGAAAGGGAGTGCTCATTTTTTTATATTCTCCTTGATGGTTTCAAATTTTTTCAGCCATTCGTTGGCAATCAGCACCGCGCCCGCAAGGGAGGGATGCACGCCGTCAAACAGAATGCTCTCGGCGCCGTGCTTTGCGGCTGCCTCGTTGATTTTTTGTTGCAGGGGCAGAAAGTAAAGTCCGTACTCCTTGGCCAGATTTTCCACGACCTCGGCGTATGCCGCGCAGGTGGCAAAGCCGTCCCAGGCGTCCTCGGTCGCGCCCGTTTTCAGCACGAAGGGCTTGCAAAGCAGGATCCTTGCATCGGGCAGTTTGGCGATCGTGTCCTCCAACATCATGCGGTAAACGCGTGCAAAGCGGTCAAGACCCTCGCCGTCACCGTGCATGGCATCGTGCCAGACGTCGTTGATGCCGATCAGAATGCTGATCAGATCCGGCGCGTGATCCCAGCAATCCTGCTTGACACGTGCGTACAGATCTACCACGCGGTTGCCGGCGATGCCCGTGTTCACGATCTCATAGTCCGTGGGCGACTTTTCGCAAAGCCTGCCCGCCACGTGCTGCACGAAGCCGCAACCAAGATTTAGAGCGGGGACGTAGGTGCTTTCTCTTGCGCGGCAGGCGTCGGTGATGCTGTCGCCGAAGAACAGGATCTTCATTTTTTCATACCCTTTTCCACGGCCTCGAATACGCCGTAGAGGTAGGTCGCGCCAAGCGCGCGATCGAAAAGTCCATAGCCGGGCTTTGCGTCCTCGCCCCAGATGTTGCGTCCGTGGTCGGGGCGCACGTAGCCGTCAAAGCCGTTCTCCACGAAGGCCTTGACGATGGCGTAGATATCCACGTCACCGCGCTCGGTGATGTGGCCGTTTTCGTAAAAGTCCACGTCGTTCGTGTATTTCAGCTGACGCAGATGCGCAAAGTAGGTGCGGCTTGCAAGCTTTGCGGCAAGTTTGGGCAGATCGTTGAAGCGTCCCGCGCCAAGGGAACCTGTGCAGAAGGTGATGCCGTTGTGCTTGTTGGGTACGGCCGCGAACATTCTGTCGTAATCCTCCTCGCGGCAAATGATGCGGGGAAGACCGAACATATCCCACGGCGGGTCGTCGGGGTGAATGGCCATGTTGACGTCTGCCTCATCGCACGCGGGCATAATGGCGTTCAGGAAGTAGACAAGGTTCTCAAACAGCTTCTCGTGGGTCATGCCCTCGTAAGCTTCAAGCAGCGCGTTCAGCTCGTCCTTGGTGTAGCTCTCGTCCCAGCCGGGCAGGGAGAGGTTCTTGGGGTCCAGCTTCATCAGCGTGTCGTGGCAGTAGGCAAGCGAGGTGCAACCGTCGGGGTGCTTGAAATACAGATCGGTGCGCAGCCAGTCGAATACGGGCATGAAGTTGTAGCAGATGCACTTCACGCCGACCTTGCCGCAGTTCAGAATATTCTGCTTATAGGCCTCGATATACTTGTCGCGCGTGGGGCGGCCGAGCTTGATGTCCTCGTGTACGGGGACGGACTCGATCACCTCCATTTCAAGTCCTGCCTTGTCGCAGGCGGCTTTGAGCGCCTGCAATCTTTCCAGCGGCCAGACCTCGCCCACGGGTACGTCGTAAACGGCGGTGACAACGCCGCTCATGCCCTGGATCTGCTTGATATGGTCAAGCGGGATGCAATCCTTTTCGCCATACCAACGAAACGTCATTTTCATAGGTGTTTTCCTCCTGAAAGAAGTGCCGCAGAGTCGCGGTCAAGATACAGAATAGCATTTTCCTGCAAGCGCAGGACGGTGGCGGGGCAGAGGTCGGTGATCTCGCCCTGCAAGGTGGCCTTAACGGCCTTTGCTTTGGTGGGAGCGGGGACCATGCAGAAATGCTTGGTGGCGCTCATCAACGCGGGAACGGTCAGCGTCATGGCGTACTTGGGGACGGCGTCAATGTGGGGGAAGCATCCATCGTTGACCTGCTGATTGCGGCAGACCTCGTCCAGCTTGGCGGTTTTTACAAGCACGGGGTCGGTGAAATCTGCCACGCCGGGATCGTTGAAGGCGATGTGGCCGTTCTCTCCGATGCCCATGCAAACGATGTCAGCAGGGAATTCGCGCAGCAGGCTTTCATAGCGCGCGCACTCCTTGGCAACGCTTTTACACGCACCGTTCAGGGGGTAAAATGCGCCGACGGCGAACTTGTCCGCCACGTGCGTTTTTACAAATTTGGCAAAGCTTTGCGGATGATCGTTATCAATGCCGATGTACTCGTCCATGTGAAAGACGTTTACGCGCTTCCAGTCGATCTCCGTTTCCTCAGCCAGCGCGGCAAGAAAATCCGATTGCGAAGGGGCGGCGGCAAAGATCATATTGATCTGCGGCTTTTTTGCAAGCAAGCATCGCATCTCGTCAGCCACCTCGCGCGCGGCGCAAGCGCCCATCGCGGTGCGGTTGTCAAAAATTTTCGTACGAAGCTTGTCTGTCATAAACTCTTGGAGCAACATAACAGAAATCTCCTTTCGATGATATTATCATTATAACAGTAATAATCCAAGTTGTAAATATCAAAAATAACAAAAAAGATTACAAAAACACCCCGTTTGCCGAAAATGGCAAACGGGGTGTTTGATCATAGCTCCTCGCCGTTTTTGATGATGGTCTGCGGCATAAAATCCTCGTCCGTGATCAGGATATCCGCATCCATTCCCACGGCAAGCGCGCCCTTGTTGAGGCCCATCAGCACGGCGGGGTTGGCTGCACCCATCTGTACCGCATCGGTAAGGGGCAAGCCGCCCTCTCGCGTGGCCACGCGCAAAAGGCGGTCTGCGGTGGCGATGCTGCCCGCAAACGCGGAGCGGTCAAGCAGCTTGCAAACGCCGTCCTCGGTGATGCAGGGGGTAGTGCCGACCGAGGAGGTGAGCGCATTCTCGCCCGTGACTTTCAATGCGTCGCTGACCAGTACGATCTTGTCGTGGGGCTTCAATTTGAAGATCAGCTGTAACAGCTCGGCGGGCAGATGCTTGCCGTCCGCGATGATCTCGATATACATATCGTCCCACAGATAGCCGCATTCCAGAACACCAAGGCGACGGAAGCCCTTATCGCGCGTGACAGTGGAGGTGCAGGAGTAAAAGTGGGTGATCAGACGGCAGCCGTTTTCCCGCGCCAGCTTCATGTCGTCATAGATGGCATCTGTGTGGGCTGCCGAGGGAAGAATGCCGTGCGATTTCAAGTAGGCGGCAAATTCGCCCCTCGCATCGCGCTCGGGGGCGTAGTCCCAGCGCTTGATGATATGTCCGAAGCGCGCGATGATTTTTTCATAATCCCCACGAACGGGTGGAGTTATCAGCGCTTTATCCTGCGCACCGCTTTGTGCGGGGGAGAGGTACGGGCCTTCCAGATGCACGCCCGCAATGCACGCGCCGCGCGGATCTGCCATCGCGGCCTCTACGCTTTCCAGCGCCTTGCAGGTGCGCTCGAAGGTTGAGGAGGTAACGGTGGGGAAGATGGTGGTCGCGCCGTGGCGCAGATGGTACGCGGCCGCCGCAAGGATACCCTCCTTGTCTGCCTCACAAAAATCATAGCCGACCGCGCCGTGACAATGTGTTTCGATCATGCCGGGCAGCACGTAGCGCTCGTTCGCCTCGATCTGGCGGTCAAAGGGAAGCGCGGCGTCCTTGCCCACGTAGGTGATCTTGCCGTTTTCAAAATAAACGTAGCCCGCCATTTCGCTCGCAGGCGTCACGATGCGCGTGCCGTGGATACGTGTGATCATGTTGACCTCCTGGTAGGAAGATTTCTGACTTTATTATACCACGCCGCGCGCCGTTTGTCCATAACGGTTTTGAGAAAAAGGATAACGATTTTGGTTTACCGCACTACCCCACCACCGCGATGCGGTCCCCCGCCCCTCGCAAGGGGCGGACAAGCAAGTGCGAACATAGCGGATAAAGAGATGAAGGCTTATGTTTGACAGCGCGGCTACGTTGTCCCTCCCTTGTGAGGGAGGGGGAACCGTGTGAACGGTGGGAGGGTAGTAACAATACAATCCCTTTTCACAATTTCCCCAAAATACCTTGCCAACCGCACCGAAATGTGCTATACTATATGGAGCGCAAAAAACTGAATATGCCTGCATAGTTAAATGGATATAACAATCCCCTCCTAAGGGATAGTTATGGGTTCGATTCCCGTTGCGGGTGCCAGAAAGCCCTCCGCCATTTCGGTGGAGGGCTTTTATCTTTTTTCACCCCAACGCCACGTCCAGCAGCATCATCGCGGCAAAGCCCGCGATCATGCCCATGGTGGCAAGATAGGGCTGCTCGTCGCGCTCGCGCTGGCACTCGGGGATCAGCTCATGCACCGCGACCAGGATCATCGCGCCCGCCGCAAAGGCAAGGGCAAAGGGCAGCACGGCCTGCACGTATACCACCAGCCACGCACCAAGCACGCCTGCGATCGGCTCTACCATTCCTGACGCCTGCCCCAAGAAAAAGGCGCGTCTGCGCGAATATCCCTCCCTGCGCAAGGGCAGGGAAACCGCTGCTCCCTCCGGGAAATTCTGCAATCCGATGCCAACGGCGATCGTGATCGCGCCCATCAGTGCCTCCACGCCCCCGCCCTGTAATGCGCCGAATGCTACGCCAACGGCAAGCCCCTCGGGGATATTGTGCAGCGTGATCGACAAAATCAGCATCAGCGCTCTGTGCGGGCTTTGTCTTGCACCCTGCGCCCACGTCACAACCTTGTCGCTCCCCCAAAGGAAAAGCGCTCCCGCCAAAAAGCCGAGCGTTACCACGGCAAAGGGCGGCAGAAAAGCCGCCTCGGCACGCTCTACGGCGGGTGCTAAGAGCGACCAAAAGCTTGCCGCGATCATCACCCCTGCGGCAAAGCCGAGCATGGTATTCATCACCCGTCTGTCGGGCGCGCGAAAAAGGACGACGGTGGCGGCACCCAGCGCCGTAAGGCCCCACGTGGCCAAGGTTGCCAAAAGCGCCGGCCAAATACTGTTTTCCATAATGCACCTCCTATCCTTAGTATATTTCTGTCGGATTTTGGCGTGCAAAAATCGGGGAAATCCTTGACATTTCCATAGCATTTGATATAATGGGGGTAATAAGTGTTGGAGGTGCAACGATGACCTATTACAACGCAAACGATCTGCGCTTTCGCGCTGACACGGATAGTGCCACGATCCAGAACGCGATCAACGCCACGCGAGAGGGCGAGTGTCGCACGGTGGTGATCCCGCGCGTGAACGAGCGTACGGGCAAGCCGTTCTGGGTGATCGACAAAACGCTGCTTTTGCCGAATGATATCACGGTATATCTGGACGACTGCTTTCTGACGCTGGCTGACGGCGTATATGAGAATATCTTTCGCAACGAAAATATGTACCGCGAGGGCTCGCTGTGCCCTGAAAACGAGCAATATAATATCCGTATTCTGGGGTTGGGCAATCCGGTGCTGGACGGCGGCAAGGATAACGGCCTGCGCGAGCAGAATTGGACGTCCGACAAGCCCCGCCCCATCACGGGGTGCTTGATCCTGCTCAACCACGTGCGCGATTACGTGCTGGAAAATTTCAAATGTCAGCGCATGCGCTACTGGGCGATCAATCAGATCGGCTGTCGCATGGGGGCGATCCGAAATATCGAGTTTGATTTTGCAGAGCGTCGCTCTAATCAGGACGGCATCAATTTCCGCATTGGCTGCTCTGAGATCACGGTGGAGAATATCAGGGGTGTGACGGGGGACGACGTGATCGCACTTTCCGCCTTCCCGCTGAGCGGCGATAAGGACTTTTTGCCCCATGACCGCCTTCCCGATATTCATCACATTCGTATCTCGAACGTGATGGCAACCACCGTGGCAACGGTTGTGGCGTTGCGTAACACGGACGGTGCCAAGATCCATCATATCACCATTGAAAACGTCACCGACATCGGTCGGACGCAAACGAAGCCCTGGGGCGTGGTGCGCCTTGGCGAGAACAACTGGTTCAAAAAGCGCCCTGCCGTGATGGGTGAAATGTATCATATCACCGTGCGCAATATCCGCGCCTTTGGTAAGGGGTGTGTTTACCTTGCCGGTGCGCTTTCCAATGCGTATATCGGGAATATCCACGCCGCGGGGAATACGCTTTACGCCGTGTCCACCTACCAGGGTGTGCAGGTGTTCTGGGAAACGGGCAACGAGATCCATCCCGGTGTTTCAATGAAAAACGTGTTGATCGAAAACGTCCATTATACGGGCAGATCCATCTACCGCGAGCATCCTGAGGACAGATATACCGAGCTGACCTACTTGGGTGAAAAATTCGGTGGCTGTGCGCTGGATTTCCGTTGTTTGCGCGACACGGACGTGGTGGAAGACGTGATCTTGCGCAATATCCACGCGCGGGAGGGCGCACCCCTTTTGCTTGCCAAAGACGGCTACGGCTTAAAGGTGGAAAATTAATAAAAAAAGCCCCGTTTGGGGGCTTTTTTTATTTTCCTGCGATGCTGACGCGGTTTGCGGAGATGCCAAGCGCGGTGGAGATCAGCTCGGTCAGCGTTTGCTGCACCGCAGGGGAGCTGCCCCCGCGGCAGACCACGGCAACACCCGCGATCTCGGGGGAGAGGAGCGTGCTTGGCAACGCCTGCTCGGAGGAGCCGCTCCCCACCGCCACGGGCTTGCCCTTTTCGTCGGTGGCATAGACCACGCGCGTGCCGCCCTGCAAATGCACCATTACCTCGCATTGTCCCACGCCCGCCACCTCGTTGCAAAGTGCGGCGATCTCCTTTTCCAAGGCCTTTTCGTACTCTTGCAGCGCGGAAACGTCCTCTCCGTAGGGTACGGAGGCAACGCTTTCGCTTTGCTGCATCGACGAGCCGAGCACAAGCAGAAAAATACCGCAAACAAGGCCGCCAAGAAGCAACCAGATACGGCCGCGTGCGCCAAGAAATCCAAGCAGCCCCGCAGGAGCTTTCTTTTTTTGTTCCATTATCTCACCTCCACCGTGCAACAAAGCAGCTCGCTCAGATCCTCTTCCAGCGCGGCAGGATCCTGCAAAAGCCCCGCGCCGGAAAGATAGACCGAAATCCCGGACAGCGCTCCCGCCGCGTCAAAGCGTACAAGAAGCGTGACGTTTTTTCGGGCAAGCCCATATTCGCGCTCCAACAGCGCGTATAATCCCTCTTCAAATTCCGTTTTTCCTTGGGCGTTGACCGTGTCGGTAAAGATCTGCTCAAACACTTGCGCGTCCGCCTCCTCAAAGGGGATCTCGTCCGTCAAAAAATCTTCGCTTTTTTGCAAAAAGCCCAGAAACGGGGTTAAAATCAAGAGCAAAACGACCAGCGAGAGCAAAAAACGGAACAGCTTTGCCGTGCCGCTTTTCTCGTTTGGCAAAAGCATTTCCGCAAGCCCCGCCGCCAGCGCCGCGCCAAATAGTGAAAGTACCGTGCCCTGCATCGCTCACCCCGCTGCCGCGCATTGCGCGAAAAGAGTAAGAGAGAAGGTAAGCGCTACGAAAAGCACCGAAATGGTGGCAAGAAAATAGCCGTAAACAGAGGAAAGCTCGCCAAGCACCCGCCCCTCGCTCTCGCAGGAGAGCAAGCCCGCCACCGCACCGCCAAGCATCAGCGCGATGCGGGTCAGCAGCACCGATAAAAAGGTGGGCAAAAAGGCGAAAAAAAGGACGAGGATCGCGCCCGTGCCGACCGTGGCGCGCAGGTACTCCACGCTCCCCGCCACGGTACGCAGCGTTTCGGATACCGAGCCGCCGACAAGGGGCAGAAAGCTCCCTGCGGCAAACCGCGCTGTGCGCAGCGCAAGGGTATCACTTGCCTTGGCCAGCGCACTTTGTGTGCCAAGCACGAAGCAAAATATTCCCATCAGAAAGGAGATCATCAGCGTGTAGCTGCGCTTGATCACGCCCGCCACTCCACGCAGATTTCCGCGTCCTGTCACGGCGTCCAGCAGCGCGAACGCAAGGCAGATGCCCGCGATGGGCAGCACGGTTCCCGCGCAAAGCGTTTCCAACACGGAAAGAAAAAAGGAAAGGGTGCTGTGGTTGACCACGGCACGCCGCAGATTGCCTCCCATTGCGTAAAGCGTCCCCATCATCGGCAACAGCGCCGCACAAAGTGCCTTAACGGTGTTGAAAAACGCTTCCAGCTTGCTGAGCTTTTGCGCTTGCAGACCAAGCAAAAGCACGGTGGTTGCCAACGTGGTGCAAAAGGAATACGCCTTGCCCACTCCCTCGCCTTTTCCGCCCATTGCGCGAAAGACCGCTGTCAACAATAAAATTCCGCAGATCTTGGCAAGCAGCGCAAGATTTTCTCGGATCGCAAGCCCCGTTATTTTGCTGAGTGCTTGCATCACGGCACGGATCCCGCCCGCTTTTTCAAGCGCGTCCCCGCCCGCCTCCGGCGAGGCAGAGAAAAACGCCTCGGGCAAAAGCTCGGCCACCTCGGGCGGAATGCTTTCCAAAAACGTCGCGTATTGCGTTTGTAGCTCGTCCGTGACAAGCGTTGCCTCCTGCGCGGCACAGGACAGCGCAAAAAAGCAGAGCAAAAATGCGCAAAACACGCACCGTATCAGTACTTTTTTCAATATTTCAACAACTCCTTTGCCATTTCCAATACCTTGTCTAACAGGGGGAGAGAAAGGATAAGAATTTCCAATTTCCCAAACAGCTCCACCCCCTCGGCAAGTGCGCCTTCCCCCAGATCGCGGCAAAAAAGCCCCGTCAGCTCGCAGATCAGCGCAATGCCCAGTGCCCGCAGCACCACGTCCGTATATTCGCCCGCTCCTGTCTGTGAAAAAAGCGCCTCGATACGCGCGATCACGGGGGAGTAGAGGGCAAGCGCGGCACCGATCAAAAGGATCGTCGCGCCAAGGCGGACGGGCGGGATAAAGGCGGGGCGCAGCTCGCGCAGAAAAAGGATCAGCACCGCGGCAAGCAGGGCGACGCCCGCAAGCGAAAGAATGCTCATCTAAAAGCCAAAGGTGGCGCGCACCGTGTCAAATAGTGTTCCGATCTCACGGATCAGCATAAAAAACACCACGATCATGCCCGCCACGGTGACAAATCCCGCCTGCTCGTCCCTGCCGTTTTTGGAAAGGATCTGAGCGGCGATCGCCACTAGAAGTCCCACGCCGGCAATGCGTAAAATCAGATCAACGTCCATGCGAACCTCCACGTATGCTCAGTATAATAACAGGATCAACGCTGCCGAAAGTGCAAGCGGCAGGATCAGGGCAAGGCGCGTGCGCTTTTCCAGCTCGTCCCGCGCTTTTTGTGCCAGCGGGGCAAGGCGGGCAAGATAGTAGTCGCAATAGCGCAGCTCCTCCTCGCGATAGCCCGTGCCAAGGCAGGCGGCGAAATCGTGCAGCAGCTTTGCGTATTCCCGATCGACAAGTAACGGCACTTGCGCAAGCAGGTGTGCGATGTCGCAAGGGGGCTTGGACGTACCCAGCGCCGCATAAAGGTGACTATCTAAGGAGGCAAGAATTCCCGCGATCGGCGTGCCAAAGCAATCGATCTGTAAGCGGATATTGCGGATCAGATCCACAAAGCCCTCGGCCTGTTTGCATCTGGCGCGCTCAAAGCTTGCCCAGAATATGCCGCCAAGCACGCCGCAGAAAAAAAGTGCCGCTATGCCCAGAATTTTAAAAATATGCATCTGCCTTCTCCCGCGTGTATACGTCATAGCAAAAATCAAAGATATCCTCGCGCCGCGTGATGCCTACGTAATACCCGAAGCAGCGTGCCTCGTGCAAAAGGCGCAGCCCGGGGCGCGCCAGAAGATCGCGGATATCCGCGGCGTGTGCGCTGGCAAGCAGGGGAACACCCGCCGCGTGCGTCGCGGCGATCTCCTTGGCCTCTGCAAGATCCCCGATCTCATCGCACACGATCAGCTCGGCGCAAAGCGTTCTTGCCGCAATAGAGATGCCGTCACCGCGCGGGTAGCCGGAGAGCAGATCCAGTAAAAGCGCGCTTGCTTCAAGGCCCGCGCAAAGCTCGCCGCGCGTATCTACTACGGCCACACGCCGGGCGTGCTTGCCGCTTGCCATGCGCGCCGCAACGGCGCGCAATAGCGTGGTCTTGCCGATGCCGGGCGGGGCAAACAGCAGTACACCCTCGCGGCGCGGAGTGCGCAAAAGCTCGCATATCTCGCCCCCAAGCGGCGGGGGCGCGTGGGGCAGACGAAAGGCGTAGGAGCTGATCTCGCATACGCCAAGCACGCGGCCGTCCACTGTGTTGGCGCGCCCGCAAATGCCGACACGGATCCCGCCTTTTAAGGTAAGAAAGCCGCGGCAAACGGTTTCTCCGTGCGCATAGAGCGATCCCTCGCAAAGCGCGGGCAGCAGCGCGTCCATTTCCGCTCCGTTCAGAATACAGGAAAGAGGCAGATTTTCACCGCCCACGGTGATCGATGCGCGGCGATCACGCCGCAAGCGCACCTCCTCCGGCCAAAGTCCGGGGGGCAGCGCCGTGTAGATCTCCTCAACAAGTCGCCCCGGCAAAAGCCGTTCAAGAAAAGAGGGGAGCGCCTTTTCCTTTGCCAATACGATGCTTTGCATACCACCCCCCCTTTGGCATTATTCTATGTGCCGCGGGACAACCGTAGAACCGAAAAAGTAGCGCAGGGGGTTGAATTTCAAAGGGATTTGATGTATAATATAGTATCACTACAAAATCTTGCGAACAATGGAGGTCTTGCAATGCAGGACAAGAGAATTTTAACGGTACAGGATATCTCCTGCGTGGGGCAATGCTCGCTGACGGTGGCGCTTCCCATCATTTCAGCTTGCGGTATTGAAACCGCCATTCTGCCTTCTGCGGTCTTATCCACGCACACGGGGGGCTTTCAGGGCTTTACCTTCCGCGACCTGACGGACGATATTCCCGGTATCCTTGCACATTGGGAAAAGGAAAATATTAAATTCGATGCTGTTTATACAGGGTATCTCGGTAGCGCCCGCCAGATCGAGCTGGTGCGGGATCTGTTCCGCCGTGTGGGAAAGCCCGGCTGTGTGAAGATCGTGGACCCCGCCATGGCAGATCACGGCGTGCTTTATCCCGGCTTTGACGAGGCATTCGCCAAAACGATGGCCACGCTTTGCGCCGATGCCGACGTTGTGCTGCCCAATATTACCGAGGCGTGCCTGATGGTTGACGAGCCCTATATGGCAGGTGGCTATGACGAGGCGTATATCCGCCGTCTGATGGACAAAATGCTGGCGCTTGGCGCAGGGAGCGTCGTGCTGACGGGCGTGTCCTATCATGAGAACGAGGTCGGTGCCGCCGTGCTTGCCAAGGGGGATCGGGAGATCCGCTATTACTTCCACGAGCGCCTGCCCAAAAACTCTCACGGCACGGGCGACGTATTTGCCTCTGCTTTCACGGGTGCGCTGATGCACGGACGCACGACGATCGAGGCAGCCAAGCTTGCGGCAGATTTTACCGTTCTTGCCATGAAGCATACCTTCACCGACGAAACGCATTGGTACGGTACGAAGTTTGAAAAGGCCTTGCCGATGCTGGTGAGCGAATTGAATAAATAAGAAAAAAGGGCTGACCTTGCGGTCGGCCCTTTTCCTGCTTGCACAAAAAACACTTGACACGTGCGCGCGTGTGTGATAAGATAGCCGTAAGAAGCCCCGATAGGAGGTTGCCATGAAGCGGTATTTGAACGTCTTTCGTGAAAACGTATACGCCTTTGCAAGCGAGAATAACATTTTAGAGGAGAAGGATCTGGGCATCGTGTCGGACATCTCCTCTGTTCTCACGCCCTGGCGCTCGGTTGCGGCGCTGAACACCTTTCAAGGGTGTCCGTATACCAACACCGGCTTTGATTTTGATGTCCGCTTTGATGGTGAGCGCGTGAAATGCGCGCGTTGGGATTGGCTTCCCAATGCCGTTTATCGTGAAGGAAGCACCCCCTTGCTCGCCGCCAAAACCTTGACGGCGGTCGTGCCGGGGATGCGCTCCTTGGTGCAGAAGATCGTCTTGGAAAACACTGCGGGAAGGGAACTGACGATCCCCGTGCAGGTGGCGTACCGCGGTGTGACGCGCCGCGAGGAAAAGTGGGCGTTCAAGATCCCCCCTGCCGAAAAGGATACCCGCGCGCCTTACCGTGCTGAGGGGCGTATTCTTTCCAGAGAGGAAAACGGTTGTGCGTATCATCTGACCTCCTCGCTTGAAAATTTGAAGATCTTTCCGCGTGCCTACTTGTGGGAGGGAGAGATCACGCTGCCCATAAACGGCACGGTTACGCTTTATTTCTCAGCGCACATGGGCGAAGCGAAAAAATCCCGCGCCGAGGCGGAATATACCCTTGAACGGTATGAGTTGTTGCTGGAAAAATCCTTTGCGTGGCTGCAAGGGGAGTGCGAGCGCATCCATAGGCAGCTGCCCCGCTTTTTCGCGGACGATCCCGCACTTACCCGTCTTTACTACCGCTCGCTCGTTACCTATATTTTGTGCCGTTGGGAAAATCCCGATCTTTGTGCGCTGCCCTATTTCAGCACGGGGAGCGTGAACGGCAGCTGTATGTGCTCTTATCTTTGGGATTATTGCGGTGGGCTTATGATGCACCCCATCTACGATCCGGAAGGCAACAAGGCGCAGCTGCGTGCCTATTTGAAGAACGATCTTACGAAGTCCTATGCGCTCAACCCCGTTACGGCGGGGGCGGTGGGGCCGTGGTACCAGATCAACCAGGAAAAGATCATTCTGATGGTCTATCACCACGTGCTTGCCACGGGGGATCGTGACTTTCTTTTCGAGCGGGTCGGCGAGCGCACGGTGCTTAATTGGATGCGCTACCACGCCTACGTGTGTGACGATACGACGCGAGAAAACGAGCTTTACGATTACGGCAAGGGCGGGGACGACCATCTGGAACTGTTCTACTATGATAACGGGCCTTATAACGGCGTGATGCCGGATCTCAACGCGCGCCGTTACCTCAACTATATGCGCGTGTACGAGCTGACAAAGCTTGCGGGGCAGCCGGATGAAAATCTTCCCGTGCGTGCCGCACAGCTCAAAGAAAAGCTGAAAAAGCTATGGAACGGTACGAAAAAATGGTATGATTTTATCGATGCCGAGGGCAATCGCGATATCCGATACACGGTGCAGATGTTCAAGTTCCTGAATAGCCCCGTTATCGACGCCGCGGAGCGTGATGGGCTTGTTTCCCATCTCAACGAGCGCGAGTTTTTGTCCAAATTCGGCCTGCACAGTATGTCCAAGCTGGATCCGCAGTACGATCAGGATGACATTGACAACGGCGGTGGCGGTATCTGTACCCACTTCACAATGCAGATCTGCGCGCAGCTCTATGAAACGGGCTACGGTGCCTTGGCGACCGACATTCTGCGCCGTGTGTACTGGTGGGGCGAGCGGATGCCCTATATGGGCGATTCCTGCGCTGCCAACATGATCCTCAAACGTGAAAGCACACCCTTGCAGGGGGATATCAGCTCGGTTGCGTGTGCGCAGATGATCTTTTACTATATTTTTGGCATCAAGCCGCAATTTGACGGAACGATATGTATCTCGCCCGTAAAGGAGCGCCCCGCTACCACTATGCGTGTGGAAAACGTGCGCCTTTGCGGCAAGATCTTTGACGTGCGCGTGGAGGGGGACACCTTCCGCGTGATTTTCGGTGACAAGACCTATACCGCTCGCGTTGGCGAGCAGATCACCCTTTGAAAAGGAGAGGCTTATGAAAACGCAAAGAAATATTTTGATCGCATTTTTGCTCAATCTCGGCTTTTCGATCTTTGAGCTTTTCGGCGGCATCTTCACGGGCAGCGTGGCGATCCTGTCGGATGCCGTACACGATATCGGAGATGCGACAAGCATCGGCGCTTCCTATTTTTTAGAGAGAAAAAGCAAGAAGCAGCCCGACGCGAGCTATACCTACGGCTATGCGCGCTATTCGGTGATTGGCAGCGTGATCACCACGCTGATCCTGCTTGTCGGCTCGGTACTGGTCGTTTATAACGCGGTACAGAGAATTTTAGATCCGGTGGAGATCAATTATAACGGCATGATCCTGTTTGCGGTGATCGGTGTCGTTGTGAATTTCCTGGCAGCGTTTTTCACGCACGGGGGCGGCTCTCTTAACCAAAAGGCGGTCAATCTGCACATGTTGGAGGACGTGCTGGGCTGGCTTGTGGTGCTGATCGGCGCCATCGTGATGCGCTTTACCGACTTCGCGCTGCTTGACCCCGCGCTTTCGATCGCGGTGGCGGTGTTCATTTTTGTGAATGCCATCAAGGGATTGAAGGAGGCGCTGGATATCTTCCTTGAAAAAACGCCGCACGGCATAGACGTGCACGAGATCGAGCATCACGTATGTGAGATCGACGGCGTGCTTGGCGTGCATCATATCCACGTATGGACGATGGACGGTCAGAACCACTACGCCACGATGCACGTTGTGGCGAACGGTGACACGCACGCCATCAAGCACGCGATACGCGAGGAGCTTGCCGAGCACGGTATTGGCCACGTCACACTGGAATTTGAGTGCGAGGGCGAGCATTGCCACGAGGAGCATTGCCACGTGGAGGTGAACACCCACGCAGGGCATCACCACCACCATCATCATCATCATCACTAAAACAAAATCCCCCGAAACGCATACCGTTTCGGGGGTGTTTTATTTATTCCTTTATGATGCCAGATGCTTTTAACTGCGCAACGAATTCGTCACTTAAAAGATAGTCCTTGCTTGGATAATCTTTGTCTCCATAAGAGGATAGATACCAATTTTCTTCGTATTGGTACGGTCCCATGAAGCGCGCTCGCAAGCGCGGCTCGTCCTTTAACGCAAAGTAAATATCAAGGTCGTAGACGGGATCGTAATTGGCGGGGATATATTCGGGTTGGATCTCGGTCATAATGTCTGAAAGATGCACTTCAATATTGGTTCCTTCCAATGTGTTAAGATCAGTTCCTTCCAGAAGATACGTGGCATTCTCCAAGTCAAAATCTGACCTTACGTACAGATAAAAAGAAGAGCCTGTATGGCCGTGATCTCCCGAAATAAACAACGGCGAATCCTTTTCAAAAGCAAGATAATAAAAAGTAGGAAAAACGGGCCAATTGACGCGATGACCGAGCTCAACGATCTCATCTTCGCTCTCAATGTACAGTGCGAATCGGCCATCGGCGCGGTAATAGGTGTTGCCGTTATATGTGAGTAGGTTGTAATCATCATCAAACTCAAGGTCGCTTAGGTCGGAGAAAAGTGCGCACGACGTAAAGGAAAGCAAGCATACACACAGCAAAAGTAAAGCAAGCAATCTTTTCATACCAATCTCCCCTCCCTAAAGTGTTGAAGCGATAATAGCATTATTTTTATTATAGCACAAGTTTTTGAGGATTTCAAGCGCTTTGCTTGATAAAGGATATCGTGCAGAGTTAAATGTTAACACTCACTAAAACAAAATCCCCCGAAACGCATACCGTTTCGGGGGATTTCTTTCTTTGGGGCGAATTATCCTTTGCATTCGGAGAGCTTGCGCGCAAATTCCGTAATTTCGTTGCCGATGCGCGTCAATTCCTCTAAAAACTCTCTTGTCGTCATACGCGAGATGCCGGAATGTACGGCAGAGAATTGCAGCAGCTTGTCGTCCGTGACGGCGCGAATGCTGTAATCAGGCCCCAGCTCGTGCATCAGCTTTTCCATATACGCGTCGGCAGTCTGGTTGGCCTTTGTATATACGATCTTGCACCCCTCGCGCACGAATTCCGATCCCTCGCCGTCCTTTACCAGATAGGCGTCAAACACAAGCACCAGCTCGGTCTTGGTGTAAAAGGCGTAGTTGATCAGCAGATCCGTCAGCTCCTCGCGCGCCTTTTCCAAGCTGAAAAGTGCAGTGCTTTTTAAGGCCTCGTCCGCATGGATCAGGTTGTATCCGTCCACGATCACCATATTCCTTTGTGTGCGTACCGTTTTGGAGGTGTGCACTTTTTCTTTTTTGTCCGCAGAAACGACCTTGGGCTCGCTGTATTTTTTTCGCCTGACGGGACCGTAGGTGCGAAGCATGATGGCTTCAAGCTCCTCGTCGCTCATGCGGTATTTGCGTGCGAGCGTGGAGGCCTTGGGAATGATCGGCCCGTTCGGCGCGGTGTCCTTGACGTCGGCCACCAGATGCTTGTAGCTGTCTACCTCGCTCCAATGCACGGTAAAGCCCGCACCGTGTGCGCAAAATACGGAATGTGGCGGGTTTTCCAGATCCGCTTCAGGGTCGTATCCCGCCTCGGCAACGATCTGCTGCTCGTTATGGCAGGGCTCGTAGCCGTCCGAGGTACAGAAAAGCCGTCCCTCGCCGCGCGTGTAGGAAATGACCTCTCGCGGATAATCGTAAAGCGTAGATACGGGCGCTCTGCCGCAGATCGCGGCGCGCTCCGCGTCCGAGCTTTCCAGCTCAAATTCCGCAAATCGCGCTTGCAGGTCAGACATCGCTCTGCCCGTGCAGGCAGCAGGAACCTCCAAGCGGAATTTGTAATAGGGCTCCAACAGCGTGCAGCCCGCCTTCATCAGGCCTTGTCTGACTGCACGGTAGGTCGCCTCGCGGAAGTCGCCGCCGTCGGTGTGCTTTTGATGTGCCTTGCCCGCGACAAGCGTGAACTTCGTGTCGGTGAGCAGCGCGCCCGTGAGGGTCCCGCGATGATCCTTTTCATAAAGATGCGTCAGAACAAGGCGCTGCCAGTTCAGATCAAGCAGATCCTCCGGCAAGCGCGTGTCAAAGATCAATCCCGTGCCGCTTGGCTGTGGCTCGATCAGCAGCTGCACCTCGGCATAATGGCGCAACGGCTCAAAGTGCCCCACGCCGATTGTTTTGCGCGCGGCCTTTTCCTTGTAAAGGATCTTTCCCGCGCCTATCCTGCAATCAATGGCGAAGCGGTCGGCGATCAGACGCTGGATCAGCTCGGTCTGCACCTCGCCCATCAGCCGCGCCTCGATCTGGGATAGCTCCTCGTTCCACGCAAGGTGTAAGGAGGGCTCTTCCTCCTCCAATACCTTCAACTTGGGGAAAAGCAACCTCGGGTCGCACGCGGGAGGGAGCTGAATGGCATAAGAGAGGACCGGCTCCAAGAGTGGCTTCTGCGTGTCCTGTTCCAGTCCCAGCCCTTGTCCCACAAAGGAGGCGGAAAGTCCGATCACGGCGCAGATCTCGCCTGCCTCGGCCTTGTCTGTCTGTTCGAATTTGTCGCCCGAATAAAGTCGGATCTGACTTGCCTTTTCCGTCACGCGTGTGCCGTCTGCTGCGAGATAGCCGATCTCGTCGCGCGCGGCGAGCGTGCCGCCTGTGATCTTCATATAGGTAAGGCGCGTTCCCCCTGCGTGAGAGATCTTGTAGACCTTGGCACCAAAATGCTCGTGGTCACAGACGGGGGGAAGCGTAAATCTATCCAACGCGTCCAGCAAATAGGAAATGCCTTGCATGCGCAAAGCAGAGCCGAACAGGCAAGGGAACAGCTTGCGCTCGCTGATCAGATAAGAGATATCCTCGTCACTGATACCCTCGCCCGCAAGGAAGGTGTCCATCAGATCCTCGTGCACAAGGGCAAGCTTTTCTTCCAGCTCCTCGCGTGCCTGCGCCTCCAAAAAGCCAACGCACAAAGGGGAGAGGATGGCGGCAAGCTCCTTTTCGATCTCCTCTTTCAGCTTGATGGCAACGTCGCACTTGTTCACAAAAAGGAAGGTGGGAACGTTGTAATGTTCCAGCAGCTGCCAGAGCGTTCTTGTGTGGTTTTGCACCCCGTCCGAGGCGCTGATCACCAGCACAGCGTAGTCAAGTAAGGAAAGCGTGCGCTCGGCTTCCGCGGAAAAATCCACGTGACCGGGCGTGTCCAAAAGGATAAAATCGCAATGCTCGCTTGAAAATCTGGCTTGCTTGGAAAAGATCGTGATGCCGCGCTCGCGTTCGATGGCGTTGGTGTCAAGATAGGTGTTTTTGTGGTCGACACGTCCCAGTGTCCGAATTTTTCCGGACGTGTAGAGCAACGCCTCGCCAAGCGTGGTCTTGCCCGCGTCCACGTGCGCCAGAATACCGATCGTGATCTTCTTTTTCATTGCGTTTCCCCCTTTCGGTAAGATTTTGCATTATTATAGCATATTTTAGCGAATGTTTCAAGCAGGTTATAAGCGGAAAAAGCAAAACGCACCGCCCTCCAAAAAAGGGCTGGCAGGTTCTTCGCGCGATGCGCGAAAAGTCTGCGGCTTGCCATCGGCTCGCAAGCGGCCGCTGCTCTGCGCCGCATACTCGCACCAGCGCACTTGCTTTGCAAGTGCCTTGTTCGAATCAAGCAGCCAAGCCCGCCAAGTAAAGCAAAATCCCTCACCCCGAAAACGGGGGCTGGGCTGGCAGGTTCTTCGCGCGATGCGCGAAAATTCGCACGCTCTCGCCTGGTGTGCAAGCACCCCGATCTCGGGCGGCGAAAGCGCACCAGCGCACTTGCTTTGCAAGTGCCTTGTTCGAATCAAGCAGCCAAGCCCGCCAAGTAAAGCAAAATCCCTCACCCCGAAAACGGGGTGAGGGATTTT
>JAZQWF010000014.1:0-46195 GCA_045632185.1 Eubacteriales bacterium
GACATGGCTACGATCCGACTTAGGCACATGGCGTTGGCGTCGTTGTGGCGGCGTGTCATCTCTGTGGAAAAGCAGTCGGAGCAGACGGCGGCGCGGATGCCCCGGATCTTGTTGGCGGCCATGGACATGCCGATGCCCGTGCCGCAGACCAGAATACCGATCTCGCGCTCGCCGCTTTGCACCTTTTCGCAGACCTTGCGGGCGATATCGGGGTAATGACAGCTGTCGGTGGTGTGTACGCCAACGTCCTCCACGTCAAAGCCGCGTGCGATCAGGTGATCGCGGACGGTGTTTTTCAGCTCGGGAGCGGCGTGGTCACAGCCGATAATGATCTTTTTCATCATAAATACTCCTTTCGGGGGAAGAATTTATTGCTTTAATTTTTCAAGTCTTTCGCGTTCCGCTTGCGGAAGTCGCAGATAAACGGGAGCAAGCTCCGCGTCTGTGCCGCTCTCGCCCGCATTTGCGCGGCGCAGAGCCACCTTGGCAACCGAAACGGCAGATTGATCCTCTAAAAGCGCAGAAACGCTTGCAGGCGTGGAATTTGGTGCCAAGCGCTTGAATTCTGCCACGCCGTCACCGCAAAGTGCGAAGGGGAGCCCCATTTCGGCAAGCTCGCCTTCAAGCTCCGTTACACAAAGCGCGCGATCCTCGCAAAGCCGTATAAGCGCGCCGTTTTCATAGCGGAAGAGCGCGTTATAGACCTGTCCGCGGCGCGCGTTCATGACAGGACAGATCACGCCGTCAAAGGGAACAAGGTTTTCTGCCAGCGCTTCCAGCGTGGAAACGCCCAGACAGTTTTTGTTTTGTGCAAAGGCAAGCCCCTTGATCGTTGCCGTGCCGATGCGCACGCCCGTAAAGGAGCCGGGACCCACACTGCATGCGAAAAGGTCGATATCCGCGACTGTAACGCCCGCAGATTTCAGAACGGCCTCTACCATGGGCAGAAGCGTTTCACTGTGGGTGTTGCCGTTTTTTACGGTGAAGGAGGCGATCGTCTTTTCATCGCGGCAAAGCGCGACGCTGGCGACGATAGCGGTGCTGTCCAAAGCCAAAATCAGCATAAGTGGACCTCCTCGATCAGAATTTCACGGGTGTTCGGCGTGGTGGGATCGTTTTTCGTGATCGTCACGCGCAAAAACTCGTCCGGCAGGGCAAAGGGGATATTTTCGCTCCATTCCACCAATATCACGCCGTCGCGCACGAGATAATCGTCGTATCCGATCGAATACAGATCGTCCTCGCCCGTGATGCGGTACATATCAAAGTGGAAAACAGGCGGCTTGCCGCGATACTCGTTGACAAGCGCAAAGGTGGGGGAGCGCACTGCTGCACCGGGGCAAAGCACCCCGCAAACGCCTCTGGTAAAGGCGGTCTTGCCTACGCCGAGATCGCCGTAAAGGGCGATATAGCGAGGGAGCGCGGGATCATTCAACAGGCACTGCGCCAGCTCAGCCCCCGCGCGCTCGGTTTCGTCGGGGCTTGCGGTATAGATCTTTTTGGGTTCCATAAACAAACCCCTCCTTTTCTTTATTTCTTGGGCAGATGCTCGCGCGAGCCGTCGGGACGCTGGATCACGGTGTTTTCCAGCATGCCGCCGAAGGAGGCGCGGATCTCTGCGATATATTCCGCACGAAGCGCGGCCTGCTCGGCCTTCTCCTCGTCGGTGAGTGCGCGCTCCTTGGAAAGGTGCGCCAGCTCATTGATGCGTGCTACTTTTTCCTTTTCCATGGCTTATGCACGCAGTACAAGGCCCAGCTCGCGTTCCAGCAGTACCAGAACCTTCTTGCTGACCTTTTCTGCATCCTCCACAGTCATGGTATGATCCTCGGCGCGCAGCGTCATGCGGATAGACACGGACTTCTTACCCTCGCCTACCTGAGGACCGCGGTAAATATCGAACAGGTTGACGCCCTCGCATTGCTTGCCGCCGGCCTTCTGCATAACGGCAATGATCTTACCAACCTCCAATGCCTCGTCGCAGACGAAGGAGAAGTCGCGGGTGGTAGCGGGGAACTTGGGCAGGGGCTTGTAGTGCTTTTCTGCCGTGCGCGCGTCAAACAGTGCGTCAAAGTCGATCTCGGCGGCGTAAATCGGCATCGAAACGCCGTAATTTTCAGCCACGACGGGGTGGATCTGGCCGAATACGGCAATTGCCTTGCCGTTTACGATCACCTCGGCGCAACGGCCGGGGTGGTAGGAGGCGTTGTCGGCAACTGCCACCCACTCGGCGCCCTTGATGGCGGCAAGAGCAAGCAGATTTTCGATCGCGCCCTTCACCGTGTAGAAGTCCGCGTCGCCGTACATGCCCAGCGTCAGCATCTTGCCCTCGTAGGGAAGCTTGGTGGGATCCTCATCGGGCAGGTAGATAGAGCCCATTTCAAAAAGACGGACGTTTTCGTTATTGAAGTTGGCGTTGCGTGCCAGCACCTCCAACATAGAGGGCAGAGCGGTGGTGCGCATCACGCTGGTGTCCTCGCCCAAGGGGTTGGAGATCACCACGCTGCGGCGCTTGCTCTCGGGCAGGCGGATCTTTTCATAGTACTTGGGAGAGATGAAGGAGAAGGTCTGGATCTCGTCCACACCCATGCCGTAAAGGGCATTCTCCACCTCAATACCGAACGCCTGCTTGGGCGTGCGGCCACCCTCGGTGGTTTCAGCCACGATCTTGGTGGAAACGATCTTATCGTAGCCGTAGATACGCATGATCTCCTCAGCGATATCGTTCATGCAGGCAAGGTCTGCGCGGAAGCTGGGAACGGTGATCTTGCCGTCAGCCACGGTGCAGCCGAGCTCGGTGAGGATCTCGACCATGCGCTCCTCGGTGATATCGGTGCCAAGGAACTTGTTGTAGCGGGCGGGCTCAAAGGGAAGCACCACGCGCTCTGCCTTGGTGGGGTATACGTCGATCATGCCGTCTACCACGTCACCTGCGTCAAGCAGCTCAACCAGCTCGCAAGCACGCATCAGGCCGGCATAGCAGTTCTCAGGATCAAGGCCCTTCTCAAAACGGGCAGAGGACTCGGTGCGCATACCGTTCTTCTTGGCGGTCACGCGTACGGAAGCGCCGTTGAAGCAAGCGGACTCAAATACCACGGTAGCGGTATCGTCCTTGATCTCGCTGTTCGCGCCGCCCATAACGCCTGCAAGTGCGCAGGCCTTCTTTTCGTCGGCGATCACGAGCATGGAGCTATCCAGCGTGTGGTCGATATCGTCCAGGGACTTGAACTGCTCGCCGTCATTTGCGCGGCGAACGCGAATGGCAGAGCCCGTGAGCTGCTTGTAATCAAACGCGTGCATGGGCTGGCCATATTCCAGCATTACGTAGTTGGTGATGTCCACGATGTTGTTGATGGGGCGTACGCCAGCGGCGTACAGACGCATGCGCAGCCACATAGGGGAGGGGGCGATGCGCACGTTCTTCACGACCTTGGCCGCATAGCGGTAGCAAAGGTCGTGGGCCTCGATACCAACGGAGAGGTAGTTTTCTACCTTGTCGCCGTCGTTTGCGCCCTTGATAGTGGGCGTGGGAACGCTCAGCTTGCGACCGAAGGAAACCGCGCTCTCGCGTGCAAGACCGATCACGGAAAGGCAATCGGGGCGGTTAGAGGTGATCTCGAACTCCACAGCGGTATCGTCCAGCATCAGCGCCTTGCGGATGTCCTGACCGATCATATCGGCGAAGCTCTCGTCAAGAATGAGAATACCGTTCTCCTCCTTGCCGGGGCACTCGTGAGTGGTGAGGTTCAGCTCGCCCATCGAGCAAAGCATGCCGTGCGAGGGAACGCCGCGCAACTTGCCGTCCTTGATGACAACGCCGCCGGGCAGCTTTGCCACAGGGAGTGCTGCGGGAACGATCGCGCCCTCAAACACGTTCTGTGCGCCGGTTACGATCTGAGTGTCCTCGCCCGTGCCTACGTCCATCGTGCAGATCAGCAGATGGTCGCTGTCCGGGTGGGGAACGATCGCCTTAATGCGCGCTACGACCACATTTTCGATCTCTGCGCCCATTTCTTCATAGCCCTCGACCTTAGAGCCGGTCAAGGTCAGCTTGTCGCAATAATCCTTAATATTTACGTCGCTGACGTCAACGAAGTCAGCAAGCCATTTCATAGACAAATTCATTGTTTCAATTTCCTCCTATCAGAACTGTTTGAGGAAGCGCTCGTCGTTTTCGTAGAACAGACGGATATCGTCAATGCCGTAGCGCGTCATCGTCACGCGCTCCAAGCCCATGCCGAATGCAAAGCCGCTGTAAACCTCGGGGTCGATGCCACAGTTGGAAAGCACGAAGGGGTGTACCATGCCGGCACCAAGGATCTCGATCCAGCCCTCGCCCTTACAAACGCGGCAGCCCTTGCCGCCACATACAAAGCAGGACACGTCAACCTCAGCAGAGGGCTCGGTGAACGGGAAGTGGTGGGGACGGAAGCGGATCTGGGTGCTGTCACCAAACATCTTGCGTGCGAAGGTTTCCAGTGTGCCCTTCAAATCGCTCATCGTGATGCCCTTGTCGACCACAAGACCCTCCATCTGATGGAACAAGGGGGAGTGCGTAGCGTCCAATGCGTCAGAGCGGTATACACGGCCGGGAGAGATCACGCGGATAGGGGGCTTCTTCTGCTCCATAACGCGTACCTGCACGGGGGAGGTCTGCGAGCGAAGCAGAACCTTGTCGGTGATGTAGAAGGTGTCCTGCGTGTCGCGTGCAGGGTGGTTTTCGGGAATATTCAGCGCCTGGAAGTTGTAGTAATCGTACTCTACCTCAGGGCCCTCGGCGATCTCAAAGCCCATACCGATAAAGATCTCCTCCATCTCGCGCTGTGCGCGGGTCAAGGGGTGCTGATGGCCGACGCGCTCGCACTTGCCGGGCATAGTTACGTCCAGCTTCTCGCGTGCAAGGCGATCTTCCAGCTCCTTTTGCTTTTGCTCGGTTGCCTTCGTGGCGATAGCGGCCTCGATCTCAGCACGCACCTCGTTGGCCATCTGGCCGACAACGGGACGCTCCTCGGCAGAAAGCGCACCCATGCCGCGCAGCACGGCAGTAAGCTCTCCCTTCTTGCCAAGATAACGAACACGGATCTGTTCGATGTCGCCGCCTGCGGCAAGCTCAGAGAGCGCCGTGGCTTTGATCTGTTGCAGTTTTTCTTTCATGTTTTTATGTCCTTTCGTATTGTTACAAAAAAATAAAACCCCATCCCGAAAAAATCAGGACGAGGCGAAAAGTCGCTCGCGGTACCACCCGAATTGAAGCCCCAAGGGCAACGCTCAAAGCACGTTTATGCTTATGGGCCTGTAACGGTGCCTGCCGTATGCGACTACCACCGTATGGCTTCACCGCATCCACTCCAAAGGGAAACGCCAACTGCCCATCGCACAGCCGCTCGCAGCCAAGGCGGCATTCTCTGTGGTGCGGTTGCGGGCAAGGCAACCTTTTTCTGCGTGTTTTTTCTCTATACCCTAATATTATAACATAATAATAAAAAATGTCAAGCCCCGCGCCGCAAAAACTTAAAAAACACCCCCCGCCGATTGGCGGGGGGCGCGTGCAAATTCTTATTTGCCGGAATAAGTTGCTGCGTTGAATACGTTAAGCTCGGGATGAGCTGCAAGCACGACAGGATCGATCACAAGGATCGCGGTCGGGCAGTAGTTCACGAATTCAACAGCCTCGATGGTGTCGTACTCATCGGGAATGATGTCGCCATCTGCGTCAACCTTGGGAACAAGCGTATCCTCGGTCACGAAAGTACCGCCGGTGATGTTAACGATCAGCTTGTGAGCTGCGTTCTTTTCGATCACCAGGATAGAGGAGCCGGTAGCTGCCGTGAAGGTACCGCCGGAGATGGACACATTCGCGTTGGAGGTGCGAATGATCGCATCGGTGGTGGTGGCATCATCAGCAGTGGTAGTAATGCTACCGCCGTTGATCACAAGGGTGGAGGCGTTGCCGTTCATCTCGATTGCCGTGCGCTCTGCGGTGATCGCGGTGCCTTCCTCAACCGTAAGAGTAGAGGACTGGTCAAGCGTGATGGCTGCGGAGCTGCCGGTGTGCTCGATTACAACGTTTTTAAGCGTTACGCTTGCGTTTTGGAGTGCAATTGCGGGAGCATCGGTTACAACCGTGATGGTGTTGCCGTCACCGTTGATCACGATGTCGTCGCGATTTGCAAGAGCCATGGAAGCGTAGATGGTCTGGTCGCCGGTCAGTGCAATGGTCGTGCCGCTGGGAGCAGCGATCAGGGACATTGCAAGAGAGGTGTGACCGGTGCCCTCGATCTCGTTACCCTCGCTATCCAGGTACACGGTGGTGTTCTGGATCTCAGGGACATCGATCTCGCTGTTGGTAGCGTTCATCAGCATTGCTGCGACGCGTGCGCCGGTGTCAGCCACGTTCTGAGCATCAAGGAAGATACCGTTGGTATCAGCCATGTACAGAGAGGTCTGATCGATCATCACACCGGTAACGGTGTTCTGAGCGTTCTTAACTGCCACGCGGTTTGCGTTGCCGGTCGTGCCGGTGAAGGTTGCAACCTCACCAACGACTACGGGCATTGCGGAAAGGTCGGTGCCGGTGATGGAGGAAAGCTCGGTGCGAACGTCCTCAATGAACTTTTGCAGCGCTGCTGCGTAAGTTGCGGAGTTTGCAAGATCGGCTTCGCCCTGCATCCAGTACAGGCCTGCCACGTTGACGGTGTAACCAAGGCTGCTGTAAATAGCAATCTGGTCAGCTACCATCTGCATGAAGCTATCGAACAGCTCGCCGGAGAAGTTACCGTAGTGAGGATCCTCAGCGACGAGGGCTGCATCGTTCATAGCGTACTTCATGATCGCTGCGTAATTGTTGCCGGTGTAGTGGTTGGCAAGCTCGGTTGCCATGCCGTACTCGGGACCAATCATATCAGCAGTCCAGCCAAGGCCCAGCGTGGGAGCGGAGCCAACGGCAGTGTACTTGCTCATAGTAGCGTAAACCACAGAAGAACCGTAGTCCTGAGGAGCACGCTGAGAAACGATGCCGGAGTAGAATACGTTAGTGGTGGGATTCTTCAAAACGTTCTGGAAGGTTGCCTTCTTTGCACCGCAAACCACGGTTTTAGCACATACGGCGTTGTCAGGATCAACGTCTGCTACATCGACGGTGTAACCGCAGGTGCAGAAGTAGATGCCCTTATCCTCGTCGTAGGTCAGTGCCTTGCCGTGTGCCAGCTTGTTGGCGCAAGTGAAGCTTGCGCCAGCGAATTCTGCTGCATCTGCGATCGCGCCGCAGTGAGTGCAGACGTGATTGATAATGCTTTCGGCGTACTGTGCGGTGTAAGGCGTATTACCAACTGCGTTGGAGCCGCCTGCTACCAGGTAGATATCAAGCGTCTTGGTCTCGGTTGCGTTGCCGCACCAGGTGGACAGAAGGTTCATCTGGTCGGGAGTGAAGCCCTCAGCGGTGTTGCGGTAAGCCGCATAAGCAACGTCTGCAAGAGCTCTTGCGTTCTTGGCTTCCTCGTAATCTGCGTATCTGTAAACAGTAGCAGCACCGTCGCCGGGAGTTGCAACCTCGTACTCAGCGTAGAATACAACGGAGTACTTGGTGTTGTAGTTGTCGGCGGAGATGTTGGTGTGCGTCAGCTCGATGGTCACGCAGCCGTCTGCCTCGAAGGTCAGATCAGCAGCGATTGCCTTGTAGTCGAAGTAATCGACGCCAAGCTCGTAGCCGTCACCGAAGATATCGGAGTAACCGGCAAGACCTGCATGGGTGAAGTTGACACCGTTTGCAAGAAGCTCAGTGGGAATAACCAGCATACCGAACTTAACCTCACCGGCAAGTGCGAGAGACTGCATGTATTCGTAAGAGGAAGCGCTGACGGTAGACTTGAAGGTCATTGCGCCTGCGTCACCGCCCACGAATGCGGGTCTTGCACCGGTGGTCATTGCCAAGGAGTTCAGGGTCAGACGACCGTAAGCCCCAAGGTTTGCGGTAGGAGTACCGCTGGAAGCGAAGTTCAGGATCAGGTTGGAGGAGTTGCTGATAGCGTTGTAGGCTTCCAGCGTCAGAACGTTAGCGCTGTAAGCGGTGTTGCTGAATACAGGACCCAAGCCACTGGTGTTGACGAAGGTACCACCCTTCACGGTCAGGT
Source organism: Eubacteriales bacterium (assembly GCA_045632185.1). Taxonomy (GTDB): domain Bacteria; phylum Bacillota; class Clostridia; order Oscillospirales; family CAG-272; genus Firm-07. Next base: position 8,130 of record JAZQWF010000014.1, read on the forward strand.
TGCCTTCCTTAGGCAGCATGATGGGAGCGTACTTAGCTTCCGTGCCGCTGTAAATGTAGGTACCGCCGTAGATGGTGATATTAACAGTCTTTGCCAGACCGGTGATAGCGGACATGACAGCAGAGTTGACGTAAGCGTCGTAAACGTTTACTTCAATTTCGCCACCAAACGTCATAACTGCGGGGTTGGTGCCGTCCTTCGTGGCGGAGGAGTAGGTACCGCCCATGATGTTGATGTAGGAACCCTTGGTAGCGTACAGACGTGTAACTGCGCCTGCCTTACTGTGCATGTTAACGTTGGTCAGGTTTACGTACCAGGTCGTACCGCCCTGAGAAGCAATAGCCCATGCGCCGGAAACGATAGAGAAGTTCTCGATGTTCAGGGTTGCAACGGAAGGAGATCTTGTGTAGATGGTGTGACCCTTCGTGGTTGCGCTACCGCCCTTGATGTTGTAGGTACCGTTTGCGCTGCCCGCCAAGAAGATCAGGGAGTTCTCGTCACCGGTGCCGTTTGCTACGAAGGTGATGTCAAATGCGTTCACGGTGATGTTTGCGTAATCGACAGCGGAGATGGGCGTGTAGTAAACGGTGTAGTTACCCTTGTTGAGCGTGATTTCAGCCACAGCTGCGCCCGTCAACGAAATGATACCGGTGTTGCCGTTCATGGAACAGTTGTTCATTTCGAAGATACCGTGTGCATTTTCGCCAAGCATGAACAGGGTGCCCTGTGCAGAGCCCTTGAAGTCGATGTTGTCGACGTACATACGTACAGGGGATGCTGTGGTGCCGGTGGTCACGTAGAATACGGGACCTGCAACGACCTTGCTCATGGTGATGGAGTACTGCTCGCCCTCAACAGAGCGCAGGTACAGGTACTTATCAAGCGTGATGTTAGCACCGTACTCCATAACGTCGCCGACCAGCTCGATCACGCCGCCGTTACGGGACATTGCAACAGCAGAGGCGAGGTTGGCTGCATACCAGGTGGTGCCGTTCTCGTCTACCACGCGGTAGCCGATACCGTACTTGGCTGCGTTGCTGTCGTTGAAGTACTTGCCTGCGGTGACGCGGGATACCTCGGGACCGCCGTAGAAGAAGAATGCCTTGTTGTTCAGCTGGATGTCTGCGCCCTCTTCAACGTCGATGAAGAGCTCGACCTCAGACTCAGCGTAGCCCTTGGTGTTATGCAGGCACAGCATGCCGAGAACCGTCTTGTTGGCGGAAACACCCAGATCGTTCATATAGATGTAGGGAGTACCCTGGATACGAACGGTGATCCAGTTGTTACCGAAGTAAGCAAGCGGGTTCATACCGTGGGAAGTGATCGTACCGCCGTAGATGTTGAACTCATGCTTGTTCGCACCGTAGGCAGCGAAGTAGAACATACCCTGGTAAATGTTGTTGTGATCGGAAGAGTCGTTCGTACCCTCGATCTCAGCACCGGGATAAACGTTCAGGATCATACCGGTCTTGTAGGGATCGTTGGCATTCAGCTTCACACCCTGAATATTGGTGTAACCGATGCTTGCGTTGTAGCCGTCGTCAACCTGAGTCAGGTTCTTCAACTCGCCGCGTACGTTCATAATGATATGACCGTAGCTTGCGAATTGGAAGATGTTGGTTGCAGATGCGCCGGATACGGAGTAGGTATCGGGACGGATGATTGCTGCGCCCGCCTCGATGTTGATGGTGGTCGTACCCTTCATAGAGTCGGCGTAAAGCAGGTGAGCGTTTGTTTCGTTCTCGCCGCCCTCAACCAGGGTGCCTGCTGCCAGAGTCAGCGAAGCGGTGGTGTCTGCTGCTGCGGTGAAGGCTGCAAACCTGTTGCCGATGAAGGTCAGACCCTCGATGGTCAGGTGAGCGCCGCTGCTGATGTTCAGCAGGTAGCTGTTGGTGTTGTTGTAGACGATGTAGCCGTCCTCAGCACCTCTCAGGGTTATGGTCTTGTTAGAGATCGTGGTGGGGGTCATGTTGAAGCCATCGATCAGAAGCTCAACAACGCCGCCCTCGGGAGCCGCGTAAGCAGCACCGCCGATACAGCCGTAAGCGTACTTGCCGTCAGCCATAATTGCACGGAACGCGATAGGCGTTACGTAGTTGTGCTTATCGTTGGTGATACCACCGAAGTTGCCCTGCCATGCAAGGAAGGTGTCCTGCATCGAGTCATCCTCAGCACCGGTGATACCGATGGTGGGAATGCAAGAAGCGGGAGATGCGCAGAACAGGAGCGCGCCGTCAAGGGTGAGCTCACCGTTATCGGTGATAGCGTCAATATCCATGATCAGCTTGTTACCGGAGCCGGTCCAGTAAACGCCAATGTAGTGCTTGTAGGTGTTATCCGTCATGTTCATCACAAGGTTAGAGCCCTTGTAGAAGATGATCTCACTACGGGAAGGATTGTTCACACGAACAAGCGTGCGCTCGGCCGCCTCGGTGGGGGTGCCGGTTGCGTTGAGGGTGATGCTGCCGTAAACGTAAGCATTCATCTCAACGTGCGTGTTGTGGTTGAAGGAGAAGAACCAGATGTTGCCGGTGGTGGAGGTGGTCATCACGATGCTGGAATCAGCGTCGATGGTAACCAGCACCTTGTTGCTCTGCTCGCCGGAGCCGCCGGAAACGGTGTAGTGGTTACGGGATGCGAACACGGAGCTCATAGAGCCCTCAGCAACAACGTCGGTGTTGATCAGGTTGATGTAGGTGTTCTTATCTGCCTTTGCACCGGAAACCTTCTTGTTGGCGTTGAAGTCAACAAGGATACCGGTGGTGTGGATGCGCAGATCCTTCAAGGTCAGAGTGCCCTTGCCGTAGATAGCGAATGCCCATTTGGTGGCAGCGCCAGTGAACATCAGGTGGTAATCGCCCTGGAATTCGGGAGCACCAACGATAGTGATGTTTCTATCGTGGATGCCGATCTCAGAGGAGAACTTAACCTGGTTCTTGATCTCGATGGTGGCAGAGCCGCCCTCGGGGATCAGACCGATAATGCCGCCAAGAGAGGAGAAGTAGACCTTGCCGTCCTGTGCAAGAGAAGCCGCGAGGGGATTCTCGGTGAAGGAGTTGGTGCCACCGTTGTTCTGATATGCAACCAGACCGAATATCTGATCTGCGAAGGTCGCGTCATCTGCGATGATCATCGTCTGGTAAGCGCAGGAGGTGGTGTGAGCGGAGAACAGTCTCAGGCCGTCCATCTTCAACTCGCCCTCATGGATAAACGCAGACAGATAAATGGTCATCTTGCTGGTACCGGTGGTAACAGTTGCGATGTATGCGGTGGACTTAGACAGGATCGTGGAGCTTGCGGAGAAGTTCATCAGAACCTTCGCGGTTTCACCGATCATAACCTCAGTATAGCCGGGGTTGTTACTGTGGATCAGGTGAATGCTTGCATCGCTGCTGCTACTGATCGTGGTCATGTTGACCGTACCGTAGATGTTCGCGTAAACGTACTTGCAGGGGTTGTGGTTGAATGCGATCAGCCAGGAGTTTGCGTAGGTGGAGGTGTAGTTGATCACAGTATCCTTGTCGATGTTGACCGTGATGCTGTTGGACTGCTCGCCGCAACCGCCGTTTTTCTCAGCGTAGTGGTTGGAGGAGGAGATCAACGCACCTGCGTAACCTGCATCCTTAGAGTAGCGGGAAGAGATTGTGATGTCAACCTTAGCGTTTTCAAGGTTGATCACAATGTTCTTGTCAGCCATTGCACCCGCAACCTTCTTGTTGGCGTTGTAGGAAACAAGCTGTGCGTTCGTGGAAATGTTCACGTTCTTCAAGGTCAGAGAACCGTTCGTAACGATGATGAACATTACACTGTCAGCAGCGCCGCCGAATTTCAGATCGTACTCAGCATTGTTGGTGCCGATGAAGGTGATATGGCGGTTGTAGATCTCTACGGGATCGTAGATGTAGGTGGTGCCGGAAAGCACGAACGTGTGAGAGCCACCCTCGGGAATCAGGTTGATGATAGCGGTGGAGATGACCTGAGAGAATACGTCGCCGAAGCGGACGGTCAGGCCAAGTGCTTCTGCAAGAGCAGCAGCCTCGTCACCGGTGTAGCCCTTGAAGGTCATTGCACCGCGAACGATCAAGGCCTGCTTTGTAGCAGCGGTTGCGTCGGTCAAAGACAGCGTAGAATTGTTGAGGTTCTCGTAATTTGCCTGACAGCCACCGGTGATGCTCAGGATGGATGCCGTGCCGCTTGCGGTACCTGCGTTGATCAGAGTTGCACCGTTGAGCGTGACATCGTTCTTGCCATTACCGTTCAGGCAAAGGATAGCAACGTCAGTACCGTTTGCATAGGTGGTAATAGTACCCTCGATAACGACGGAGCCGTTAGCCCAAGAGGAGCTTGCACGGACAACGTAGGAGTAGCCGCCCACTGCCTCAGTAGCAGCATTTACTACGATGGAGGAATCTGCATCCATGTAGAAGTGCGAGTAACCGCCGCCGTTGTCATCCTTAAGGTAGACAATGTAGCCGTTCTTGTAAGCGGTACCGATAAGCTGAGCGCCATTGACAAGCTTCAGCACGGAGGGCTTTTCAGCAGAGCCGCCCAAAACAGCGATATAACCAACGCCGTTAGAGGAGGTATTGCCAATGGTGATTGCAACACCGTCAATGATGAGGGTGGTGTTCTTGACCTGCATACGGCCTGCATCCTGAAGGTGGATGGTTGCGCCGTTGTAGGATTTCAGCGTGATCGTACCGAGATCGGTGTAGTACATCGAGTAACGGGAGGAACCGACGCTGCGCAGCTGCCACATTTCACCGCCGTAGCTGTCCAGAACATTGTACTGCTTCTGAACGAGCTGAGAATGGTAAATGAAGGTGTAGCACCACTCTCTGTCAGGGTTAGCAGAGAAGGTCATAGCGGTTGCTTTGGATACGGTATAGCCCCATGCTGCTGCGTCAAGGTGAGTTTCGAAGCCCTTGGCGTAGATCATGTGGTACGTATCGGTATCGGTAATAGCCTTCAATACGGTGTCAGCGAACAGCTTGCTCTGACCGGAGGTCACGCTTGCGGTCGTTGCATCGTAGTAGATGATAATCTTGGAGACGTTTCCGGGATCGCTGACCAGGTAGGAAGCACCGGTCATGTTGACGATACCTGCGATCTTAACGGTAACGGTTGCAGGAGCGTCCTTATCGGACTTGTAGTGCAGACCATGGGTGAATGCAGTACCGCAGTTGATCGTTGCGCCCTTCTGAATGTCGATGGTGTAGGCCGCGTCGGTCATGTGAGTGCCATCGGGATTCTTGCAGTTACCGTTATCGTAGAAGAAGATCGCGTTGCTCTGGTTGACCACACAGCCATCACCAAAGGTGAAGGTTGCGTTACCGTCGAAGCGGCCGAAGCGCTGAGGAACATTGTAGATGATGTTGGTCAGCGTGACCTCTGCGCCGGTACCGACGTAGAAAGCAATCAAAACACTGGAATCTACGGTAACCGTGTAGGGAGCACCCTCGCCCTCTGCACTGGTGATGATGATCTTCTTTGCGAAGTGAGCGGGGTTATCGCCACCAATGTTCATGGATGTGATATTGCCGATCACATAGATCGTGGTGGTCGTGTTGCCTGCGGGAGCAGCGTTTGCTGCACCGTCAAGACGCCAGAAGTAGGTAGCAGAGCCCTCTTCGCCGATACGGGCGTTGAAGCCAAAGAACTTTGCGGTTGCGTCGGAGTTGAACTTCGCACCGCTGGCAGCAGGGAAGCCGGAAAGCTTCGAGCCGGTCAGGTTGAACGTAGAGCTTTCAACGCTGATGGAAAGGGTAGCTGCTGCGCGGATCGCAAACAGAGGCGCTGCACCGGTATCGGTGTAGGACAGGTTGCGGATCGTGAAGCTGAGGCTTTCAACGGCACCGGGTTTCAGGTGTACCCAAGCGCTGTAAACGCTGCTAGAGGTGCCCTCGCGGGAAACGGTAGTGATCTTATCGCCCGTGGGGTTGATCTTGATATCCAGCTTGTTGGTGGAGCCATCGCCGCCGTAAATAAGCGCACCGTTGAAGGTACCACCGTAGATGTTGGCGTAGATGGTACCGGTGTAAGCGTAAAGAGTCGTGCCACTGATCTGGTTAACGTCGTGGAGCTCAATAGGATTGGTAGCAGAGCCTGCAACGGCGTTCAGACCGCCGTTAACGTAAACCAGGCAAGCTGCGGTTACGGTGATAACCTCGATCTTCAAGGTTGCAAGGGTGCCGCCCGCATTCACGAAAATGAAGCGAGAGGAGTTTGCCTTGGAGGCGTCGTTATCGGGCGTGGGCTCGATCGTGGTGTAGACAATGTTCTTGGCCTCTGCTGCAAGCACGCCGCCGTTGTTAACCTGAATGAAGTTCATGTTAGCGCCGGAAGCAGTGATCGTAAGATTTTCCAGCTTCAACTCGGTGTTAGCAGCGGATACAGAGATGAAGTTGACGGGAGCAAGGATGGTCAGATCCTTAATAGTCAGCTTAGCGCCTGCTGCAAGCACGATGGAAGCGGAGTTCGTCAGAACGGCGTCGGTAGCACCGGTCAAAGTAACTGCCTTACCGCTGAGAGTTGTAGACCAAAGGAGATTGCCGGATGTGAGAACGGTAATAGTACCGTTATTCTCTGCTGCTGCAAACATTGCACCAAGGGTACCGTAGTAATACTTACCGCCTGCAACAGTGTGGAAGAGTGCAGGAGTGTAGTCAATAGGAGTACCGTTTGTGTTCAAAACAGCTTGAAGAGCCAGGATGCTTGCCTGAGCGTCAGCGCTATTTGCAATGATGCAAAGGTCGGGAGAGGAAGCAGTGGAGTACGTGGAGTACAGAGGAACTGCGGGGAGCGTGCTGACGCCGTTGTCATCGGTGATGGCATTGATGTGGATCGTCAGCTTATTGGTGGTGATGTTGCCGCCCGTGAAGTAAATGAACGCGGTCTTTGCCAAGCGCTCCGCAGCCACGGTCATCGTGATCTGAGCGTCCTCGGTAATGTTGATGGTGGTGTGCGAGGGGTTGTTGCTGCACACGAAGTTTACTGCCTCAGCCGTGGTGTCCGTTACTCTGATCACGATGGTAGCGCTGATGTTAGCGGTAACCTTGGGATGGTTGTTGTGGTTCAGAGAGATGAAGTAGGTAGCACCCGTGTAAGAGGAAGTGAAGTCGATCGTGGTGTCCTTGTCGATGTTCAAGGTGAAGGCATTGCCCTGCTCGCCGCAACCGTCGCGATTCTCCGCGTAGTGGTTGGAGGAGCCAATCAGCGTTGCAACGGATGCCCAGCTTGCAGAATATCTGGTGGACATGTTTGCAACGATGTTACAGTTGATGATATCAACAGTGATATTCTTGTCTGCCTGCTCGCCCTCAACTGCGATGTTTGCGTCGTAGTTGACAAGCTGTGCGCAGGTAGAGATGCTCAGATCCTTCAAGGTAAGAGAGCCCTTAGAGGAGATCTTGAAGAATACGCTGTTTGCTGCGCCTGTAAAGGTCAGGTCGTAGCTTGCATTCTTTGTACCGATGATGGTAACGTTCTTGTTGGTGATCTGGACCAGGCTGTTAACAGCAGCAGGAGCAAGCACGTAGATGGTGCCGGTGCCGCCGTCGGGAATCAGCGTGATCGCATCAGCCAGGGAGGAGTAGTAAACGCCGTCCATGCGGAAGATCATGCCCTGAGAAATCGCATATTCGTCGGTAACACCGGAAATAGCGTAGATAACGGGCTCTTTACCGCAATAGTACTTCTTACCGTTGATGTCGATATCCTCAATTGCACCGTCGTCAAGACCGATGGAAAGGGAGGTGCCGGTGGTTCTGCCGAACCAAACCAGACCGTACGCAAGCTCGGTCATCGTGATAACGGGGCTGCCCTCGATCCTCACGTTGGAGGAATCGCTGTAGAAGTATGCAAGAGGATTGATACCGTGAGAAATGATCGTACCGCCAAGAATGTTCAGGTAGGTGGCGTTGTTTACGCTCGTACCGGAAGCGAAGTAGAAGATACCCTGATACTCGCCGGAGTAGTTGGGGCTATCGCTGGTACCCTCAACGTGTGCGCCGTCGTAGATGTTGATGATAACGGTTGCGGTTACCAGGCAGTGATCAAGGATGGGCGCATTCAGACCGTCAGCAACGGCGGTGAGGTTTGCGAGCTTACCGTAAATGTTCAAGGTGAAGTCGCAGGTAGCGCTGCTGCGCAGGTAGAACATTTCCTTGGTGGAGGCAGTTGCCTCGAAGGATGCGGGACGAACCACCTCAGCGTTTTTGCCGATGGTGAAGGTAATGTCACTCTTTGCGTCACTCAAGGTGGTGATCATGTAGCCCGTGGTGGGATCGCCGCCCTCGATAACGGTACCGTTGCCAAGGGTAACGACTGCGGGGCCGTTGGAGTTTGCAAACTGGATGAAATTGTTGCCCTGATACTTCAGGTTGGTAATGGTAATATCAGAGTTGCTACCTACCTGAAGGAAGAAACGTTCGGAGGTGTTGGTAATAACCACACCATCAAGAGCGGTCAGGGTAACGGTCTTGCCGGTAAGCAGAGCGGAACGGAATACGTCAATGCTTGCAATGACGGTAATGGTGCTGTTGTCCTCAGCTGCTGCAAATACAGTGTTGAGCGTACCGTAAACGTACTCGTTGCCAACCTTGGTGCGGAATGCGATGGGAGTTTCAGTGAAGCTAACGGAGCCATAGTTTACGTTGTATGCGACCCAAGTAGCCAGTGCGGTATCCATCGTGGTGTCATCCGCGATGATCTTCACGTCGAAGGTGGAAGTAGGCTGCCAGCCGGAGAACATCTTCACGCCGCCAAGAGTAAGTGCGCCGTTGTCGCTGATAGCGTCAAGGTGCAGATTGATCTTGTTGCTGGAAACGTTGCCGCCCGTGCAGGAGGTCAGGTAGGTCTTGCCAAGGGTCTGACGACCGGTGGGAAGAGTGATGTTCAGCGTAGCACCCTTGTTCACGTTCAGCGTGGTCTTAGAGGGGTTGTTGCTACGGACGAAGTAGAACAGTACCTCTTCATCGGTGGTGTCACCGGTAACGGTTACGTAGAACATACCGTTCAGGTTGAGAGCAACCGTGGTGTGAGAGTTGTGGTTGAATGCGATAACGTGAACGGTAGCGGTGGAAGCCGTGGTGTAGTTGATCACGGAGTCTGCGTCAATGTTCACGGTGATGCTATCGCTCTTGGTGGTAGCATCGTCCTTGTTATAGTGACCGTTAGAGGTCACGAAGGGATAGTTGTTATTACCCTCGATGGTTACGGTCACGTCGGTGTCAACAAAGTTGATCTCGATATCTCTGTCCGCCTGAGCCATAGAGGAGGCGGTGGTAGAGTAGCGTACGACGGTACCGTTGGACGCGATCTTCAAACCGCTGAGAGTCAGCGTACCCTTGTTCTGAACGTTGAACAGGCCAACGTTTCCACCGGTGTAGGTGATGTGGTATTCACCTGCTGCCAGAATGTTGGAAGCGGCAACGATGGTGATGTTCTTGTTCGCGAAGGTGGTGGTAGCGCCCGTTTCGGTGGGAGCGGTCAGCGTGATCGTTTCGGTTGCGCCGTCAGCCACGTAGGCAACGGCACCGGTGATCGAGCCGAACAGAACGCCTGCTTCGTTGGTTGCAACAAAGCCGGTAAGGGGAGCTGCAACTGCGCCGTTCTTCATTTCAAGCGAGCCGTTGAAGGTGTTGGCCACAACGTAAACAGCACTCTTGTTCCCGGGAGCGCCCGTGAATTCCAGCTTAGCGCCGTCAAGCACGATAGCAGTGTTGTTAGCTGCGCCTTCGATCTTGATCAGGGTGTTCAGGCCTGCTGCCTCGGCAGCGCTGGAAACGGTACCCTTGATGGTGATAGAGCCGTTTGCCCAAGCAGTGCTTGCATAAATGACGGTGTTGTTGTTGGCCATTGCATCAGCGGAAGCATTCTCTACGATAGAGGATGTCTCGTCAACGTACAGGCTTGCGTATGCACCGCTCAGGTATACGAACTGACCGTTGTTCCAGGCGGGACCGGTGATCTTAGCACCGTTGACCAGCTTCAGAACGGAGGGCTTTGCAGCAGTGCCCGCGTTCAGCTTGATGTGTCCTGCGCCGTTGGTGGCGGTGGAGTTCACGGTCAGCTGGATGCCGTCAAGGATCAGAGTGGTATTCGTGATCTGGATACGGCTGGCATCCTGGAAGGCAAACGTTGCGCCGTTGTAGGACTTGATGGTGACAGTACCCATGTCGGTAAACGTTGCGGTTTTGTAGAAGGAGGTGTTGTTGCGAAGCACCCAGATCTCGCCGCCGTAGGTGTTCAGCGTATTGGTCTGAATGGTGGAGAACTGGTCAGCATAAATGAAGGTGTAAGCCCACTCAGCTGCGGGATCGGCAGAGAAGGTCATACCGGTGGCAGGAGTGTTGCTGTAAGCCCATGCTGCGGCGTCTGCCGTGGTGGCAAAGCCGGTTGCGTACAGGGACATCGCTTTGTCGCTGACCTTTGTGCGGAACACGTCGACGAACCATGCAGAGGAGGTGGTTACGTTTGCATTCTTTGCATCGTAGTAAACGGTATGCGTACCGTTCTTGTTGTGGTCCTTGTATACGGGGCCGCTGGGGAAGTCAAGCGTACCTGCAATATACAGGGTCAGGTTCATCAAACGGGCAACCTCGGTGTCGCCGCCGAACTTACCGCTTTGGTTGTGGTAGATCAGACCGGTGCTCATGGCCACGGTGGACTTGATGACAGAGCCCTTCAAGAACTTGATGGTCATGTTGGAGGTAGCAGCGGAGGTAGAGCCGTTTGCGTAGAAGAAGATGCTGTTGTTGGTGGTTACCTTTGCACCGTCGCCGAATACCAGCGAAGCAGTGCCGCTCTCGGAACGGCCGAAGCGGTTGGTAACGTTGAAATGGATGTTTGTGAAGGTAATGTCCGCACCGTCATACAACGCAAGGAAGATGCTGGAAGCGCCCTCAGTATTGGTTACCGTGATATCCTTGGAAAGACCTGTAACGGTGACCCTTTTGTTGGATACAACGATATTACCGGAAGCATGATTGCGAATGACGTAGATGGTGTCACCGTTGGCTGCTGCCGCGATGGCTGCGGAGATAGAGCCATAGTAGGTGCCGCCCTCGGTGGAGGAAATACGTGCAACCGCACCTGCCGCAATAGCAGCAGCGTCGTTTTCGAGGGTGTAAACGGTGGTGCCGCTGTTCAGAAGCTGACGGTCGTTGCAGTTGATCGTACCGCCAGTAACGGTGATCGACTGGTTAGCGCCGAAGAACATAGCGTACTTCGCATCGTCGTTCTTGATCGTACCGCCGGAGATGGTGATGGTAGCCTTCAAGCCGACGTAAGCAAAGCCGGTGTTACCGTGGATGATGATTGTACCGCCGGAAATGTTGATAACGTTCGTAGCCTCGGAGAAGTATACGATACCGGAATAGTTACCGGTATAGGCTTCGCTATCAGAGGTACCCTCGATCACAGCGCCCTCGTAAATGTTCAAGGTAGCGTTGTTGGTCCCTCCCTTAGCGATGAAGACCTGTGCGTTCTTGCCGTCAGGAGCCTGCGCAAGGTTCTTCAAGGTACCCCAAACGTTCAGCGTGGTGGACACACCTTTACCGGAGTAGACCACGGCGTACGAGGGAGTAACGGCGGTCTTCGAAGTAACGATTGCCGAAGCGCCTGCCTTGATGTTAACGGTGATGTTAGCATTTGCCTGACCGTTGTAGATAAGGATATCGTTATCTACTGCAAGGTCATGGTTGGTGATATGCGCGCCGTTTTCCAGCGTCAGGGACGCGGTTTTGCCGGAGGTGCTCTGGTTGAACACGACGAAGCGGTCAGCAACGACGTTGATGTTCTTGAAGGTGATGTGTGCATCGTCGCCAATGTACAGCATTTCCGTCTTGGCAGGCATCGTGATCGTGATGTCTGCATTGACACCCTCAACGGTTACGGTCTTGCCGGAGATGTAGGATTTGGAAGAAAGGGTAACGTTGGCAAGCACGTAGATGGTGTCGCCGGTAGCTGCGGCTGCGTGAAGTGCAGATGCAAGGTCAGGAGTATATACCTTGTTTGCAGCAGCGCCAACGCGGAAGTACAGCTTGTTGGCAACTGCGGTAGCATCATCGGCCATGTTGGGGGCGGTGATGGTGAAGTTCGCGCCGTTAGCGACCTCGGTAACGGGGTTTGTGCCGTTAAAGACTACGTTTTCATCAAAGATAAGGGAGAAGGTAGCCGTGCTTCCACCGGAATAGAACGTACCGGTAGTGGTGTTGTTTCCGTTCACGGTCATGTTGCGCATGGAAACGGAAACCGTAGAGGTCTGGCTTTCCAAAGGCTTGGTACGAGCGATGTAACCGATCGTGTTAAAGGTCGTGGTCTTTTCGCCCGTGGGGTTGATTCTGACTACAAAGGTATGGGCATTGTTATCACCGCCGTAGGAGAAGCCGTTGGTGTAAGTGCCGCCGAATACGTCAACGTAGACAGAGCAAGAGTAGATGTAGAACAGGGCAATGTCGGTGGTAACGTCGGTCAGCGTCATGGGAGCTGCCGCAGTACCGACCTTACAAGAGCCCTGACCTTCAAGCAAACGGGTGTTGGTGAAGGTACAGCTGGTAACGTTCATCGAGGTAACTACTGCATTGGTGGTGCAGTAAATGAACGTTCTGAGAGCGGTAGTTTCGTTTGCAAAGGTAGAGTTGGTGAAGTTGATCGCAACCTTAGAGGTAACGCGGATCGGGTAGTTGTTCTTATCCGTCACGAAGGTAACGGTTGCATCAACGTTGTTGAAGGTGATGCTGTTGCCGTTGGTAGCGGTATAGGAATCCAGCATCTTGTTCGAGATCTTCAAGGTGATATCCTTGAAGGTGATGGATGCATCACCGGTCAGCGTGATATGAACAGAGGTAGTCAGCTTGATAGACTTGCTGACACCGGCAACGGTGATTGCCTTAGCGTTCAGGTTGAAGTTCGTGGTGTAGGTTGCATCTGCGATCACGTAGATGGTGGAGCCGGATGCAGCTTTAGCCACAGCGTCGTTCAGCGTGGTGAAGTAGACCTCGCCAAGCAAGCCGCCCTCGGTAGCGCCAAGACGGAAGAATGCACCGCCGGCGATAGCCTCTGCGTCAGAAGTGTAATTGACGGCGGGACGGGTAACGGTAACGACTGCACCGCTATATACCTCAGCAACGGAGCCCACGCGGGTAACGTTGTCCAGGTGCATGGTTACGTTAGTTGCGGCTGCTACGGTGTTAATGATCGCCGTGCCGCCCTCAAAGGAGCAGTCGGTAAGCGTGATGTCAGCCTTGACAGAGTGATAGCCGTAGATCGCGCCGGTGCCTGCCTTCCACTTCACATCCACGCTGCTAAACGTGAAGGCGTAAGTGCCGGAGGTAGCACCGTTCTTGGCGCCGAAGATAAATGCATTGTTGTTGCTGGTCGTCTGAGAAGCGTCGATCACAAGGTTGTTCAGGGTAAGGGACGTTTCGGTACCCAGCAGCTGGAATGCATAAGTTCCGCTGGCCTCCAAGGTGAGGGTGTGCTTTTCACTGCCGACAATCGTGAGTGCCTTGTCGGTGATGATCGTGGGGGAAAGGGAGGCATCAGCCAGCACGGTGATGGTAGAACCGGATGCAGCCGCAGCCACAGCCTCATGCAAAGACTTGAAGTAGACCTTGCCAAGCTCGCCGCCCTCGGTAGAGCCAACGCGGAAGAAAGCACCGTCGGCAATAGCGGCATCATCATCGTCATAGCTTACTGGCGCTACCAGATAAGTGACGGTAACTTCACCGCTGGTCAAGGGGGTGCTACCGTTGAAGATAACGTTCTCGTCAATTTCAACCGTGAAGGTGGCGGTGTCGTTGACGCCGCCATAGAAGACAAAGGTAGCAGTGGACTTGGGAGTTACGGTTGCATTGCGCAGGTAAACGGAAACCGTAGCGGTCTGATTGGTATCGGGGTTGGTGCGAGCGAGATAATCAGCGTTGGAGAAGGTAGTTGCCTTATCGCCCTCGGGGTTGACTCTAAGCACGATGGTATGCTGCTGTTTGTCAGCGCCGTAGCAGAAGCCACCGGCGTAGCTACCGCCGAAAATATCGGCGTAGAGCGAGCCGCTGTATACGTAGAACATACCGATGTTGGAGGTGACATCGGTCAAGGTCGCGGGGGCGGCGGTGGTACCAATGTCGCTATAGGTTTCAAGCAGACGAGCCTTGTCAAAGGTCGAGTCTTCTACGCTCAGCGAGGGAATGGCCTTGTTTGTGAAAATGATAGATCTGAAAGTGTTGGTGCCAACGTAGGTAAAGGAACAACCCTTGATGGAAATCGAAGAAACCTTAGCGGTAACACGGATAGCAGCACTGTCAGTGCTATTGTCCTTCGTGGGGTTGTTGATGGTAACGTCAACGTTTTCAAGTGCGATGGTGTTGCCGTTAGCTGAATTGTAGGAATCAAGGAACTTGTTGTTGATGCTCAGACGCATATCCTTGATGGTGATGGATGCATCACCGTACAACGTCATGTGAACAGAGGTGGTCAGCGTAAGATCCTTGTCAATAGCCGTAAGGGTAACTGCCTTACCGTTCAAAAGAACGTTCGTGGTGTATGCAGCATCTGCAAGCATGTAGATGGTGGAGTCGGATGCAGCCGCAGTTACAGCGTCGTTCAGCGTGGTGAAGTAGACCTCGCCGGACTTGCCGCCCTCGGTAGCACCAAGACGGAAGAATGCACCAAACAGCTTTGCCGCAGCGTCGTCAGCGGCGGTGTAGGTAACGTTGCTGAAGGTTGCCTTAGCAAGACGGTTGGCCTCGCCAACGCGAGCCGTGCCGAAATCAACATTGCTGAATGCTACAACGGTGGAGTTGGTGCCACCGGTAGCAGCATAATCGGATACCAGATAGCCGGAAGCAACACCGGTAAGGTCAGAAATGTTCTTGAACTCGTAAGTACCGGAGAAACCGATGGCGTTCAGACCAAGCATACAAATGCCTGCGTTAAGGGTGTACTTACCGCCGTCAAAAATGACCTTGGAGTTAGTACCGGCGCCATCGATGCAAACGATTGCGTTCCAGGTACTGCCACCGGCAGTGCCATCAGCGAACTGGTGAAGCATCTGGATATCAGCCGTGCTGGTGAAGGTGATCGCAAGCTCGGACTGGTTGTACTTAATAATAGGAGAACGAGTCGTGGTCAGCAGACCGTACTTGATGGTACCGCCGATGTTCAGCGTACTGCCGGCAGCGTATCTCGAGCTGGAGGATGCAAAACGGAACAGACCGTTGCAATCGCCAACCTTGTTGACACCCTTGGTCAGAAGCTCAACAGAAGAGCCTTCCTTTAAATTAAAGGTGGCAACAGGACCATTGGAGCCTGCCCAAATAAACAAGCCGTTTCCGTTATCCTGGGTGATAACGACCTCTGCACCAGACTCGAGGTCGAGTTTAACGGTGGTGCCGGAAGTACCGGTGGTGTTGACAAACTCGGTGGCGGCAACGATCTTTGCGTTGCCAACAACCAGGTGAGAGTTGTCAGACAGCTTGAAGTTAGGAGAACCATTCATCGTAACCGTGTACTTGGTAGAACCGGCACTGGCAATGGTCACCTTTTTGTTAGCAAGTGTGTGAGTGGTGGAGTCAGTGAAATCTGCCAAAACATAGATTTCACCCTCACCATCCGTGGGGATTGCAGCGATAGCGTCTGCTAATGTTGAGTAGTAGACAGCTCCGCCTTCGGTGGCGCCAAGACGAACCACTGCACCTGCTTCAACAGCAGCTGCATCGTTGTCGTACTCATTCGCTTCTGCGCCGGCTGCCAGCACCGAAATGCCGAACAGACACAACACGAGCAGAGCAAGAAGGAGTGCGCGCTTTGTGAAGTTTCTCATATGTACCTCTCTTCCCGGGTTTCTCCAGACCCGTTATAAAGTGTGACAAGCGTATAGGAATGCCTATAAACAACTTGGTTACGCCCATTTTACACTAAATTAATAATAAAGTCAAGCATTTTAGGGCTTTTTTTCAATATTTCACCTTTTGCACAAAAAATTTACCAAACCGGTGGACAAAAGCGCAAAAAACCGCTCCGTTGCTGGGAAAATCAAGGGAAAACGCCGTTTGTCAATATGTACAAACAAAATGTTTTCTTTTTCAGTTTCGATTTCCAAAATTCAAAAAATGTTCATATTTTAAAAGAAAAATCGCTCTTAAAAATGAAAATGAGCTCTTGCCACCAAAAAAACACGTTGCCGCCTCCTCCCGAACATGAAAACACCGCCAAACGGTGTGCAAAACGCACTTTCAAGGGGTAAACACATCTGCTTGTTAGTTTTTGTTGCCCCGCCCTCGCGCACGGGTGCGTTTTTGGGGATCTGTATACCTCTTGGAACGCTCACACTGTGGCGGGGAAACGCCGTAAAGTGTCCTCGCTTTACACCTGCGGAAGTGAGGGTAATTATAAAGGAAGATTTCGGCTTGCCACTGCCTGTCCTCCGACACCCTTCCTCCGGGAAGAACGTGGCACGCGAACGCGTGAGTGAAGGCGGTCTAAAAACGCTTTGTCTTGTGTCAGACGCGCTTTTTGCTACCTCTGGCGCGCGTTTTGTGCTACTTTGCGGCTATAACAGGCCTTTTTGCGACTTTTGGCGAAAAAACACCCCGTTCACAATCAAAAAAATACCGCACCGAGGGGTGATCCTCGGTGCGGTGCAATAATTTTGGTTGTGAGAGGCAACTTTTTAGCCCTCAATATGCGCAAATTGGCTGTGATACAACGTGTGATAGAAGCCCTTTTGCGCCAAAAGCGTTTTGTGGTCGCCTTTTTCCACCACTTGGCCGTCCTTCATGACAAGGATCAGATCACATTCTTTAATGGTAGAAAGTCGGTGCGCCACCACGAAAGTGGTGCGGCCCTGCATCAGCTTGGCGAATGCGCGCTGGATGCGATGCTCGGTTCTGGTGTCGATCGAGGAGGTTGCCTCGTCCAAAATCAGCATCGGGGGCGTGGCAAGCATCAAACGGGTGATGCAAAGCAGCTGCTTTTGGCCCTGTGAGAGCGATCCGCCGTCCTCGCCGATCATCGTATCATAGCCGTTGGGCAGCTTTTTGATAAAGCTGTGTGCGTGCGACTGCTTGGCGGCTTCGATAATTTCCTCGCGCGTGGCGCTCGGTGCGCCGTAAGCGATGTTTTCAGCAACCGTGCCGGATTTCATCCATGTATCCTGCAAAACCATGCCGATCGAGCGGCGCACGCTTTCGCGTGTCAGCTCGCGCAGATCTGTACCATCTAATTTAATGGCGCCGTCTGTGACGTCGTAAAAACGCATCAATAGATTAATAAGCGTGGTTTTGCCGCAGCCGGTTGGCCCAACGATGGCAACGTGCATGCCGGGCTTGATTTGAAGATCAAGGTTACGGATCAGCGGTTTTTCAGGGGAATAGGAGAAAAACACGTTTTCAAACTCGATACGCCCGGACGGGTGTTCAATACCCTGTGCGTTTCCGGGCTTGTTTTCCTCGGTGGGGGCGTCCAAAACCTCAAAAATGCGCGCTGCGCAGGCAAGCGAGCCTTGTAGCTCGGTCACAACGCCGGAAATTTCGTTAAACGGCTTGGTGTACTGATTTGCGTAGGCAAGGAATGCGGAAAGTCCACCGATCGTCAATGCCGAGTCGGGGGACATGACCGTCAGCGCGCCCGTGAGCGCCACGCCTGCGTATACGATACTATACACGAAACGCGTGCTTGGATTTACAAGAGAGGAGAAAAAGGTGGCGTGGAGGGACGCTTTTTGAAGATCTTTGTTGATGATATTAAAATCGTCCAGAATATTATCCTCTTGTGAAAAGGCGGAAACCACCTTGTGAGAGCCGATCGCCTCCTCCATCAGCGCGGTTTGCTTGCCGCGGATCTCGGATTGCAGCTTGAACATTTTGTAGGTACGCTTGGCGATGAAGGATGCCACGAACAACGAAAGGGGAGTAACTATCACGACCACCAGCGTGATGCCGGGGTGAACGGTGAGCATAAAGATCAGCGTGCCTACGATGGTGGCAATGCCCGTGAAGAGCTGCGTAAAGCCGAGCAGCAGGCCGTCGGTGAATTGGTCAACGTCTGCCACAAGACGGCTGACGATATCTCCGGTCTTGTGTGTGTCCAGATAGGAAAGCGGCGCTTTTTGCAAATGGCGGAACGCATCGTTGCGCACGTTTCTTGCCACGCCGTAGGTCATTTTGTTGTTGGAAACGTTCATCAGCCATTGCAGGATCGCGGTGACGAGAATGGCGATGGCGGCCTTAATAAATATGGAAGAAATGGCATCAAAGTCCACTCGGCCGGGGGCTATGATGTGGTCGATGGCCTCGCCGATTAGAACGGGGAGCCAAAGCGTCAGCGCCACCGAGGCGACGGCGAGAACGAGCGAGGTGAATAAATAAAAGCGGTATCCGCGCAGGTAAGAAAGTACGCGTTTGAGCGTTCCTTTTGGCGCCTTTTTTGCTTGCTTAGCCATTTGCACTCACCTCCTCGCTTTTGAACTGCGAATCGTAAATTTCGCGGTAAACGGGGCAATTTTCCAGCAATTCTGCGTGTTTTCCAAGGCCGACGCACTCTCCGTCCTCCAACACGAGGATCTTGTCTGCCTGCATCACGGATGCGGTGCGCTGGCTGACGATAAAGGTGGTGGGGTGATAGGGGAGTTCTGCGATCGCCTTGCGCAGTGCGGCGTCTGTGGCGTAGTCCAATGCAGAGGCGCTGTCGTCAAGGATCAGGATCTGCGGCTTGCGTACAAGCGCGCGAGCGATAGAAAGGCGTTGCTTTTGGCCGCCCGAGAAATTTCTGCCGCCTTGCTCTACGGTGGCGTCAAGGCCGCCGTCTTTTTCCTGCACAAAGTCAAGTGCTTGCGCGACGGTCAAAGCCTCGGTCAAGGTTTGCTCATCTGCCTCGCGATTGCCCCAAAGCAGATTGGAACGGATCGTGCCGGCGAACAGCTCTGCCTTTTGCGGAACGATGCCGATGCGCTCGCGCAGATCGCTCGGATCCTGGTCGCGGACGTCTGCGTCGCCCACCAGAACGGCGCCTTCGCTGACATCGTACAGGCGCGGGATAAGATTGATAAAGGAGGATTTTCCGGAGCCTGTGCCGCCGATCACACCGACGGTTTCGCCGGGCAAAACGGTGAGGGAAATATGGCGCAGGGCGCTGTCTGCGTCCTTGTGGTAGGTGAGGGAAACGTCGCGGAATTCCACGCCGCCGTGTGCGGCTTTGGCGGGATCTTCTTTGACGGGAAGGCCCTCGGGAGCGTCGAACACGCGATTAATTCTGCTACCGCATGCGCACGCCTTTGTAATTAAAATAATGAAGTTTGCAAGCTTGATCAGCTCCACAAGGATCTGGGACATGTAGTTGTAAAGTGCGATCACGTCGCCCGTTTGCAGATTGCCCGTGTTGACCTCCACGCCGCCAAGATAAACAATGGCAAGAATGGAAAGATTGATGATCACGTAGGTAAGGGGATTGAGAAGCGCCGAGATGCGTCCCGAGAAGCGCTGGTAGCGCGTAAGCTCTGCGGTGGCCTCGCGGTATTCCTTGATGGCCTCCTCCTCGTGGACGAAGGCACGCACCACGCGCGCACCGCTAAGGTTCTCGCGCGTCAGGCGCAGCACACGGTCAAGACGGCCTTGCACGCGGCGGTAAAGCGGGATACCCGCGATCATAATGCCGAAAATAACCAAAGACAGCGCGGGAATGGTGAAAAGGAACACCTTTGCCGCGTTGGGGGACACGGTAAACGCCATGATCATCGCGCCGAACACGATGAAGGGGGAGCGCAAAAACAGTCGCAGCACCAGATTAACGGTGTTCTGTATCTGATTTACGTCCGACGTGGCGCGGGAGAGCAGGGTAGAGGTGCCAAAGCGGTCGGTTTCTGCATAGGAAAGCTTGCCGATCTTTTGGAACAGCGCTGCGCGCAGCTCGCAAGCCATGCCAACGGCGGCCTTGGCAGAGAAATATTGTGCCGTGACCGAGGCCAGCAGACCGACAAGCCCCAGCAGCACCATGATGCCGCAGCGTTGCAGAATGTAGATCTTGTCGCCGTTTGCGATACCGACGTTGATGATGTCGGCCACGACAAGGGGGATAAATAGCTCAAACAGGGCTTCCAGCATTTTGAAAAGCGGCCCCAGTGCCGCTTCTACTTTGTAATGCCTCAGGTATCGTAATATCTTACCCAAAACGGCACCTCCTTTCATTCCCATACATTGTATCACAAATCACAAAAAAACACAATACCTTGTATTTTTTTTGCAAAAAACTTGATTTTGCGCAAAAAAGGTGTATAATAGAGAGGTATTATGATGTGAATGAGCGCGTGCGCGCTCGGAAAGGGTTAAAAATGGCAGAACAAAATTGCTCTCATAACTGTTCCAGTTGCTCGGCTGATTGCTCCTCCCGTAAGGCGATCCAGCACGAACAGCCCCACGCAAGCAGCAGAATTGGACGCACCGTGGCTGTTGTCAGCGGAAAGGGCGGCGTTGGTAAGTCCTTTGTGACCTCGATGCTGGCCGTGGCACTCTCCCGTATGGGATACCGCGTTGGTATCATTGATGCGGATATTACGGGTCCCTCTATCCCGAAGGCCTTTGGCCTTGGCGGCGTAGACGGCTTTGAAAGCGTCGGTGACGCAGCGCTCCCCCCCAAGACCGAGGGTGGCATCAGCGTTGTTTCTTTGAACCTTCTTCTTCCCGATGAAACCACGCCCGTTGTCTGGCGCGGTCCTGTGATCGCGGGTACCGTGAAGCAGTTCTACACCGATTTCGTCTGGGACGTGGACTATCTGCTTGTCGACTGCCCTCCCGGAACGGGTGACGTGCCGCTGACCGTGTTCCAGTCGATCAAGCTGGACGGCGCAGTGATCGTCAGCAGCCCGCAGGACCTGGTGGCTATGATCGTATCCAAGGCCGCCAACATGGCAAATATGATGAATATTCCCGTGCTTGGCCTGGTTGAGAATATGAGCTATATCAAGTGCCCCGATTGCGGCAAGGAGATCGAGATCTTCGGCAAGAGCCACATTCACGAGGTAGCAGAGCGCTTCGGTTATCCGTTGCTTGCGCGCCTTGGACTTGATCCCGCCGTGGCAGCGCTTGTGGACGAAGGCAAGATCGAGCAGGTGGCAGAAAGCCCCCTTGCCGACGCCGCTGCAATGATCGCAGAGAAGCTGAAATAAGAAAAAATCAAGCAAAAAGACCGTCTTTGACGGTCTTTTTCTTTGAAGTTTATGTGAAATCTCTTGCAAAATCAATAGAAATAAGATATAATAATCATAATTATATCGTAAAGGATTTTTTATGACACCACAAATTTTGCGCGTTGGCTCGCACGCAACACTGCTTGCCGTGCAGACCGACCGTTTCAAAAGCGAGCTGCTGAACGTGCAGTTCGCCGTACCGACAAAAAAAGAAACCGCACAGCGCTATTCATTGCTTTTTGAGCTGCTGCGCCGCGGTACCGAGCAATATCAGACCAAGGCGCAGTTCTACCGCTGTCTGGATGATCTGTACGCCTCGGATATCCGCCCCTACTGCCGCCGTGCGGGGGATATGCAGCTGCTGGGGGCCGCCACCGAATTCCTCGGCGCTCGCTTTGTTGGCGGGGGAGTGGGGCTCTTGCCCGAGATCTGCCGCATGCTTTCCGAGCTTTTGCTGCACCCCTATCTGCCGGGCGGCGCCTTCCACGCGCCCTATCTGGAAAGCGAAAAGCGCCATCTGCGCGACGTGATCCGTGCCCGCATCAATAACCCCCGCGGTTATGCGCGCGACAAATGCCGCAAAATGCTGTTCGCGGGCGAGCCCTACGCCCTCTCGCTCACCGGTGAGGAGAACACGATCGACGAGATCACGGCCGAAGGGCTGAGCGCGCTTTGGCGGGAGCTGATCACAACGCTTACCCCCACCTTTTTCTACATCGGCAGCACGCCTCCCGCACAGGTGGCAGAGCTGCTTGCCCGCACGCTTGATTTCGCAGGCGCGCAGAAAAGTTCTTCGCAAACCATTGTGAAAATGCCCGCAGACACCGTGCTGCGCGCTGAGGAGGAAATGCCGCTTTGCCAGGGCAAATTGGCCATCGGATACCGTACGGATATTACGATGCAGCACCCGCTCGCACCCGCAATGTCGGTTCTCAATGAGATTTTTGGCGGTTCTGCCGCCTCCAAGCTCTTTTTGAACGTGAGAGAGAAGCGTAGTCTTTGCTATCATTGCTCCTCCTCGCTGGATCTGTATAAGGGCGCGATCTTTGTTGGCTCCGGTATCCGCGTGGAGAACCGCGCCGTGACCGAGCAGGCGATCCGCGCCGAGTTCGAGGCGCTTTTGCGCGGCGAGATCACGCAAAGCGAATGGGACGCCGCCAAGCGCTCGCGCGATTTTGTATGCCGTCAGCTGCTGGATCATCCCGCCGCGCTGTGCGATTTTTACATGGGACGCCACTTGCTTGGCATTACCGAAACGCCGGAAGAGCGCCGCGCTGCGTTTGCAGCCGTGACGCGCGATCAGGTGGCCGAGGCCGCCGCGCATCTGCGCGAGGGCGCTGTGTTTTTCCTGAAAGGAACGCTGGGGGACGAGGAGGAAGACGATGAGTGAGTTTGTGCAAAGGGAAAGTACGCTTCTTGGCGAAAAATACTATCAGGCACGCCACGAAAGCGGCCTTCCCGTGCTGATATTCCCCAAAAAGATGTCCACGACCTACGCGATGATGGCCGTGCGCTACGGCGCGGTGGACAATCTCCCCGATCTCACTGGGAAAACACCCTTCCCGGACGGTATCGCGCATTTTTTGGAGCATAAGCTTTTTACCAACGAGGACGGAAGCGACTCCTTTGAGCGTTTTTCTGCCTTTGGTGCAGATGCAAACGCCTACACGGCGCACAGCCGTACGGTCTATCTGTTCTCCTGCACCGAGCGCTTTGACGATTGCCTTGCCGAGCTGCTGCAATTTACCACGCACCCCTGGTTTACCCCCGCGAGTGTGCAAAAGGAGCAGGGAATTATCGGTGAGGAGATCCGCATGTGCCGCGATGACCCTTACGATCAATGCTATCGCAATATGTTGGAGGGGCTTTACCGCCGCCATCCGATCCGCGTGGATATCTGTGGCTCGGAGCGCTCGATCGCGCGTATCACGGATCAAACGCTGTACGATTGCTATCACACCTACTATACCCCCGAAAATATGGCCCTGATCGTTTGCGGCGACGTCGCGCCCGAGCGCGTGATGCAGATCGCAAATAAGGAGCTTGCCGGCTGGCAAGGGAAGCCCGCCCCCGTCTATGAGGGTGTGGCGGAGGCGCCCACAGCGGCCTCTCCCCGTACCGAAACGCGCGGGCAGGTAGCGAAGCCGATCTTTGCCATCGCCATCAAGGACGTGGCCGTTCCCGCAGATCCGATCGCGCGCACGCGCCGCGATGCCGCGATGGATATTCTTTGCGAGATGCTGTTTTCCGACACGGGCGAGCTTTATAATAAGCTGGTGGACGAGGGTGTGATCTCCCCCGAGTTTTCCTCGGGCTACGTGCAGACGCGTGACGTGGGCTTTTTGCGCCTTTCCGGCGAGAGCAACGATCCCGAGGCCGTGCTTGCCGAGGTGCAGAAATTCCTGGAAAAGACGGGCGAGCAGGGGCTTTCCCGCACGGAATTTGAGCATTGTAAGCGCATTGAATTCGCAGAGTATATCAAGGGCTTTGACTCCACAGAGGAGATCGCGGACAACCTGGTTGCGTTTTTGTTTGACGATGCGGATCTTTTCAGCTATGCCGACGTGATCAGCAGCATCAGCTTTGAGGAGGTCGAGCTTTTGTTCCAAAACTTTTTCTATCCCGAGCGCTTCACGCTTTCCGTGGTGCGCCCGCAAAACGAAGATAAGGAGGATCATCATGACTGAGGTGAAAATTTCCTTCCCCGGGATCGGCATTGACTGGTTTGTGGTGGATAAGGTCGCCTTTTCTATCGGCAGTCTTTCCGTGCGTTGGTATGGTATCATTCTGACGCTTGGCATCGTGTGTGGCGTGCTGTATGCGATGTATCGCGCCAAGAAAAACGAGGGTATCCCCTCGGAGGACGTGCTGGATTTCGCCATTTGGGTGGTGCTGCTGGCTGTGCTTGGCGCACGCCTTTACTACGTGCTGACTACGCTCAAAACGGATACGGGCGAGTGGTATTATGACAGCATTTTGGACGTATTTGCCATCTGGGAGGGCGGTATCGCCATCTACGGTGCCATTATTGGCGGCGCTGCCGGCGTTCTGCTTGTCAGTAAGTTCAAAAAATACGATAAAACCAAGCTTTTGAAGGTGTGTGACATGGTCGCGCCCGGTGTGATGCTGGGTCAGATCATCGGCCGTTGGGGCAATTTCGTCAACGGTGAAGCGCACGGCGTGGAAACGACCTCCTTTTTGCGCATGGGCCTGATGGGCGCTGCGGATACGAAATATCCCTATAAGGAGATGTTCTATCACCCCACCTTCCTTTACGAGTCGCTTTGGAATTTGGTCGGCTTTATCCTGATCAACATTTTCTACAAAAAGAAGAAATATGACGGACAGATCCTGCTTGCCTACCTCGCCTGGTACGGCTTTGGCCGCATGCTGATCGAGGGCTTGCGCACCGATAGCTTGTATATCGGCGTGTTCCGCGTATCGCAGGTGGTTGGCTTCCTTTGCTTTATCATTTGCACCACGTTGCTGGTCTATTTTTACTTCCGCGGCAAGCAAAAGGAAAAGGACGAGGAGGAATACGTCAGCGTATACGAAAATCTGCACGGCTCCTCTTTGCGCCGCGCGCGTAAGATCGCCGCTCAAAACGAAGAAGAAAAGGACGCACCCGAGGAGGATATCTTTGATCGTGCGCCGAAAAAGGAGGACTGATTATGCCGAATATCATTGACGGAAAGGCCATTTCTGCTGCCATTCGCGGCGAGATCGCCGAAAAGGTGAAAGCGTTGAAGGCAGAAGAGGGGATCGTACCCGGTCTTGCTGTGATCATCGTGGGTGAAGACCCCGCATCTAAGGTCTACGTGCGCAATAAGCACCGCGCCTGCGAGGAGGTCGGATTTGCCTCCTTTGGCTACGAGCTGCCCGCCGAAACCACCGAGGAAGAATTGCTTGCTCTTGTAGATAAGCTCAACCGCGACGATGCTGTACACGGCATTCTGGTGCAGCTTCCCCTGCCCAAGCACCTGGACGAGGAAAAGATTTTGCTTGCCATTGATCCGCGCAAGGACGTGGACGCATTTCACCCCTACAACGTGGGCAAGATTATGATCGGTAATTACGATTTTCTGCCCTGCACGCCCGCTGGTGTAATGGAGCTTCTGCGCCGCAGCAATATTGAAATTGCAGGCAAGGAGTGCGTGGTGGTCGGCCGTTCGAACATCGTGGGCAAGCCCCAGGCAATGCTTTTGCTGCAAGCAAACGGCACGGTAACGATCGCGCATAGCCGCACCAAGGATCTGCGCGAGGTCTGCCGCCGCGCGGACATTCTGGTTGCTGCCGTCGGTAAGCCCGAATTCTTTGACGCAAGCTACGTTAAAAAGGGCGCCGTTGTCATCGACGTGGGCATCAACCGCCGTGCAGACGGCAAGCTTTGCGGTGACGTCAATTACGAGGACGTGGCACCCCACACCTCCTATATCACCCCCGTTCCGGGCGGTGTTGGCCCCATGACG
Source organism: Eubacteriales bacterium (assembly GCA_045632185.1). Classification (GTDB taxonomy): domain Bacteria; phylum Bacillota; class Clostridia; order Oscillospirales; family CAG-272; genus Firm-07. The sequence goes on from JAZQWF010000014.1 coordinate 33,780, forward strand.
ATCGCCATGCTGATGCAGAACACCCTCACGGCTGCTATGAAATAACAGAAAAGAAAGCCCGTTTTACGGGCTTTCTTCATAAGGAGAAGCTATGGATATCAAGCTTGGTAAATACCGCCATTTCAAGGGTATGGAATACGAGGTCATCGGTGTGGCAAAGCATTCGGAAACGCTTGCCCCGATGGTCGTTTATCGCGCGCTTTACGGCGAGGGCGGCCTTTGGGTGCGCCCTGCCGAAATGTGGCAGGAAACGATCACGCGCGACGGCGTGACGCAGCCGCGCTTTACCTATATCGGCGATTGACACTTTTTTCCGCCCTTAAAAACTGAATAACGCCATTTTATCCCGGCCAATACTGTTGTAAAGAACAGGAGGGCCGGGATGTTTTATAATAAAGTGGAGATCTGTGGCGTCAATACGTCGAAATTGAAAACACTGACAGACGAGGAAAAGCGGACTTTGCTGGAAAAGGCGCAAGCAGGGGACAGTACCGCGCGCGACGAGCTGATCTATGGTAATTTGCGCTTGGTGTTAAGCATTATCCAGCGCTTTTCAGGCAGAAAGGAAAACGCAGACGATCTGTTTCAGGTGGGGTGCATCGGCCTTATTAAGGCGGTGGACAATTTCAAGCTGGAACTGGACGTGAAGTTTTCTACCTACGCCGTGCCGATGATCATCGGTGAGATCAGAAGATATCTGCGGGACAACAATTCGATCCGCATCAGCCGTTCCATGCGGGATCTGGCTTATCGCGCCTTGCAGGCAAGAGAGGAGCTGACGCGCGAGTGGGAGCGCGATCCCACCCCGGAGGAGATCGCCAAGAAGCTGGGCGAGGAGAAGGAGAGCGTGGTGCGGGCGATGGAGGCGATCATCGAGCCGATCTCGCTCTACGAGCCGGTTTACAGCGAAAACGGGGACTCGATCTACGTGATGGATCAATTAAGCGACACCTCCGCGGAGGACGAGCATTGGGCGCAGAGCGTAGCGCTGCGCGATGCGATGAATAAGCTTTCCGAGCGAGAGCGCAGGATCATCGAAATGCGCTTTTTCGGCAATAAAACGCAGATGGAGATCGCGGAAAGCATCGGCATTTCGCAAGCGCAGGTGTCGCGCCTTGAAAAGGGTGCGCTGGCGCGTATGAGAACGCAGATATGAAAAAGAAGCCCGCAGGAAAACTCCTGCGGGCTTCTTTTGCTGCGCAATATTTGTCTTATTCCTCCAAAACGGAAAGAGGAGTGCTTTTCAGTGTCAACACCTTGGCACCAAGCAGCTGTGCCTCGTGCAGATCGTGCGTGACGATGATCGTAAGTCCGTCCTTGTTTGCTTCCTTCACCAGCCGCGCCACGCGCTCTTTGAGTGCTGTGTCCAGCGCGGAGAAGGGCTCGTCCAGCAGCAAAAGATCTGTCTTGGCGGCGAGCGCTCTGGCAAGAGAGAGGCGCTGCTGCATGCCGCCGGAAAGCTCGCGCGGAAGCTTGGTTGCGCAATCGTCCAGCGCAAACGCCTGTAACAGACGCTTGGCCGTGCCGTCAGCCGCTTTTTGCTTGGGAAGCACGAAATTCAGGTTACTTTCAGCATTCATCCACGGCAAAAGGCGCGGCTCCTGAAAGGCAACTGCGACCTTTTCGTGCGTGCTTATGATCTCGCCCTCCTGCGGCTTTTCCAGCCCGCACAGCAGGCGCAAAAGGGTGGTCTTGCCCTCGCCGGAATGGCCCATGACCGCAAAAACACCGCGGTCGGGGAAGGTGTAGCTCAGTTTCTTTAACACCGGCTTATCACCATAAGAAAAGGAAAGGCTTTTTAACTCGATCATGCGCGTTCACCTCCTTGCTCGGCAGAGAGTTTTTTCTGTGCTATTTGCAAAAGAGCCAGCGCTCCCTTTTCGATCAGTACACTGATCACGACCACAAGAAATGTCCAAGCGAAAAGATCCTCGGTCATCATATAGGTCTTGCCCTCGTAGATGGCGCGGCCGATCGATCTTGCGGGAACGCAAAGCACCTCGGCGGCGATACCCGCCTTCCACGCCAGCGCGATGGCGGAACGGCAAGCGGAAAGAAAATAGGGAAGAAGGGCGGGCAAGCGGAGCTTGAAAAGCACGCGCGATCTCGGCACGGCGAAGATCCTTGCCATTTCCAAAAGCTGCCCGTCAGCTTGCAAAAGCCCCTCTCGCACGTTGCTCCATACGATGGGGAAGGCCATCATAAATGCGATCCAAAGCGGCACGTTATCCCGCCCCACCCACAAAAGGATCAAAAAGATGACGGATGCCACGGGCGTGGCCTTGAAAAGCGTGAGCAGGGGGGAGAAAAGATGATGAAAAAACGCTCTTTTCGTAGTAAGAAGCGCCAGCAGCGAGCCGCCCGCAAGTGCAAGCAGGATGCCGATCAGGATCCGCGTCAGCGAGATCAGCACCGTCAGATAAAACTCGCCCGTTGCACAAAGCGCACCCAGGGCCTTGGCGGTTGCCAGGGGCGTGGGGAGCAGCAGGGGGCTATCAAAGACAGCCGCCACCACCCACCAAAGCGCGATCCAGAACGCCACGCAAAGCGGTGCATAGCTCCATTTCGGTAATTTCAGCTTTTTCGTCATTTGTTATAGTTATAATAGAAATCGTCTGCGGGCATGGCGCCGCCGATGCTGTTCAGGGGAAGGGCGGAAAGGAAGGCGGTCATCGCGTTTTTCATATCCGCGCCGGTGATAAAGCAAAGGTTGCATTTCGGAATGGCCTTTTCTGCGACTGCGGCCTGGGCAAATACGCCGCTGTCGGCGATCTTTTGCGATGCCTCGGCGGGATTTTCCATTACATAAGTAATGGACGCCTCATATTCTTCCAGGAATTTCTTGACCTCGGCCGGGTGCTCTTCAACAAAGGACTTGCGTGCCACGATGCAGCCCTGTACCAGACTATCCGTGCCAAAGACGCTTTCCCATTCCTTCGTCAGATCCAGCGAGGCGCTCAGCGTAACGCCGGCGTTTGCCTGCTTCGCCTTGGAAACGGCAATGGTGACCATCGGCTCGGGCAGCACGGCGTAATCTACAAGACCGCTTGCTACGGCATCGCGCAGAGCGGCGGGCTCGGCATAGGTGGTGCTGTCCAGCTTCACGCCTGCAATTTCCGCCTTGTCAAGCAGCGCCTTGGTTACGAAAGTGGGATTTTGTGCGGGGCAGTAAACTGTCTTTCCCACAAGATCGGCAAGCGAGGCGGGTGCTGTGACCTTTGCCGTGTTTGCCACCAGATAAAGCACGCCGCGCGTGTTGATGGCAAGCAGCATGACCTCGCCGCCCGTTTTGTTATAGAGCGCAGATGCTGCGTTCGTGGGAAGAGCCGCGATATCGGCATCCCCGTTGATCAGCGCGCTTTGCACGTTGGCGGCGTTGGTTTCCACGGTAAATTTGTAATTCAGCGCGGTGTTTCCCGCCTTGGCGTCCTCGATCAAGGGGGCAATACCAAATCCGGTGGTGCCGTTGAGCACCCAGACGTTGATATCAAGGGTCTCGTCGTATTTTTGGCAGGAGGCCGCAAGGGGCAGGATCATCAAAAGAGCCAGTGTGAGCAAAAGAATACGTTTCATCGTATCAAAATCCTTTCTTTTACGAATGATATTTTTGCAAAAGCGTGTCGGTGCAGGGGATACTGATCTCGCGGCCGTTGCGGATAATAGAGCCATCGGCCTCCATTTTGTCCAATGCGCGGTAAAGCGAGGCGCGGCCGATATCAAGCGTGCCTGCCAGCGTGGAAAGCGAAACGGCGCGTACCGTGCCGCCTTGTGCATGCTCGGCAAGCCACAGCGCCAGGCGTCGCTCGGTACTGCCCGCGGTGAAGGAGCGGATTTTGGCGTTCAAAAACTGCACGCGCTCCGCCAGAAATTGCAGATAGGCGTCCATAAAGCGGTGATCCTTGTGCAAAAGCGAGCGCACGGTGTCACGCGAGAGGTAAAAAAGGACGGATCTGCTTTGCGCTACCAGGTGGGAAACGGGGGCGGGCCTTTCCAAAAACAGGGACGCCGCGCCAAACACGTGTCCTGCGCTGACGGCGCGAAGCACAACGGGGTTTTGTTTGTCCGCAGACAGGATCTGCAATTTTCCGGAGAGTACCACGCTCAGCATGCCGTCATACGTGCTGTCGGGGGCTTCTCCCGCTTCCAGCGTGATGCGGTGCGCACCGCCGGAGCTTACCGCCTCCTGTAAAAGGGAGGGCGCACACGCCGAGAAAAGCGGCAGCGAGCCAAGAATATCTAAAATGTCAGTGGTGTTCATATTTCCTCCAATTGTCCCATGTGGGACAGTTTTAGTATATCATATTTGCGTAAAAAGTCAAGATTTATCCCACAAAAAAACAGAAAAAAGCGAAATGTTTACGAAATATCCGTAAGCATCTGTACAAATGCGGAAAAAATATGTATAATACTTATTAAGTGGTAGCAGAAAAGAATAATATCCAAAATCGAATGTTTTGTATCTTATTTTGCATTTATTTTTATTTTGGCTATGTTATAATATATAGAGAAAGGCGATAGAGATGGGCGTTACGCAAAGCTTATTCGGCTATCTACCCGATGGCCGCGCGGTCACAAAATATACCCTTGGTCAAACGGGCGGTATCCTTTGCTCGGTGCTTGATCTCGGCGGTATCATACAGCAGCTGCGTGTGCCGGATCACAAGGGCGAATATGCCGACGTGGTGTGCGGATTTGAAAGTGCCGCGGATTATTTCCGCGACGGTGCCTATCACGGCGCACTGATCGGCCGTGTAGCCAACCGTATTGCAAACGGCAGATTTTCTCTGAACGGTGTGGAATACACGCTTTCCAAAAACCTTGGTGAGCATCACCACCACGGCGGTGTCGGCGGATTTTCGCGCAGATTTTGGAACGTTACCGTGATCGAGGGGGAAGCGCCTGCCATCGCGCTGCGTTATCACTCACCCGCAGGGGAGGAGGGCTATCCCGCGCGCCTTGACGTGTGCGTGACCTTTGCTTTGAAGGAGCCACACACGCTTTGCGTGCACTACGAGGCGGTGTGCGATGCACCCACCCCCGTCAATCTGTCCCAACACCCCTATTTTAACCTTGCCGGCTATCGCGGCAATACCGTTTGCGATCACGTGCTGTGGTTGGACGCACCGCATTACCTGGAAAATCGCGCGGACGGTCTTCCCACGGGGCGTATTCTTTCCGTAAAGGGTACACCGATGGATTTTTCCGTTCCCAAGCGCGTGGGGGCTGATATAGAGAAGGATTTTCCTGCCTTGCGCTTGGCGCACGGCTTTGATCATTGCTATTGCTTTGAGGCGGCGGACGGCACGCTTGCGCACCGCGCCACGCTTTTTCACCGGCAAAGCGGCAGGGAAATGCGCGTTTATACCACGCAGCCCGCGCTGCATCTCTATACGGCCAATTTCTTTAACGAGGAGCTGCCTATGAGGGGCGGCTACCCCCAGCGGGCGCATTTCGGGCTTTGTCTTGAAACGCAGAAGATGCCGGACAGCGTCCATCACCCCCATTTTACCAATACCGTGCTTTTGCCCGGTGAAAAATACGATCATACCACCGAATATCACTTTTCGGTCGTAAATTAAAGGAGTTTATTATGTCGAGAGAAAAGGCATGTTCCAAACGCGAAGAAGCCATGCAGGCGTTCAGCCACGTAGGCAATTTCATCAGCTGCACCCCTTACGGAAACGGTCACATCAACGACACCTTCCTGCTTGTTACCGATCTGGGCAAGCGCTACATCTTCCAGCGCATCAACACTTCGATCTTTCCTGATTTGAAGGGCGTGATGAACAACATCGTGTCCGTTACCCGCCACATTCAGCACAAGGTGGATGAGGAGGGCGGAGTGATCGACCGCTGCACCCTTACCGTGATCCCCACCAACCAGGGCAAGCGCTATTATAAGGATAGTATTGACTCCGCTTGGCGTATGTACGAGTTCATTGAGCGTACCATTGCCAAGGATCGCGTGGACAGCTTGGAGGAATTTTCCGACTGTGCCGAGGCCTTTGGCCGCTTCCAGGGCCTGCTTTCCGATTTTGACGCCTCCGTGCTTGTCGAGCCGATCAAGGACTTCCATAACACGCCCGTGCGCTATGAAAATCTGATGCGTGCCATAAAGGCGGATCCTTGTGGCCGCGTGGCCTCCGTGCAAAAGGAGATCGAGTTTGCTATGGAGCGCGCAGAGTTCGCAAAAACGCTGGAAAAGGCGCGCGAGAGCGGGGAGCTGCCCCTTCGCGTGACGCACAACGATACCAAGCTGAACAACATTCTGTTTGACGCCTACACGCAAAAGCCCGTGGCCGTGATCGACCTGGATACCGTTATGCCCGGCTATTCCGTCAACGATTTCGGTGACTCGATCCGCTTTGGCGCCAATACCGCCGCAGAGGACGAAACCGATCTTTCCAAGGTTGCGTTGGATCTGGAACTTTACCACGCCTTTGCCAAGGGATTCCTCAAAGGCTGTAACGGCAAGCTGACCGACAAGGAGATCGAGCTTCTGCCCATCGGTGCACGCATGATGACCCTTGAATGCGGCATGCGCTTCCTGACCGACTACATCGAGGGCGATCATTATTTCCGTACCTCCCGTGCGGGACATAATCTGGATCGTTGCCGTTGCCAGTTCGCGCTTGTCGCGGATATGGAAAGAAAAGAAGCAGAAATGAAGCTGATCTGACATAAAACTACCCCCGACCTACATAGGATAGGTCGGGGGTGATTTATGAAAAAATTAAAAGTGATCGCGTTGGCGCTGGCACTTATCCTGCTTTTTCCGTTGACTTCCATGGCGCAGGACGTGTCTGCGGCGGGCAGTATGAGCGAATTACCTTGTAAATCCGCCATTTTGATAGACGCCGAAACAGGAGAGGTCCTGTACGAGCAAAACGCAGACGAGGCGCTGCCTCCCGCTTCTGTGACCAAGGTGATGACGCTGCTTCTTGTGATGGAGGCGATCGATGCGGGGCGCATCGCCCTCGCGGATACGGTCAGCGTCAGCGCCAATGCCGCCTCTATGGGCGGATCACAGGTGTTTTTGGAGGAAGGCGAAACGATGAGTGTAGAGGAGATGCTCAAATGCGTGATCATTGCCTCCGCCAACGATTGCGCCGTGGCGCTGGCCGAGTTCGTGTCGGGAAGCGAGGAGAGCTTTGTTGCCGCTATGAATGCGCGTGCCGCCGAGCTGGGAATGAAAAACACGCATTTTGAGAACACCAACGGACTGGACGATACCGCGCAGAACCACGTGACCTCGGCACGGGATATCGCCATTATGTCGCGGGCGTTGATCGCGCATCCCAAGATCCTGGAATACAGTGGTATCTGGCAGGATACGATCCGAGGCGGAGAATTTGGGTTGACCAATACGAACCGTCTGGTGCGTTATTATCCCGGTTGCACGGGATTGAAGACCGGCTCTACCGCCCGGGCGGGCTTTTGCGTGAGCGCAACGGCAAAGCGGGAGGGGCTTTCTCTTGTTTGCGTGATCATGGGCGCGCAAACGCGCGACAGCCGCAATGCAAGCGCTGCCAAGCTTCTTGACTATGGCTTTGCCAATTACGAAACCTACCGCGCGTCTGGCGGCGAGAGTGAGATCCCCGTGCAGGGCAGTGATACTGCGACCTTGAAGGTGTCCTGGCCCGCCTTTTGCGCTACGGTGCCCAAGGGGAGCGCATCGCGCGTAAGCGTGAGCCGCGAGCTGCCGCCATACGTGCAGGCGCCGCTGCAAGCAGGGGATAGCGTGGGAGAGATCGTGTATTCTCTGAACGGAAAGGAAATCGGCAGGGTGCAGATGCTCTCGCAAAGCGCGATCGAAACGATCAATTTCAGTGGGCTTTTCCGCCAGCTTTTGGCCCAGCTTTTGTTTCTTTGAAAAAAACGAAAAAGCAGTTGCATTTTTATAAAATATGATGTAAAATATATACATTACTTATCGACACAGTTGATAGAAAGAGGTTTTAAATGTCTGTACGTTTGATTGATGCTTACGCAAAGCAGTTTATTTCCGAAAAGGAATACGACTATATGCAGGCACAGGTCAGTGCCGTGCATAACGTTCTTACCGAAAAGAGCGGCGCGGGCAACGCCTTCCTTGGCTGGATGGATCTGCCCGTGGATTACGATAAAGAGGAGTATGCCCGCATCAAGGCGGCTGCCGCCAAGATCCAGAAGTCCTGTGACGTGTTCATCGTCATCGGCATCGGCGGATCTTATCTCGGCGCCCGCGCAGCGATCGAATTCCTCAGATCCCCGCTTTACAATAACATGAAAAAGGATACGCCCGACATCTATTTTTCGGGCTGCAACATCAGCGCCTCCAATATGCAGGAGCTGCTTGCTATCTGCGAGGGACGCGACGTTTGCATCAACGTGATCTCCAAATCCGGTACGACGACCGAGCCCGCCGTGGCCTTCCGCGTATTCCGCGAGCTTTTGGAGAAGAAATACGGTGCCGAGGGTGCCAAGGACCGCATCTTCGTGACCACCGACCGCGCACGCGGTACGTTGAAAGGCTTTGCGGATAAGATGGGCTACGAAACCTTCGTAGTGCCGGATGACGTTGGCGGCCGTTTCTCTGTGCTGACCGCTGTCGGTCTGCTTCCCATTGCCGTAGCCGGCGTGGATCTTGATGGCCTGATGGCAGGCGCGCAGAAGGCACGCACCGATTTTGCCGATCCCGATCTTGCAAAGAACGATTGCTATAAGTACGCTGCACTGCGCAATGCGCTTTCCCGCCGCGGCAAGGGAACCGAGATCCTTGTGGGTTACGAGCCCTTCCTGCAAATGATCACCGAATGGTGGAAGCAGCTGTACGGCGAGAGCGAGGGCAAGGATCAGAAGGGCATTTTCCCCGCATCTGTGATCTTTTCCACCGATCTGCACTCAATGGGGCAGTATATCCAGGACGGCGTGCGCAATCTATTTGAAACCGTGCTGTGGGTAAAGGACAGCGGTGCGAAGCTGCCCATTCCTCACGATCCCGAGAATATCGACGGTCTGAACTTCCTTTCCGGTAAGGATCTGAACTACGTCAACGAGATGGCAAAGCAGGGAACCCTGTTTGCTCACGTAGACGGCGGAGTGCCCAATATTGTGCTGGAAATGGAGGACAGATCTCCCGCTTCTCTTGGCTACCTGTTCTACTTCTTTGAAAAGGCGTGCGCCATCTCCGGCTACCTGCTTGGCGTCAATCCCTTTGACCAGCCCGGTGTAGAGGCATACAAGAAAAATATGTTCGCTTTGCTTGGCAAGCCCGGCTATGAGGAGCAAAAAGCAGCTTTGGAGGCAAGAGCCAAGGCGTAATCGCCCCCAAAACTGTTGAAAAACGCTAAAAAAGTTGAAAAATGTTGCAAAAATTTGTTAAAAACCCCTTGAAATGTCAAATAAAATAGTGTATAATATAGGTGTAGCGGGGAAAATGCCCGCACACATCAGATACTGGAGGTACAATCTATGCTTAAATTGATGATTGGTGTAAAAGGCACCGGAAAGACCAAAACCCTGATCGAGAAGGTTCACGCTGCCGCAGAAGTGTCCAAGGGTGACGTCGTTTGCATTGAAAAGGGAACCAACCTGCGCTTCAACGTGAAAAATAAGGTCAGACTGATTGATACCGAAGAATATCTTATTCAGGACGCCGACGCGCTGTACGGCTTCGTGGCGGGCATCCTTGCCAGTAACTATGATGTGACCGACCTGTTCGTAGACAACTCCTTGAAGATCTGCAACGGTAACGTTGCTGCGTTCGAGGTTCTGCTTGGTGAGGTTGACGCCCTGCTTGCAAAGCACGACGTTAACGTGTTCATGACCGCTTCCATTCCTGCGGAAGAGGCAACTGATATCATCAAAAAGTACATTTGATCCATATCAAAAAAGTGACCGCTTCGGCGGTCACTTTTGCTTGTAACGAAAAAAGCCGCGATTTCGCGGCTTTTTCTTTGTTTATTCTGCGTCGGGATCTGCTTCCTCGCTCTTTTCGGTCTCCTTGCTATCAGACGCATCTTCGGCGTCGTTTTCCGCCTTTTCTTCGCTCTTTTGCTGCTGCTTGACACACAGCTTAAAGAAAAGAAGGGAAAGGAAGTAGGAATAGAGGGCGGGAAGAATGATCAGGATCAGCCATTCGATCAGAGCAACGATAATATCAAGATTGTCCTCAATGCCGAATTGGAAGGTGACGGGAATGTCGGCAGCAATTCTGCCCAGCACCACGACGATGATGCCAATAAAGATCAGGCGCTGTATGGGATTTTTGAGAGAAAACTTTTTCTGGAAGGGGAAAAGGGGCTTTTCGCGGAATTCGCGGTTCAGCTTTTTGGCGGCGGCCTTCTTTTCTTCATAAAGCGCTTGGCGCGGTGTGATCATTCTGGCGCCCAAAAACGCGATGAGAGCGAGAATGAAAAGCTCGATCAGGAGGGAAACGAGATAACTGTTAAGGCCGCCCGTGAGGTCAAGCGAGCCGTATTCAATAGAAACTGCGACGATGGCGGCGAAATATTTGAACAGCAGCGCTCCCGCCGTAAGCATCAGCACCTGCTTGGCACCGCTCAGGCGGTACGTGTAGATACCGAAAACAACAAAGGTCAAAAGCGCGATGCTGGCAACGGTTTCCAGATGCATCCACAGCAGATCCACGATCAGATACAAAACGGTTTCGGACAAAACGCCGTCGGTAACGATATATTCCAGCAGCGGTACCATAACGCAGGAATATAAGGCGATCAAGGAAAAGATTACGATGGCGGGTAAGCGGAGGGCATTTTTCTTCATAAAAAACTCCTTGGTTGTAAAACTGCTTTACATTATATCATAAAAGCGGGAAAAAAGCAAATTTTTTCAGGGAAGCGGGAAAGAAAAAATAATTTTATCTTTTTTTTGAAAAACTATTGCATTTATTTTCCGATTGTGTTATAATATCATCCGTGTGTGAACACAACATTTTAAGGGTGGTCCGCTGCGCAGCTCTGCATGAACATCCGGATTTTAAAGGAGGCCATAAAATGAACTTGATTCAGGCTTTTACAAACGAGCAATTGAAGGCAGAGGTGCCGGTGATCCGCATCGGTGACACCATCCGTATCCACAACAAGATCGTGGAGGGCACCAAGGAAAGAATTCAGCTTTTTGAGGGTACTGTGATCGCTAAGCACGGCGGCGGTATCTCCGAGACCTTTACCGTAAGACGCGTTTCCTACGGTGTAGGCGTGGAGAAGACCTTCCCCATTCACTCCCCCAACGTAGCAAAAGTTGAAATCACCCGCGTCGGTAAGGTTCGCCGCGCGAAGCTTTACTACCTGCGTGACCGCATGGGTAAGGCATCCAAGGTTAAGGAAAAGATCTGATCTTACCTACGCCGAACATAAAAGGAGCGCCGCAAGGCGCTCCTTTTATGTTTTTTTGCGATATTGCTTGCAAATTACCCGTGAAGGTGGTATCATAATAGTAACCCCAACCAAAGGAGAACTGTTATGAAGCTGAGTGTTCTTACCAATCTGTTTGGCGATCTTTCGTTAGAGCAGGCGCTTGAAAAATTCCACAAGCTTGGCATCGAGTGCGTCGAGATCGGCTGCGGCGGCTATCCCGGCAAGGCGCATTGCGATCCTGCGGCGCTGCTTGATGACGAAAAGGCGCTTGCCAAGTGGCAAAAAGCCTTCAAAAAATATAATATTGAGGTCTGCGCTCTTGCCGTACACGGCAACCCCGTGCATCCCGATCCCGCAATAGCCAAGAGCTATCACGACGATTTCTGCAACGCCGTATTGCTTGCACAAAGGATCGGCGTGGATACCGTGATCACCTTTTCCGGCTGCCCCGGCGGCTCTGCCGAGGATAAAACGCCCAACTGGGCAACCTGTGCCTGGCCTCCGGATTTTCTTGCCGTGCTGGACTACCAGTGGAACGAGGTGCTGATCCCGTATTGGAAAAAGACCGCCGAGTTTGCCAAGGCGCACGGTGTTACCAAGATCGCGTTTGAGATGCACCCCGGCTTTTGCGTCTACAACCCCAAGACGCTTTTGCGCTTGCGCGAGGCAGTTGGCGATATCATCGGCGCGAATTTCGATCCCTCTCACCTGATCTGGCAGGGCATAGATCCCGTGGCCGCGATTCGCGAGCTGACGGGCGCGATCTATCACGTACACGCCAAGGATACCAAGATCGACCGCTATAATACGGCCGTGAATGGTGTGCTGGACACCACGCATTACAGTGACGAGCTGCACAGATCCTGGATCTTCCGCACGGTCGGCTACGGCAACGGCTATGACTATTGGCGCGATATGATCTCTGCTTTTCGCCTTGCGGGCTATGACAAGGTGATGAGCATCGAGCATGAGGATAGTCTGATGACCACGGACGAGGGCCTTGAAAAGGCAGTAGAATTTCTGAAACAGTGTATCATTCGTGATCATAAGCCCACG